>JAFYLQ010000011.1 GCA_017550105.1 Clostridia bacterium | reverse complement strand
TGGGAGAGCGCTTGAATGGCATTCAAGAGGTCATCGGTTCGATCCCGACCGTCTCCACCAAAAAATAAAGCAAGTCGAAAGACTTGCTTTATTTTTTGTGTTTGTGTCCGCAAGGCACAACTCCGTTACGAGCGTAGCGAGTACTTCGTTTTACAGCTTACTGTCAACTTCATTCAGCTTGCGGACACAAAACGATGTTACACCTACGGTATAAACGAAGTAGCCTTCTGCAAATGAAGTGCTTCGCAATGAAGTGTGCCTTCGACACAATGATATGCAATTCCTTCGGAATTGATGATATACAATGCTCCGCATTGATTTTGCACCTTTAGAGTAAATGAATTGAATTACATTCGCTTGTAATTATGATTTGTGAAATATTTGCTTCGCAAATGTTATGGCGAATTTTATTTCGCATTTTTCGCAAGAAAAATATTTCACCAATATATTTCCCCACACAAATATATCGCTTTTATTGAAAACCGTATTTTTCTGTGATATGATGAAAATGCAGTTTGGATATTTATCTCACAAAAATCTGCGAGGTGTGTATTATGAAAAAATATGATATTGCCGCTTTTGTGTGGCCTTCATATACGGGTGATGAGCCCCGAACACGTATTTTCTGGCCCGATGGCATTGGTGAATGGCAGACCGTTAAGTCTATGACCAACAAGGGCTACGAGGGTTGTCGTTGGCCCCGCATTCCCTTGTGGGGTTATGAGAACGAAGCAGACTCTACCGTTATGGAAAAGCAGATTGCCTGTGCCGTTTCTTACGGTGTTAACGTGTTTATTTACGACTGGTATTGGTATGATAACAGACCGTTTCTTGAAAATTGCCTTAACGATGGCTTTCTGAAGGCTAAAAATAACAGGGATATGAAATTCTGCCTTATGTGGGCTAACCATAATGCTACCCATCTGTGGGATAAGCGCAACTCCGACAAGGATCTGGATACGGTTATCTGGAGCGGTGTGGTTACACCCGAGATTTTTTCGGATATCTGCGACAGAACTATTGAAAAATACTTTTTAAAGGAAAATTATTATTGCATTGACGGTTGCCCCGTTTATATGATTTTTGATATTGATAATTTCATACGCTCCTTCGGTACAAGCGACGAATGCAAAAAGGCTATTGAGCAATTCCGTCAGAAGACCATTGCTGCAGGCTTTAAGGGTCTGCACCTGCAGTTTATACATTGGCGCGACCGTGTATTCAACTGGCTTCGTGACGATGACTCTCAGAAGGGTGTTAAATCCGCTCAGATGTACGACTATCTTGGAGCGTCCTCGGTTACTAATTACAGCTGGGGCGGATGTGCGGATTTTGATGGTGATTTTAACAAGGTTTGCGACGAGTATATTGAAAATATCGAAAAAACCTCTGAGGAAATAAACATACCCTTCTACCCGAGCATTTCCGTTGGTTGGGATAATAACGTAAGATTCTATGATTTTGTTCCCGGTGTTGTAACCAACAATACCCCCGAGAACTTTAAAAATGCCTGCAAGCGCATCAAGGACTTTGCCGATAAATCCATGGCAGAGTGTAATATGACGGCACCCTTTATTACGGTTAACAGCTGGAACGAATGGACTGAAACGAGCTATCTTCAGCCCGATGACCTTTACGGCTACGGGTATCTTGAAGCTATAAAAGAGGTTTTTACAGATTATGGAAAATAATTTTGTTGTTCTTGAAAACGTGGCTTACGGTAGCCACGAAAGACATATAATTGACATTTATATTCCCAAAAGTGTTACGGCACCCGAGGGCTTTATGCTGTTTATTCACGGTGGCGGGTGGCACGATGGTGATAAGGACAAGCATTTTGATGATTGTGAGTATTTCAGCAGTAAGGGTTATCTGTGTGGCACAATGAACTACCGCTTTGTTTCTGAGGAGCTTACAATTTTTGACGAGCTTGATGATATAACCCTTGCCTTAAAAAAGGTTAAAGCAGTTTGTGCGGAATACGGCTATAATATCGAAGGAGTACTTTTGTCGGGTGTTTCTGCAGGCGGGCATTTATCCCTTATGTACGCATACACCCGAATGGATACCGCACCTGTAAAGCCCGTTGCGGTGTGCGCTTACTGTCCGCCGCCCAACTGTGCGAAGCCCGATTTTCTTATAGGAATTGCAGACAAATTCGTGGAGTGGAAGCACGATATACTTTCAAAATGCTGTGGCTATAGGGTTACTAAGGAAAATCTTCTCAGTGACCAATCACAAGGGGCACTTATGAAAATATCACCTGAAAATTACGTTTGTGCACAATGTGTGCCTACGGCGGTTTTTTACGGCAAGTATGATGAGCTTGTGCCCGTTGGTCACGTTGAATTTTTCTTAGAACTGCTCGAAAAGAACGGGGTTGTGCATCAAGGCTTGCTTTTTGAAAATTCAAACCATTCCCTTAAGGACGACCACGAAGCCAAGGCGGAATCTATGAATATAATTGACGCCTACGCTAAGCGGTATTTTTGATAAGGGTGATTTAAATGAGTCAGTTTTTAAAGGATTTTGCTGAATTTGAAAAGCAAATGGGTGGCAGAGTGTTTTCTGTTGCGGAAATTACAGGAAACAACGAGCCTGAAAGACTTGAACTTAAGGAGAATAACGGCTCCCAGAATATATACTCAATTTCTAAAATGTACACGGTTACCGCCGTGGGCATTTTGTGTGACAGGGGATTTCTGAACACCGAGGATATAGTTACCGCCATTTTAGGTGACGAATGTCCCGAAGGGTACGACCATAATTGGGATAACACAACAATTGATATGCTTATGCGCCATATGGTGGGTTTCCCCGGTGGCTTTGATACGGACGTTATGGATGCATCGGAGTATGACCCTGATTACCTTAAGGAAATTATGCTCAAAACATGGGTTTGTCCTCCTGATACCGAAAGGCATTACGAGGATGCATCATATTATATTCTTTCAAGAATTGTAAATAAGGTGTCGGGAAAGCCCCTTTTCAACTTCTGTTGGGAAAACATTTTCTTGCCCCTTGGCTTTAAAGAAGCGGCATGGAGTTGTTGCCCCAAGGGTCACGCTATAGGTGCTACGGGGCTTTATATAAGGTGCGAGGATATGATAAAGCTCGGCGGGGTTTATCTCAACGGTGGTGAATACCTCGGTAACAGAATTGTATCTGAGGCTTGGGTTCAGAAGGTGCTTGAAAGAGAATATGAATTTAAGCCCAACGGCATAAAGGATTCGTATAACAAGGGCGGTCTGTACGGTCAGGAGCTTCTGGTTATACCCTGTGAAAACAAGGTTGTGGGTTGGCAGGCGTGCGACAGAAGGCCGGAAACCCCCGACTTCACTAAGTTCGCCGCAGAATATGATTTTGAATAAAAACACCTCCGTGCAGACTACAATCTGTACGGAGGTTTTAGTTTAGTCGTTGGTTGGTAGCTTTGCGTTAAGCTTTTTACTTGCATTTCTTACACACAGGTAAACTACAGTCCACACCACAAGGTAAACGCCGATAAATATTGCGGTGAATATGCCGAAAACCTTTAAATCAAAGGGAATCCAGCTATTCAAAAGATAGCAAATCGAATATGCGGCATAAAGTGCGCCGAAGTGACAGGCGATGGATTTATTTAAGCCCCATTCATCGATATTATTGAATACACTTGCACCTGCGTGAACAAATGCGAGAATGTAGGTTGAAAGAATGCCTGAAAAAATTTCGGTTCCGCTGAAGACTGTTTCGGGATGAAACAGAGAAATACAAAAATAAATTATTGCAAGAATTACAGGTCCGAAGCCTCCAAAAATAAGACCTCTCAATAAAAATGCTTTTAAGTATTTATTCATAATTTAACACCTAACCTTTCCTTTACGCTTTTTAAATTCCGTCTTGAAATATAGTCTTTGTAGCCGTTTTTAAAAATAACCGAAAGTGAGCCTGAAAAGGTTGACTGCACCTTTTCTATCTGCCGAATGTTAGCAATGCAGGATTGATTTATTTTTATGAAGCCGTCGTCAACCATAGCCTCAATTTCATATAATCGCTTTTTAATCTGCAGCTTTTCATCCGTAAGAGCATAGGTTTTGTTGTTTTCTGTTATAAAGCAGTTAACGTCAAAAAGGTTCAGTTTTTTCGCCTCGGTTTCAGTATAACCAAACAAATCGCTGTTGCTTTGCTGTACAATGCTTTCTATTTCTTTGACGATTTCATTTTTTTCGTGAGCGTAAACTATCACTTCCTCCTCACGGCTTTTATCGATAAAAAATTTGAAATTCATTTCACGCCACCTTTCCTTCGGGTACCCTTTGTGATTATAGTTTATGCTCTGTTTTCTGTTTTTTCAAGGGTTTTAAAGTGTTCGGTTGTTTTTGTTGTGTATATGGTAAAACCTCGTTGATTTTACTCAACGAGGTTAGGGCTTTGTGTTCAGGTATTAAATTTTGCAATAAGCTTTCTGCCTATTAATTCGGCTAATTTCATACCGACCTCGGTTTCCTCAATGGTGTTGAGTGAGTCGAAGAAATGGTCCGTTTCAAGGGTGAAATCCCCCTGATAATTAATGTCCTTAAGGGCTTTCATAATTTCATCAAAGTTCATTTCGCTAAGCCCCGGTAGTGTGTGCATATCGTCAAGGTAATCGTTATCGTGAACGTGAAGTGCCTGTAACCTGTTGCCCAAAACACGAATGCAATCCTGAGCCTCCCTGCCTGAGAGCGCACTGTGACCTAAGTCAAGACAGGCAACGAAAAGGGGATGGTTTACCTCGTCGATATATTTGGCGTGTTCAAAGGGATTGCCGCAAACACCGCCGATGGTGACCTTTTTTCGTTTATCACTGCACCACATATTTTCACAGGCTAATTTAACTCCGTGCTCCTCGGCGTATGGCAAAAGACCCTTGAAATACTGCATATTTTTTTCAAAAACATATTCCTCGTTGCCCACGTAATTGCCGAATGCAACAGGGTGAATAATAAGGGTTTTAATACCCAATAAGCCCGATATTTCAATGGCTCGCCTATTTTTTTCAATAAGCATTTTTAATACCGTGTCGTGGTCGGGGTGGGGCATATAGCCAACGGCGTGACCCTGATTGAAATAAATGTTATTACGCTTTGCAACCTCTGAAAGATTTAAAACGTAAGCCTTGTAGTCGTCTGAATTTAAAACGCAATCCTCCTTATCAAGGCTTAGTATACAGTAATCGACGGCGTCAAAGCCTGCCTTCGCAATAATTTCAATTGCCTTGTCATCACCAAATTTTTTGGCACAGGCGGTTGTCTGAGATAAAATCATAAAAATTCTCCTCGGAGTGTTAATTAATACTATAGTACCATTTTGACGGATTTTGTCAATGAAAAAAGCACCTGCATAACGCGGGTGCTTTTCTCTTAGGGGTAAATATGGAAATAAGGAGATAGGAATGAAACTGAAACGGAAACGTGTGGATGATTTCCGTTCCGTTGAGTACACTATAACCTACAAAAATAAATTCCGTATTAAAAAGTTATGAACAATTTAAAACAAAGAGTTAATAAATTGTGAATTTGAAAAATTACTTCAAAAATCTTGAGTTCTTTTTCTGCTCAAGGGTAATGGAGCCGTCGGGCTTTACTGTAGTAAGGGTTGAGCCCTGGAGCCAATCCTTTTCTTCCCAGAAGAAGGTGTTGTTGTAAGCGCCCATACCATAGCAGTTATAACCGCCGCACTGAGTGTAAACGAGCCAGATACCCTCGTATTTTGCCGCCCAGTCGTTAACGTGGTCGTGACCTGAGAAAATAGCGTTAGCACCCATTTCCTTCATAGCGTCAAACAGGTGGCTGTTGTATTTTGATGAGCCTACGGTTTCGTACTGAACACCGTAAAGAAGCTCTGCCTTGCCCGAGGGTGCAAATGAGCCGTCCTCCTCACGCTCGGACTTAAAGACATCGTTGTACTCGGGAATCGGAATATGCATATAGAGCATTGAGGGGGCTTTGTTGTATTCCTTTTCCAAAGCGTTCATTTCGTCCTTGTACCACTGAATCTGTGTGGGCTTTATGTAGTCGTAGCCGTCCTCCTTGGTGAAGGGAATATTGTCGTTTGTGATGTGGGGCTCACAGAAATCCCTGCCTGAGTCAAAAAGCACAAGACTCTGACGAAGTGAGTTTTCACTATTCATAATATTGATTACGAAGTTGCCGTAGCCGAAAAGCTCGGGCTTGCCGAATTTTGAAAGGCAGTGGGGGAAGTCCGTAACGCTTTTGAAAATAAGGTATTTGAAAAATTCCTTTTCTGCACGTGCCTCGTGGTTGCCGAAAACGAACGCCCAATAAACACCAAGCTTTTCCATCATCTGACCGAACTGTATGGCGTCAATCTGCTGATATTTACCGCAGATGCAGTCACCTGTGAAAATAACAAGGTCGGGCTTTTCTGCGACGATGTTATCAACAACAAGCTGAAGTGTTTTGTTGTTTAAATCAAAGTTACTTGCCATGTGAAGGTCTGTAAAGGTAAGGATTTTGAAATCCTCGTTTTTGTAGGTGCCGTCGGGGTTTACCTTGGCAATAAAGGTTGAGGTTTCGGTCTCCTTTATAATTTTAACGTCGGTGCCGACATACGGCATATTTATAGCAGAAATAAATGAGCTTTTGGCTATTTTGCCCTTGGTTAATCTGTGCACGGGCTTCTGAATTTTAATAGAAGCACGAATGCCGTTTTGCTGTATAAAAGTACGTACGGGTTTCATTAAAAATACCTTCTTTTTATGTAGTTAATATTTGTGTTATATAGTAGCATATACCCTTGTTTCTTGCAATAATTTTTCCATATATTGGGGATTCTTTTATGTAATTTTGCAAATGTATACAAAGTATGGGGGTTCCTTTTGTGCAAGTCGCAGATATTTGATTTTTTGGTCGAAAAACGTGACATTTTATAGTATATATGTTATACTATATATAGTGAAAAAGTTGAGCTTTCTCAACAAGATGTTGTTGGATTTTTTGAAGTGTGAGGTGTTATTTTGAAGACTTTATTTGTTTATTGCTCCGATGATGATACCATAAATGCCCTCTGTAACGAGAGTGCCCTAAGAAACCGCAGCACAAAGTCACTTTCTCTGGGTCGCGGCACTAAAAATCACTTCAGCCGCTACCTCGATTTTGCCCGCAATCGCAAGGCCTTTTGCTATAGCGGTTACGACGTTGACATAACCGAGTACGATAAAATCATCTTCGCCTGTGATGAGGTTCTGGGCGAGATTCCCTCCGAAATATCCGCCTTTATCGAGAAAAACGACCTTCGCTACAAGAACATTGACTGTATTGTTTTCGGTGATGGCAGGGGTCTTACAAGGGCGCTTGACTCACTGCGTGTTCACATTTCTCTTTCGGGTGGTACGGCTCGTAGCGTGGTGGGTGTTTCCGCTAAGGAAATCAAGCGTGAGGATGAGGATATCCTCTTTAGTGTACGTCACAGACTGGTCGTTTAATATTTGTTTAAAATTTATTAAAAATTTTTGTTTTTAGTGTATAAAAAAACGAGGTTTTTTTTGGTTGCTTTTACATTTACTTTTAAGCCGTTTCCGTTGACAGGGAATGGCTTTTTATGTTATATTTATTCTGTACACGATTATCCTTGGGTGGACTATGCCCAAAAGCAGATTTTAATCGAAATGCGAATCTGAAAGGAAGATTTTTTATGAAGAAATTTATTTCACTTGCATTGTGTGTTTTGATGCTGTTTTCAGCATTTTCTGTGTGCTCAGTTGCCGCAGATAAAACCTTCAGTGCATTAAGTGTTAAGGCAACGGACGTTGTTGACGGCAAGGTTACCTACAATATTTACCTTGAGCCCAACGTACACGTAAACGGTGCTATTGTTTTCGTGGAGTATGATGAAAAGGTGCTTGAGCCCATACTTCCCGAAACATACAGCTACACCGACAAAAAGACCAATGAAACTTATACCTATCCCGGTTGTGCAAACGGCGGTGCATTTGTTAACGTTGATGAATACGGTGACTCCACAGTTAATATCGGCGGTTTGTACGCAGGCGGTAAGGTTCACTTCAAGAGCAACGTAATTTCGGTTGGATATACTAACGAAAACGGATACAAGAGCTCTGCGCGTAAGGGTATGTTCACTGTTGATTTCAAGGTTATCGATACGGACAGACCTGTAACAAAGGTTGCTTTTAAGATTGTTGAATTTCAGGGTGCGGACGAGGAGCTTAACGTTACTCACAACACCGATACTCCCGCAACGTTCAAAACAATAAGCACCGATACCTTCGAGAAGACAATCATTACAGGTGTTACACCTACTGCAAAGGGTATGCAGGTTAACTGGAAGGCTACCGAAGGTGCGGATTACTACAACTTCTACAAGAAAACGGCTTCGGGTTGGGCTGTTACAAGGCTTTCCGCTGATGAAACAAGCTATATTGACACAACTGCACAAAACGGTGTGAAGGAAACCTACGCAGTAAGAGCCTTCAAAAATGATGGCAGAAGCTTCAAGACATACAACAAGATTACAGGCTTGTATGTTGCACCTCCCGCGAAGGTAACAACCGCAAACTCAGGTGACGGTGTAAAAGTAAGCTGGTCTGCAGTAAGCGGTGCCGACAGCTATCGCGTGTTTAAACGTGTTACCAATGCAGATGGTTCAAAGACATCATGGATGTATCTTGTTAAAAACACTACCGCAAAAAGTTATGTTGATACAAACGTAGCCAATGATGTTAAGTATGAGTATCTCGTTCGTGCAAATATGGACGGAGTTTACAGTGCAAACAGTGTCGCAAGCGCTATTTACCACTACGATGCACCCACAGTTAAAATTGCATCTGCCAAGGGCGGCGCTAAGGTTACTTGGAATGTAATCGACGGAGCCGAAACCTATAAAATTTATCGCAGAAATAACGGCGCAAGTGCTTGGACACTTCTTAAGACTGTTAACGCAGATACCTTAAGCTACCTTGATGCTGCAGCCACATCCGGCAAGAAGCTCGACTATACAGTGAGAGCCTTTTCATCAAAAGGTAGCAGTAATTACATTGCAAAGACCATCAACTACGTTGCAACACCCAAGCTTACAAGCCTTGCAAACGGCACAAGCGGTGCTACATTAAAATGGTCCGCAGTAAAGGGTGCAACAACCTACAGAGTTTACAGAAAGGTTGTAGGTGCAAAGAGCTGGACTGCTCTTGCTGACGTAAAGACAACCTCTTACGTTGATAAAACTGCAAAGAGCGGTACAAAGTACGCTTACACAGTAAAGGCGTTTAACGGTAAGGTTGCAAGCGGTTATGATTCAACAGGCCTTACACTTAAATATCTTGTAATGCCCAAGATTACAAAGCTTACCAACACAACCGCAGGTATAAATATTAAATGGAGTGCTACAACAGGTGCTTCAACAGGCTACAAGGTTTACCGTAAAGCCCCCGGTGAAACAAGCTGGAAGCTTCTCGGTACTGTGAAAACAACAAGCTACACAGATAAGAAAGTAGCAAACGGCAAAACCTACAAATACACAATAAGAGCCGTGGACGGCAGCAATCTCAGTGCATATAACTCAACGGGCACGTCAATCAAAAGAGTAAAATAATTTGCATTTAACATAAACCTAAAACGAAAGTCAGGAGGCTTTAATTTGAAAAGATTTCTTTCAATGGCACTTTGCGTACTGATGTTTATAACAATGTTTACCGCAACTGCGGGGCAGGTTATGGCAGCGGGTAACGCTAATGAATTCTTTACCGTTACAAGCGGTGAATTCAAAAATGACAAAATAACCTACACAATCAGGCTCAATCCCAACCTTACAAAGGTTACGGGTGTAAACATTCAGGCATATTTTGACGGTGAAGCCCTTAAGGTTTCTGAGGACGAAACTGACGGTGCCGCCGCTATGTCGGGTATGTTTGTAAAGGGCTATCAGTACGATTCAACAGATGTTTACGCCATTGCTTTTATGGAAGTGAGTGGTGTTAACACAGGTAGTGCAGGTAAGGACTTTGCTACAATTACCTTTGAAGCGATTTCTGATGTACGTGATATGGAAGCGGTTACCTTCAAATGTGTTGAATTTATCACAGACGACGGCAATGCCGATAACGATATCAAAAAAATCAACGGCGCTCAGGAATTTTATGCGGATATCTTCTATTCTCTTTCAAGACCCGCTGTTAATGAGGTTAACTCCTATAACGACGGTCTCAGAGTAGTGTGGACCGACACACAGGGTGCCGAAAGCTACACACTTCTTCGCAAGGCTAAGGGTGAGGCTGTATGGACTGTTCTTGCAGAGGGCTTAACAGTTAACGAATACGTTGATAACTCTGTTGCAAAGGGTACAATTTATTACTACACAGTTGAGGCATTCAACGAATACGGCGCTACGGGTTATGATGCAACAGGTCTTGCAGGTATGAACTTCGGCAACATTGAGTCAATCAATGCAGTTGCTACCGCAACCGGTGCTAAGATTACATGGAGTGCTCTTAACGGTGCCGAAAAATACGAGGTTTACAGAAAGCTTGCAGTTTCATCTAACTGGCAGTTGGTAAAAACCGTAACAGAATGTGAATACGTTGACAGTTCTCTTGCAAGTGGTGTTGAATACGACTACAAGGTTAAGGCTATACAGGGTGAGTTTTCTGCAGATATGTCCTGCGAGCCCGCAAGAGTTAAATATATTGCAACTCCCGAGGTTACAGTTAATAACGTGAGCGGTGGTATCAGCGTTACCTTTGATGAGGTTGGCGGTGCCGCAAAGTACGTTGTTGAAAGAAGTGTAAACGGCAGTGCTTTTGAAAAGGTTGCCGAAATTACAGATGAATTCCAGTATTTTGACGAGGACGTAGTTGCCGACAGCAGCTATACCTACAGAGTTCAGGCTGTTGCCGCTGACGGTATGACAAGCCTTAAGGCAACCACACAGTCAATCGTAAGATTGGGTATGCCCACAGGTCTTAGAGTTTCAAATACCAAATATGGTACCGAGCTTGTATGGAACAAGGTTAACGGTGCTCTTACCTACGAAATTTTTGTTAAAACAGATTCAGGCGAATGGGTTTCAACGGTTATTCTCAGTGCAACCCGTTATGATGATATTGACCTTGTAAGCGGTGAAACCTATACATACGCTGTCAGTGCAAGTAATGATACAGGTGATAGCGGTTTTGATGAAAGTGTAACCATTCTTTACCTTGATGCACCTGAAATTACTTCGGTTTCAAGTATTGAAAGCGGTATCAAGGTTGTTTGGGAGCCCGTTGACGGTGCAGAAAAATACAACGTTTACCGTGCAGAGGTTGGCTCAGATAATTGGGAGCATATCTGTCAGGTTGCAGGCAAATCCTACGTTGATGACGAGGCAGTGCACGGCACCTATTACAAATACAACGTAACAGCCGTAGCAGGTGCTTATGAAAGTGCCTTCTTAACAAGCGGTGTTGAGGGTATGTACTTCGGTAACGTTAGCTGGATTAAGGCAACCCCCGGTGTGGATTGCTCCGTAATCACTTGGGAAAAGCTTTCTGCAGCAGATAACTACGAGGTTTACAGAAAAACCGCAAGTCAGACTAAATGGACAAAGCTTGCAAAGGTTACAGGCACAAGCTACACAGATAACACTATGGAGAGCGGTATAGTTTATTACTATATGGTTAAGGCTCTTAAGGGTAACAACGTATCAGAAATGATTTGTGACCCTGCATCTGCTAAGATTATTGCAACTCCTAAGGCTACTGCAAAGAACGCGAATAACGGTATTCAGATTACCGTTACACCCGTTAACGGTGCCGAAAGCTACGTTCTTGAAAAGAAAATTAACGGCAAGTACGAAGTGATTGCAACACTTACCAAAAATCTTAGCTACGTTGATACAGACGTTGAAGCAGAATGCGAATACGAATACAGAGTTTACGCAGTTTCTACAGATATTAACAGCGGTATCCGTGAAATCGGACCCGTTTTAAGACTCAGTTGTCCTAAAATTACATCAATACAGAATAGCGTTGTTGGTATTGAGATTGAGTGGACACCCCTTGACGGTGCAGAAAGCTATCAGGTTCTTCGTAAGGAAGAGGGCGACAAAAAATGGACCGTAATTGAAGATGAAGTTAAGGGAACTGCTTACCTTGATGCAGACGTTTTCAGTGATGATACCTACACCTACACAATCAATGCCAATATGGCAGACGGCGGTCAGTCAGGCTATGCTGAAAATGGTATGACTTACAAATTCCTTGATACTCCCGACCTTGAAAGCGTTGCTAAGGTAAGCGGCGGCGTTCAGTTCGTATGGAGCAAGGTTGACGGTGCAACGTCTTACGTTGTTTACCGTAAAACAAGCAGTACCGCTTGGGTAAAAATTGCTACAACATCCGGCACAAGCTACGTTGATAAAAACCTTAAGGACGGCACTTATATTTATAACGTAAGAGCAGTTGACGGCGAATACGAAAGCGCTATTGATGACGAGGGTCTCAGCATCAAATACGTTGGTGTAGGAAAGCCCGCAACACCCAAGCTTTCAAAGGTGGCTAATACTGCAAGCGGTGTTAAGGTTACGTGGTCTGCATCAAAAAATGCTACAAGCTACATCGTTTACCGCAAAACCTACAATGCTAAAACCAAAAAGTGGGGTAGCTGGGAAAATCTCGGTAAGTCTACAAGCACAAGCTTTGTTGATAAAAAGGCAAAATCAGGTACATATTACATTTACACAGTAAGAGCAACTAATGCGGCAGGTAACAGTGGATATGATTCAAAAGGTCTTAAAATCTATTTCCTTGCAACACCCACAGTTACAACCGCAAACGCAAATGCAGGTGTAACAGTTAAGTGGACAAAGGCTGCGGGTGCGACAGGTTATATTGTTTACAGAAAGACAACAGGCGGTTGGACAAAGATTGCAACAGTTAAGGGTGCAGGCACACTTTCATATACAGATAAAAAAGCAAGTGCAGGCGTAACCTACAGATACACTGTAAAGGCATACTATAGCTCATACTTCTCAGCATATAACACTAATGGTGTTGCTGTAAGAAGACTTACAACTCCCACACTTAAAAAAGCAACAAGTGCTAAAGCCGGTATTACATTTACATGGACTCAGTCCAAGGGTGCAACGGGATATATCGTTTACCGTAAAACAGGTAAGGGTAGCTGGCAGAAGATTGCAACAGTCAAGGGAACTTCAACAGTAAAATACCTTGATAAGAGTGCAAAGAAGGGTACAACCTACACCTATACAGTTAAGGCTTACTACGGTACTTCAACAAGTGCTTACAACACCAAGGGCCTTGCAATAAAGGATAAGTATTAAGAATAATTATGCCCTCGCACGTTACGTGCGAGGGATAGTTATTAAATTGAATATAAATCTGAATTAGGAGGATTTATGTTAAAAAAGACGATTTCTTTAGTTTTATGCTTAGTGATGTGTCTGTCGGTTCTTACTATGACTGCCGCACCCACACTTGCTGCATATAACGTTAAAACCCTGTTCTCTGTAAAAGGGGAGAATATTGACGGTGATTTGCTTACTTATACCATAAGCGTCACCAAGGAACAAAAAAATATCGGCGGTATTATTCTTAACGTGGAGTTTGACAGTGACGTGCTTAAGCCCGTGAACTGTGCTCCTATTGAGAGTACAACCACCGAAGAGGGAACCAACTATAATTTCAGGGGCACCTATGCATACGGTGTTAGTGAAAGCAATCCCGATATGTACGTTATTTCATACATAAACGACATTGCTGTTTCCACCACAAAAGCAACGGGCTTTTTCAAACTACAGTTCAAGGTGATTGACGAAAGCCGTCCCTCTACAGATATAAAATTCTATTGTAAGGAGTATTACTCCACAACCGAAACTGATAAGAATATTACCCCTGCCGACGGTCTTCAGATTATTGCAGAATATAACAATATATCAACCCTTGCAAAGCCCGTGCTTAAAGGTGCGGAGCCTACCATTGACGGAATTAAGTTTTCCTGGAATGGGGTAGAGGGCGCAGTTGGCTATCAGATATGGCGATTCACCACAGAGGACGGTTGGAAAAGCATTGCAGAAATCGGTGCATCTGTAACAGAATACGTTGATACAGGTCTTGTAAGCGGTACGGTTTACACTTATACCGTAAAGGCGTTTAACAACTATGGTATCAGTCTTTATGACGCTATCGGTGTTTCCTGCAAATATATTGAAAAGCCTGTTATAGGTGAAATTAAAAATGCCGTTGGCGGTGTTGAGCTTAGTTGGAACGTTGCTACGGGTGCTGATTTCTACCTTGTTTATCGTCGTGTTTTCGGTGAGACTCAATGGACACAGATTGCAAAGCGTAACGTGAATTCAGGCACGTACTATCTGGACACAACCGTTGAGGACTGCGAAAGCTACGAATATGACGTTGTTGCGGCAACGGACAGCTATTCCACACCCAACAATACCGACGGTGACTTTATTACTTATATATCCGCACCTACCTTAAATGGTGCCACTAACGAGTTAAAGGGTATAAGGATTTCGTGGAGCGCTCATCCTCTTGCAACAAGCTACATCGTTTACCGCAGGGATAAGGGCACACAGGCTCAATTGCTTGAAATTAAATCCGTTCCGGGTAATACCTATCTTGATACAGACGTAGTTGCAGGTAAGCTTTACGTTTATTCTGTAAAAGCTTGCACAAATCTTGGGGACAGTGCCTACAACACCAAGGGCTACACTGTAACACGTGTGGCACATACCGAGGTTACTGCACTGACACTTGAAAAAGACGGTGTTAACGTACAATGGGCACCAGTCAGCGGTGCTACAGGCTACAATATTTACCGCCGAAACACTTCCGAAAGCTCATGGATAAGGGTGGAAAACGTTGGTGCCGATTACACCTCTTATAGCGATAAGGGATTAGTGAGCGGTACTGAATATATTTATTCCGTATGTCCCATAGTTTCTACCTCCGAGGGTGCTAAGGTTGAGTCCGACCCCATTTATTACATTGCTTCACCCGACAACGTGCAGAGTGAAAATGTAATCGAGGGTATTAAAGTTACTTGGGGAAGCTCAAAGGGTGCCGTTAAGTACGTTCTTATGCGAGTTGATGAAAACTCTAACTGCACAACAATTGCACAGATTAAAGCAAACGAGCCCCGTGAGTTTATTGACACCGACGTGGTATGGAACGAAAGCTACGCTTATACCGTTAAGGCTGTAAGCGCCGTTGGTGAAAGCCTTGCGAGTGATACCTCATCGCCCCTTCTCAGAATTGGTGCTATGGGTAGTGCAAACCCCGAGCTTTATGATGAGGGTATCAGAGTTTCGTGGGTACCCGTAAGCGGAGCAGATGCCTATGCCGTTTTCAGAAACGACGGTAACGGTTGGGTTCAGGTTAATCAGGTAAGCGAAAGCGAATATATCGACAAAAACGTAAAAAGCGCAGTGACCTATTATTATGCAGTTGCGGCGGTTATTGGTGAAAGCCGTGGTATACTTAATACGGATAATGCGGTTGGCTTTACATATATAGCGCCTCCCGAAGCTGTTACTGCCGCCAATACCTCGGGCTCTGTTAAAATAACCTGGTCGGAGGTTGCAGGTGCCGATACCTATTACGTTTACAGAAGAGCCGATTACGACGGCGCTTCATTTGAGTTAGTAGATGAGCTTTCTGCAGGAACTCTCAGCTATACTGATACGGACGTTAAGTGCGGTAAGACCTTTGTGTATATGGTTCGCACTCACGATGGTGAAAAGCTTAGCGGAAATTCTGTTGAAGTGAAAAATATGTACCTTGACGCTCCCGTTATAAGCGGTTTGTCACGTACTTATACAGGTGTTGCCTTCTCGTGGAAGAGCATAAAGGGTGCTACAGGCTACAGAATTTATCGTAAATCACAGGACGATAAGGGTTGGACGTACGTTGAAACCGTAGGTGCCGATACTCTTAAATATACGGATACCAAGGCGGTAAACGGCAAAAAGATGTATTATGCGGTACGTGCCGAAAGTGAATGCGGCTTAAGTGTATACATCGCTAAAAACATTCTTTATATTGCCGCACCTCAGATTACGTCATCAAACGTTTCTAACGGTATTCAGTTGAAGTGGGATAAAAACCCCGTAGCAGACAGCTACAGAATTTACAGGAAAACCAAGAGTACCGATAGCTGGTCGTATCTTACAACTGTAACAGGTAACTCCTACCTTGACAAAACGGCTAAAGCGGGTACTACCTACAGATACACAATAAAAGCCGAGTCGGACGGTGTTTATTCTTCCTACAAGCCCGCAGGCTGGGCTGAAAGACGCCTTACAACACCCACTCTTAAAGGGGCAAATAACGGCTACGGATATATTTCATTTACCTGGAATAAGGTGGCAGGTGCTACAGGCTACAGAGTGTATCGTAAGGCGGGTAATGCAAGCACGTGGACGTTCCTCGGCACAGTTACAGGAACCTCTTATAAGGATACGGACGTAAAGAATAAAACCAATTACACCTACACCGTAAAGGCTTATTACGGAACCTCACTTTCAGCATATAACACCAAGGGTGTTACTGTTAAATATCTTAACGCACCTAAGCTTACCGTTGCCAACAGAACGGGTAACGTAACCCTTACGTGGGATGCGGTTTCAGGTGCAAGCAGCTATTATGTTTACAGAAAAGCGGGTAACGCTAAAAGCTGGACTAAAATAGCAACAGTTTCAAAGCCCGGTTATATTGATAAAAAGGTATCTAACAAAACAACCTATACCTATACTATAAAGGCATACGGCTCAAAGACCACCTCGGGCTATAATACAACGGGCTGGAAAACTCTTTATCTTGATACACCCGATATGTTATCGGTTAAGAGCACACGTAGCGGCATAACCTTCAAATGGTCGGCTGTTAAGGGTTGCACAAGCTATTCTGTTTTCCGTAAAGAGGGTAACGGCCCTTGGGTACAGATTGGCTCAGTTAACTCAAAAACCACAAGCTATACCGACAAAAAGGTTGAAATGGGTATTAAATATACCTACACAGTACGTGCTAAATACGGAAATTATTTAAGTTGGTATGAGCCGAATATGTCTTGTGCACATAAATATTAAACAGTAAAAAACTGTTTTCCGTGTGAAAAAAGGAGAGGTAGAAATGGATTTAAGTAAAATTATTGATTTAAAAGGCAAGGCTGCTCAATATATGATTGATGAAATCACATATATCTGCAACACTTTTGAAAAAAGAGATCCCGGTTCAAAGGGTGAGCATCAGGCTTGCGAATACGCAGTGGAAAAAATGAAAGAATTAGGTTGCGACAGAGCCTATGTTGAAGAATTTAAAGAAAACCCCGGTTCATTCTTCGGTTGGATTTATTTCACAATCACCTGTTGCTTCTTAGCACTCATTTCATATTTCTTTATTCCTGCTTTATCAATTGTATTTATTGCACTGGGTCTCACTCTTTGCTTCTTGCAGTTTGGTCTTTACAAGAAAATTGTTGATAAGTTCTTCAAGGAAAAAACCGGTCATAACGCAACAGGTTTCAAAAAGCCCTCAGGTGAAGTGAAAAGAAGAATTATCTTTGTTGGTCACGTTGATGCTTGTTGGGAATGGCCCTTCAAATACAAGTTTACATATCTTGGCTTTGACATTCACATGATGCTTTGCTTCCTCGGTGCTTTCTATCTTCTTGCTATCGCTATTTTAAGCGTAGCAGGTGTTCTTGAAGGCTCTCTTGCAACAAAGTTTGGTCTTGGTACACTTGCTTTTGCGCCCTTCTGGTTCGGTCTTTACTTTATGTGGAACAAAAAAAGAGTTGTTGATGGCGCTAATGATAACCTTTCAGGTTGTTATATCGGTATGGGTATCCTTAAAATGCTTCAGGAAGAAAATATTGAACTTGAAAACACAGAAATCGGCGTAATTTTCTCAGGCAGTGAAGAAGCCGGTCTTCGTGGTGCCAAAGCTTGGTGTGAAGCTCATAAAGACGAAATGAACGATGTTCCCACATTTATTTATTCATACGATACAATTACCCAATCAGAAGAACTTATGGTTAACTATCGTGACCTTAATGGTACTGTTAAAGTTGACAAAGATGTTTCCGACTTATTTATTGAAGCTTGTGAGGAATTGAACATTCCCTGTAAAAAAGGTATGGTTCCTCCTCTCGGTGGTGCAACTGACTCAGCAGCATTTGCTCAGGCAGGTCTCAAAGCAACAGGTGTTACAGCTCTCAGCCACGCTCTTCCCGATTTCTATCATACAAGACTTGACACACCCGATGCTCTTAACAAGGATTGTCTTGAAAAATGCTACGCAGCAAGTGTTAAAGTTCTTGAAAAGTTTGATGACGGAGCTAAGCAATAAAGTATAAAAAGCCCTTTGTGGCAAAAAAATCCTCCTATGGCAATCATAGGAGGTCTTTTTTGTTAATCAAATATACCGTTAAGCTGGTTATCTGCTTTAACAGCAATTTCTTCAGCGGAAGCGTTTTTCATAAACTCGGACATCTGAAGTCGTCTGTCACTGAGCTCCTCGTACATCTTAGCCCTGTTTTCTGCTGAAAGGGGATAGAAGAACTTGGGAATAATACCAAGGCTTGAGGTAATAATCGGAATACCGGTACCTAAGGCGAAAATCCACCATTTGGTTTTGTCGGTCTGGGTGCCGATTTCTTTACCCTGAACGTAACCGATTTTGCCCATTACCACGTTGTTTACACCACTCATAACGGCTTGCTGGAGCTTGGATATAAGGTCCATTGAAACACCCGTCATAGCCTCTGAACGGTAGCCGTATTTCCATTCGCTATAGTCAAGGGCTTCGTTTTTGATTTCGGCGGGAACAACTCGTCTTAATCCGTAAACGCACATTTCAAGTATTTCCTCAATTGCCATCATCGGTAGTATGACGCCTTTTTTCTGGAAATTACCCTTTATGGAGCCTATGCCGAAGACCGTAAGCCATAGCATATCCGTCCATGCATCCTCGAATATCCACAAGGCCTTTGTGGAAAATCTTTTACGTAAGGGTTCAACGAAGCTATAGCTGATAAACTTAACGGGGAAGGCGGGAATGCCAACAATTGTCTTCCAGGTTATTGAACCGATAACGTCGATGTAGAAGTTGGTTCGACTCTTGCTTATGCTGAAGCCCGACAGGAATGAGGACAACAGATACGTGAACATAGGTCTGTTGTGAAGGATTGCCTTGAAGCAATGCTTAACCGTGGGCTGCTTGATTGACTGTGTAACTCTTTCGCGGGAGTTGAGAACGAAGTATAAAGCAAAAATTGCCGAAAGTCCTGAGCAAACAAGACCGAAGGAAGCAAATAATCGGGGAAGATGTATGTTGATAACCTTATTGGTTACAAGGTCGTATATAATACCGAATAATTGCTTGGGTAAGTCCTCAACCAGATGGGATGCCACGTTAGCCGTGGCAATAAGCCGTGAACGTTCAAGTGGCTCGGGGGTTATGGTTGAAAGGTAACCTGTTTTTGCAACTGCGGTAAAGGTGGTTGCGGTTTCGGTTATGATACTCATTGCAAAGTAGAATATCCATTTGGGAAGATAGTCACCGGGAGTATCGGGGAAAAGGAATGGTATAAGCCAATACCACATTCCGAGAACCGTCAAAGGAATTTCACCCAAAAGTACATAGGGTCTGAATTTACCCCAGCGTGAACGGGTTTTGTCAACAAGGACGCCGATAAAGGTGTCGTTAACCGAGTCCCAGGCGGTTGCCACAACGTTCTGAATAGCAAGAAGATTAAAGTCGATTTTTACAACGTCGTAAATATATCGTTCCTTGTAATCGTCAATATTCAAACTTGCCGCAACGTCGTTAAGAACGTAGGCGAGGGTTTCCTTTTTACCCACGTAACGCCTTACTTCAGTGGTCTGAGGAGCCAAAATTCTCATCTCCTTTGTTGGTTAAATATTCAAATACATTATATATTGTTTTATCGGATAATTCAATATATTGCTCGGGAATACGCATTTTTTCAAGATAATGAGCGTCCGAATCAGAAATTATTCTGAGATTTTTAAGGTATGGGTATTTTTCTTTTAATTCCTGCTCCTTAGTCATATCATAAATTTCCGCACAGTTAAAGCCAAAGCTTTCGTCGATGGTGCCGAGGTTTGAAAGAATGCTGAAGGAGGAACGGTCAATGTGGGCGGGGTAGCATACACCACCGTATTCAGTTACGACCTCAACCACCTTCATACAACTGATACTGCTTGCAGTAATCAATAGCTTTTCCTCGGTTCCTATAACCTCATCATTCTCGTCGCATATTAGTTGGTCGCCGAAAACGGAGGGTCGGTTTTTAACAGGGGGAAGGGTGGTGTAAACATAGTCGGAAAAAGCCATTGCCTTTTCTAAGTCGGGGAAAAGGCACACAACGTGAACCTCCTCCGAGGTGCAAAGCTCCATACCCGGTATTACCGTAAGACCGATTTTTTCACCCGCCTTCATTACTGCGGGGCAGTTGCCACAGGTGTTGTGGTCCGTAAGCGCTATAACGTCGTAGCCCATAATTTGCGACATATTAACAATGTTTTGCGGTGTCATATCATTGTCACCGCAGGGACTTAAGCAGGAATGTATATGGAAATCGTATTGTAGCTTCATATTATTTTAGAAATTTCTGCCGCTAACTCGTATGCATTTTTGGATGAGGTCAGAATAACAACCTCATTTTCCGTAGCACGTTTTTTTGCATCCTCGTCAAGGGCGGCGTTTTCTGTCAGAATGATGCAGGAAATATCTGCAAGCACCGCCACGCCTATGGAGTTAACGTTGCCCATAACCGTGAGCCATATATTGCCCGACTGAGCACGTGACATAACCCAACTGAGCAGGTCACCGCAGTAGCATCCGTCAATTTCTTTTTCTTCTGCTATTTCTTCTGAACATAAATATGTAAGCCCAAGCTTTTTTTGTAAATCTTTAACTGTCATAATATTATTCACCCGGAGTTTCCCTGAAAGGTGCAGGGATAATACGTTCAAGCTTTTTGGTATCGTCTAAATTGTCCATATCCTGAAGCTCCTCCCTTGCTCTGAAAACACAATCGTGCTCGGTGGTGTAGCCTCGCACAACGTCCTCCGCAAGAGCCTTACAGCCCGGTGCGCCACAGGTACCGCAGTCAAGTCCCGGGAAGGTCTTTAAAAGTGCCTTCATACGAGCCATTCTTTCCATTGCCTCCTGCACGTTATCGGCAAGCTTCATAACCTCGTCACAGGGCTCAATGGGTGTGTGGCAAAGCATTTCGTCGGGAATGTCGTCAGATAAAAGATGATTACAGGAAACGGGATTGTATTTTCTGAGCCTCATAAGTCGGGATTTTGCGATAAAGGGATTTTCGGCAGTTAAGCTGCCGCCCACACATCCGCCCTGACAGGCGTTAAGCTCAATAAAATCAATGCCGTCAAGGTTACCACGGTCAACCTCTTCAAGTATTTTCATACAGTTTTCAATGCCGTCGGCTGCAAGTGCATTGTCCTTGAGCGTACCCGAAGCCTCGCCACCGCTTGTAGCCCAACCGATGCCTATAACTCCCGATTCGTGCAGAGCCATCATTTCGTCGTGGTCCTGTAGCTTTTCCATAGCCTTAAGCAGGTGGGGGTAGATATCGTTTATGGCAATGGCGCCGTCAATGTTGGATTTTTCCGTGCCGATGGGTTGCTTGAAGGAGGTGATTTTTGCAGGACAGGGTGAAATGAAGAAAACACCGATTTCCTCGGGCTTCAGACCTGTTTTTGCAACTGCCTTGTTCCTTGCAAGACGTCCTGCCTCTTCAACGGGAGCGTTAACGAGAATGATATTGTCAATAAGCTCGGGGAAGCAAACCCTTATAAGCCTTACTACTGCGGGACAAGCCGACGAAATAGCGGGCTTATCCGCAATATTTTTTTCAAGATATTTTCGTGTGGCTTCCGAAACAAGCTCCGCCGCCTTAGACACCTCAAAGACCGCATCAAAGCCCAAAGAGGGGAGTGCATTGAGGATTATATTGATGTCGTCAAGGTTGTGGAATTGACCGTACAATGCGGGAGCAGGCAGGGCAATTTTATATTTGTAATTTTCAAGCTGTTCTAATGAATCGCGACTTGCATATTTTGCGTGATGGGGACAAACACGTATGCACTCACCGCAGTCAATGCAACGCTCCTTAATAATACGTGCCTTGCCGTTACGTACACGTATTGCCTGAGTGGGGCAACGCTTTATACAGTTGGTACACCCACGGCATTTATCCTTATCAAGTCGCACCGAATGGAAATATTTATCCATAAATACTCCTTTCAGGCTTTATTTAACAAAAACCTTAAGTCTGATTGTTGTTCCTTTGCCGACCTCTGATTCAATAATCATTTCGTCGGTGTATTTTTTGATGTTGGGAAGACCCATACCGGCACCGAAGCCCAACTGACGTACGTTGTCGGGAGCGGTTGAGTAGCCCTCCTGCATAGCTAAGGCTATGTCGGGGATACCGGGGCCCTGGTCGGTTAAAACAATGGAAATGCACTCGGGGGTGATTTCGGCATCAATAACGCCGCCGCCACCGTGTATAACAAGGTTTATTTCACCCTCGTAAACGGCAATTGCTACGTTGCGAATAAGACTTGCGGGGAAGCCCAATTCCTTGAGTGTTTTTTTGATTTTACCCGAAGCCTCACCGGCACAGGTGAAATCTGTTCCGCTTACGTCGTAATGTAAAACTAAAGGCTCCATTATACTCCGCAGCCTCCTTTGAGACCGTTTTTGTATAAAAGGCCACAAGAGGTGAACATTTCAAATTTAGTGCGAAGAAGCACGATTTCACGCTCCTTGGCAAGCTCAACTATATCCTCATCGGGTTGCTTACCGCGGACGAAAACGATGCACTTCATATCCATCATTTCTGCAGTTCTTACAACCTGAGGATTAACAAGACCCGATAAAAGAACTGCCTGTTCCTTTACGTATGCCAGAACGTCGCTCATCATATCACTGCCGCAGGCGGTGAAAACCTCGTTTTCTATAAATTCTTCGCCACAAATAAGGTCGGCTTCAAGAATTGATTTTATTTCACTTATTTTCATTTGTAACATCCTCCGAGATAGAGTTTTATATACCATTATATTTTAGCATACAAGAGGGTCGATTTCTATCATAAATTATGGGTTGAATCGGAGTTTTGGGTCAATTATGCATAGAAAAATCCTTTCGGTATTTGTGCAATAGGTCAAAATGTTAAAAATATATCAAAAACATCCAAAAAGTCGAATTTTGCTATAGACATTTAGTTGTTTATTGTGCTATAATTTCGATATATGTGTTATTGTAAACTAATATATATAGTGCCCGATTTCAATACGGAGTCAGGTACAAAACATATTCATTGAATGGAGGAAATCTGAATGGTCAAGAAAATCAGCACAATACCTTTTAAAGGTACGCCTGAGCAGAAAGCACAACTTGACGCAGTAATTGCAGAGTGCAAGGATGACAAAAGTCAGCTTATGCACGTAATGCAGGAGGCACAGGGTATTTACGGTTACCTTCCTCGTGAGGTGCAGGTAATGATTGCGGAGGGTATGGACATCCCCCTCGAGAAGGTTTACGGCGTTGCCACCTTCTATGCACAGTTCTCACTTTCACCCAAGGGTGAGTACGATATCTCTGTTTGTCTCGGTACAGCCTGCTACGTAAAAGGCTCACAGCAGCTTACAGACAAAATCAGCGAAATTCTCGGTATTGAACCCGGTGAATGCACTCCCGACGGTAAATTCTCTCTTGAAGAGTGCCGTTGTATCGGTGCTTGCGGTCTTGCTCCCGTTTTCACAATCAACGGTGAGGTTTACGGTAAAATCACCGCAGACGACGTTCCCGGTATCCTTGCAAAATATATGAACTAAGCCCTATGCGTGAATTATCACTTAATATTCTCGATATTGCCCAGAACTCAATTGCTGCCGGTGCCTCGCTTACCGAAATCGTTGTTGCCGAAAACACCCGTGAGAAAACACTTCTCATTGGCATTTACGACAACGGCAAGGGTATGACCGAGGAGCAGGTCAGAAACGTTCAGGACCCGTTTTTCACCACACGTACCACCCGCAAGGTGGGTATGGGTATACCGCTTTTTAAAATGGCGGCGGAGCAAACGGGCGGAAGCTTCACAATTACTTCCGAGGTCGGTGTCGGTACAAGGGTTGAAGCCCGCTTCAAAACCGACAGCATCGACTTTACCCCCTTGGGCGATATGTCATCAACAATAACCACTATTGTCTGTATGAACGAGGATAAGGATTTCATCTATATCCGTAGTGTTGACGATGAAAAATTCGAATTTTCATCTGCCGAAATCAAAGCAATACTTGACGGGGTTCCTCTTTCAGAGCCGTCGGTTATGAGCTGGGTTGAGGGTTATATTACAGAGCATACGGAACAGTTATTCAAGAATTAACGAAAGGACGAAATAAAATGAAATCATTAGAAGAGTTACTTGCTATAAAACAAAAAGCTCAGGCTCAGATTGCTGCTCGTGATGCTGACGGTAAAGACGGCACAAGAGTTGTTGTAGGTATGGCTACCTGCGGTATCGCTGCAGGCGCACGTCCCGTACTCAAGGCTCTTACAGAAGAAATTGCTAAGAGAGATATCAAGCACGTAAGCGTTACACAGACAGGTTGTATCGGTATGTGCCAGTACGAGCCCATTATTGAGGTTTTTGAACCCGGCAAAGAAAAGGTTACATACGTTAAAATGACTGCTGAAAAGGCAGTAAAGGTTGTTACTGAGCACCTTGTTAACGGTAACCCCGTAATCGAATATACAGTTGGCGCTGTAACAGAATAAGGAGGAAAAAGTAATGTATCGTTCTCATGTACTTGTCTGCGGCGGTACCGGATGTACCTCCAGCCACAGCGGAGAACTCATCGAGGCACTTGAAGCTAACATTAAAGAAAAAGGCCTTGAAGAGGAAATTAAAGTTGTTAGAACCGGTTGTTTCGGACTTTGTGCTTTAGGCCCGATTATGATCGTTTATCCCGAAGGCTGTTTCTACAGCGAGGTTAAGGTTGACGATATTCCCGAAATCGTTGAGGAGCACCTTCTTAAGGGTCGTATCGTTAAAAGACTTCTTTACAAAGAAACTGTTGAAGCAGAAAACGTTAAGCCCCTTAGCGAAACAAACTTCTACAAAAAACAGCACAGAGTTGCTCTTCGTAACTGCGGTGTTATCGACCCCGAAAATATCGAGGAATATATCGCTTACGACGGTTATGCAGCTCTTGCAAAGGCTCTCACAGAGATGAAGCCCGCAGACGTTATTCAGACTGTTATTGATTCAGGTCTTCGCGGTCGTGGCGGCGGTGGTTTCCCCACAGGACGTAAGTGGAGCTTCACAGCTGCTCAGAATGCAGACCAGAAATACGTTGTATGTAATGCCGACGAGGGCGACCCCGGTGCATTTATGGACCGTTCAGTTCTTGAAGGCGACCCCCACTGTCTTGTTGAAGCAATGGCAATCTGCGGTTACGCAACAGGTGCTACAGAGGGTTACGTTTACGTTCGCGCAGAGTATCCCATCGCTGTTCAGCGTTTACAGAAGGCTATTGACGATGCACGTGCATACGGTCTTTTAGGTAAGAATATTTTTGGCTCAGGCTTCGACTTCGATTTATTCATTCGTCTTGGTGCAGGTGCCTTCGTTTGCGGTGAAGAAACTGCTCTTATGACATCTATCGAGGGTAACCGTGGTGAGCCCAGACCCCGTCCTCCCTATCCTGCAATCAAGGGTCTTTTCGGCAAGCCCACTACCGAAAACAACGTTGAAACATTTGCTAACGTTCCTCAGATTATCCTTAAGGGTGCTGAGTTCTTCAATACAATGGGTACAGAAACCTCCAAGGGTACAAAGGTATTTGCTCTCGGTGGTAAAATCAACAACACAGGTCTTGTTGAGGTTCCCATGGGTACCACACTCCGTGAAATCATCGAGGATATCGGTGGCGGTATTCCCAACGGCAAAAAATTCAAGGCTGCTCAGACAGGTGGTCCCTCAGGCGGATGCCTTCCTGCAGACCTTCTTGATAT
>JAFYLQ010000010.1 GCA_017550105.1 Clostridia bacterium | reverse complement strand
TTTTAATTACAAAATCAAAACTCATTTTATAGGTAATTGCGGTCATTGTGCGTGGGTAGTCGCTACCCCACATCAATTTATCAAAGCCCACAAGCTCTGCCGCCTGATTTATAGCATCAACACCCGAATTATAAGGGTAAAATTCCTCGTTAAAAAGCCATGTTATGCCGCCGCTTTCAATAAAAACGTTCTTGTTTTTTGCAAGTTCAATCTGACTGAGCCAATTTTCCCTCGTCACCATACCAAAGTGACCTATGGCAATTTTTAAATCGGGGAACATATTTATTATTTCCTGCAAAGCATCGGTCTGCTCGTTGCCGTCTGCAAGGTCAATGGATATAAATTTGCCCATTTCATTTGCAAGTCTGAAGGGTTCAAGGTGGTTAAGCAGATTTTTATCCGCAAGGCGACCTGCACATAATTTTATGCCGTCAAAATCCCCTATATCGCCCATTTCTTTTTCTTCGTAAAGGGCACAGATTTTAATACGGTTGGGGTAAAGCCTTTTACATTCCTTCAGGTATTCGTCCTGATTG
Organism: Clostridia bacterium; assembly: GCA_017550105.1. Lineage (GTDB taxonomy): Bacteria > Bacillota > Clostridia > Oscillospirales > Acutalibacteraceae > DTU089. The sequence continues at coordinate 38,571 of JAFYLQ010000010.1, read as the reverse complement.
CCGTCAATATACTCCTGAGTAATAACCGCACCGCTAACACAGGCGTAATCCATATTGGCAATAAAGCGCTCAACACTGTTTTCACCGTCGGTCATATAGGGGGGCATCATCTGTTTAATTTCGCCGCCGAAATTACTTCTGCCGCCACCTACGTCAAAAACGGGCTTGCCGTCTACAATACCTGCTTGTTTTTTCCACAAATGCGCATGTGCATCAATAATCATAGTTTTCATCCTATTTTAATAAGAATTTTTGCTAAGGTTCCGTCGTTGTTTTTAAGGGCTTCAAAAGCGGCGGTGGCATTTTCCATATCGTAAACACCGCTTACCATTTTCATAACGTCCGCTTTTTTATCTGCCACAAGCCGAATATTGTTTATAAAGTCCGCATTAAGAGCATTACGGCTTCCGTGAATATTCAATTCCTTTTTAAGGATTATTGAATGAACAAAGCTTGTTTCTCTTTTGCCGTTACCGATAAGAATAATATTAGCGGCAAATGCGGCACAATCAATGCAATTAAGGAAGGTTTCGGGTGCACCGCAAGCCTCAATGCACACGTCAAAGCCCCTGCCCTCGGTAAATTCCTTTGTAAACTCTTCAAGGGACTGATTTTTTGTGTTAACAACCGCATCGGCACCATATTCCTTTGCAAGAGCGAGTCGGTTGTCAAGAATATCCGCTACCACGATTTTTTTGCACATCTGCTTAGCCGCAAGCAAGGCAAAAAGACCAATGGGACCCGCACCAACAACTAAAACTGTGTCGGTTTCTTTTATAGTTGCCCTTGAAACTGCGTGTTGCGAAATTGAGAAGGGCTCAATTAAAGCCAATTCCTCTGCACTAAGTCCCTTACCGGGGAAAATTCTTTCAACCGGCATTGCTATATATTCGCAAAATGCACCGTCACGCTGAACGCCCATTGTCTGATTATCGGTGCAACAGTTAACGTACCCTCTTTCACAAGAATAACATATTCCACAGTTAAAATACGGATTGCAGGTTACTATATCCCCTGCCTTCAGACCCTTGTCATTTTCGGGGATTGTTACAATTTCTGCAGAAAACTCGTGACCGGGAATTCTGGGATAGGTGGTAAAGGGCTGATTGCCCGTGTATGAAGCCACGTCCGCACCGCAGATACCCACACATTTGACCTTTAAAAGAGCCTCATTCTCTTTAACCTCGGGCATAGGAATATCCTGTATTTCAATTTTGTTAGGAGTTTCTATAACAATCGCTTTCATTTTATTTATCCCTTTCAATATAATTTTCGTCCCAGATAACACCCGTTTTAAGGGGTGCGCCCTTACAGTAAATTTTGTTTTCATAAGCGTCAAGGGGGTCGCTTATAAATTCGTTTTTATCTATAAGCTCAACAACCTCATCATATCGGCTGTCAACAAGCACCTCAATAGCCTTTTCCATATGTGCTTGTCTGAAATTAATTGATGCAAAAATCAGGTGATTTTCAAAACCGAAGGGCATTGTGTCATAGGTTACCTTGGGACCTAATGAGAAGCTGTTGTAAACACCGTTACAGCCCAAAACCTTATGTTCAAACGCTACTCTGTGCTCAATGTTAGTACCGCTTGTGCCTATGAAAAGTGATGCTCTTGAACCGAGCTTTTCAATAATAGCCTGTGCGGTTTCTTCTTCGCTCAGTCCTGCGGTGCAAAGGTAATCCGCCTTTGCAATTTCCTTTGAAAACACAACCTTTTTTGAAGTTTCATCGCTTCTGCCCACAAGAAGAATTTCTGCCTCGGGGTAATGCCTTCTTATCTGGTCCGCCATAAAAAGTCCTGTCATACCAAGGCCAAATATAACGGTTTTATTAAAAATGTTTTTCTTAGCGTAGGCTCTTGCTTCCTCCTCGGAGCATTTGTGCTTTGCCATTTCAACCCTGAAATTATGTGCCGAGCCCAAATCCTCCATTCTTTCAAGCTGAAAAATTGCACAGGCATAGGGGTCGGCAAAGGAAAGCCTTTTTGCTACCGAAAGGGGTAGTTTTTTAAGACCCTCGTACTTTCGAGGAAGATGTAAAAGCATTTCGGGGTTAAAGTAGTTTTTATCACAGAAAAGACCGTCCGCACCGTCACAACCATATTCAAAATAGGTTTCATCCTCGGTGTAGCGTGTGGGGTCGTAGCTGTCACCACCACGGATAAGCACGATTGCAAAGCGGTTTTCTGAGGGTACCCATACAACGCCCTCGTGACCATTTATAAGTCGGCTTTCGCCCTCGGGGAATTTCTTTGAAAGCTTGCCGTCACGACCCATTTTCATAAGCTCGTAATCAGTACCGCAAAAGCCCTGAAAAACGGGGTAAGCCTCAACACCCTTAAGGGCTTTTTCACCCTTAAGACGTTGACGCTCGGGATTTATCAGGTTAATCTCACCGTATTTAATGGGTAAATCCTTGTCATTTTGAAAATATGTACCGTAAGTTTTCATATGAATCTGCTCCAAATATAAAATCTATATTTAAGTATAACTTGATTTCACTTAAAGTGCAATAATTATATTGCGTTTTTTGGTTTATTAGTGATATAATATTAAGCGACAAAAATCCTATCAAAAAGGAGTACATTATGAAAAAAACATCTCTTCTTTTCGGTGAATTTACTCAGTACGACAGAAAATTCATTACTGCCGAAAACGGTATTGAACCCGAAAAAGTTACGTCCGTAGCATTTGAGGGTGAAACCCTTTACATAGCACAGGATGATGCTCTTATTGAGTATGCCGACGGCAAAATCAAAAAGACCGCACTCAGAGCATCAAAGCTTTTCCCCGTAAACGGCAAGCTTTATGCCGCTTCAGGCAACTTCCTTGTTGAAATCAAAAAGGGCAAGGCTAAAAAGGTTGCGGAATTTGATGCTCCCGTTGTCAGCATTTCCGTTGCTCTTGACGAGTCTATGTGGCTTATTACCGAAAACGCTCTTTACCTTCTTAAAGACGGCGAATATCAGGAAATTGTTGACCTTCCCGAAGCTACGGTTTGCCTTGCGGCTCGTGATAACAAGTCAAAATACGCAGAAACAGTTTACGTTGGTTCAACTGTTGAGGGTCTTATGTCACTTAAGGGCAAGCGTCGTCATTGGGCAGAGCTCCTTCCCTCCACCACAGGTGTTGCAAGCAAAAAAATCAACTGTCTTGCAATTGACGGTCTCGGTCATTTGTGGGTTGGTACAGATAGCGGTCTTAATATCTACGACGGCAAAAATTATTGGTTTAACGGTAATGATTTTTACTCTGTACCCACAGGCGTGTTTAACGATATGTTCTTCTGTGCAGACGGCAAAAAATACTTTGCAACAAACACAGGTATCATTACACTTATTGAAGGTAAAATCTCTTACTACTCCTTCGGCGCATGGCTTATGCACCCCACAGTTACAAGCATCACAGTTTCTGATATCGGCACTATTGCGGCAGTTACACCCCGAGGCATCAGCGTTATCAATCCCTTGACTATGACCCTTGAGCAGAAGGCTAACCACTACGACGAATATGCAGTCAAATATTACACCCGTAACGAGGGATATCAGGTTGACAGAAAGCTCAAAAAGTACGGTGATATGGAATCCGGTTGGCTTCCCAACTCTGATAATGACGGCCTTTTCACCGGACTTTACTGCGCAAGCCAGTGCTTCCGCTACAAGGTAACCGGCGACGAAAAAGCAAAGGAAAATGCAAAACGTGCAGTTGAAGCAATGATTAAGCTTACTGAGGTTACAGGCAAGCCCGGTTTCACTGCAAGAGCTACAAGATACTCTAACGAAGAAAACTTCGGTGACGGCAACCGTGAGGAATGGCATGCATGCGAGGGTAACCCCGATTGCGAATGGCTGGGCGAAACATCAAGTGACGAAATGACCGGTCACTACTTCGCATACGGCATCTACTATGACCTTGTTGCTGACAAAAAGGAAAAAGAAAAAATCGCGCAGGTTGTAAAAACCATTACCGACCATATTATCGATAATAACTTCCACCTTTGCGACGTTGATGGTGTACCCACAACCTGGGCAAACTGGGAGCCCGAGCTTCTCAACAACGACGACCGTTGGTATTACGAGCGTGGCACAAACTCACTTGAAATGCTTTCATTCCTTAAAACCACATACCACGTTACAGGGGACGAAAAGTACAACAAGGTTTACGATATGCTTATTAAGGACCACCACTACGCAATGAACTGCATTCAGTACAAATGTGAGGACGGTCACGTAGCACACATCGACGACCAGCTTGACTTTACAAACATCTATAACCTTATTACTTACGCTGACGACAACGCACATAAGGAAATCTTTAAAATGGGTCTTACCCACCATTGGGCATACGAAAGAGTTGAGCGCTCACCCTTCTTCAACATTGTTTACGGTTCACTTACACACAACAAGTGCGACGTTGAAGAGGCTGCAAAATCCCTTTCTGAAATGAACCTTGATTTCATCAGATGGCCCGTATTCAACAGCTACAGAAAGGACATCGTATGGGATACCGAGCAGGAAGCAGAGGGTATTCCCCCACAGTTAAAGTATCCTGTTGAATATTCATCACGTGCCCTTGTTAACTACGACGGCAACCAGTTCATCTGTGACTCGGGCGCCGAGGAATTTGTTAACATCAACAGCAAAGAGGTTAACCGTACATCAACACTCCCCGGCACAGGCGCAAATGCCCGTGGCACAATTATGCCCTACGTATATCTCCTTCCCTATTGGATGGGTAGATATCATGGTCTTTTAGGCGATTAATCATATTAACTACAAAAAACTGTCAACTCCGAAATGGAGTTGACAGTTTTTTATCTAAACCAATCTAAATTCACATTATCCGCTACTATTTTTCCGCCTTTTTTGTTGGGGTGAATGTAGTCTTTACCTAAATACTCTTTTTTAGTGCAATTCGGCTTTTCCGGATTCACCACAAGGCTTGCCTGATCATAAACACCATGAAAAAGGTGTTTATTTTCCATAAGCTTCTGATTAAATTCTTTAACCATTGCTTCCTTTTCTGGTCGCGAATCTATTGCCTCACCAAAATTCAGAATATTAAATACGATTAATTTCTTACCATCTTTTTTTAGTTTTTCATTAAACTCAATAACACCATCAAAAAACTGCTGAACAGTGGGCTTCTCGCTCTTTGGTGCGGCAATGGTGTTATATTGCAAAAAGTCATTGGTGCCCAAGGCTAAAATAACGTATTCGCAGTCGGAATAACTGAGAATATCCCTTTGTATACGGTTCATTCCGCCTATACCGAAAAGACCTTTACAGAAAAATCTTTTATTGTAATCAAATAGCAATCTGTTACCCATTATAGATTTATTTATAACGGAGTACTTACCCGGAAATTCATTATAAATTCTCTCAGAAAACATATTTGTCCAATAACCCTGCTGGCTTATGGAGTCACCGTAAACAATAATGGACTTAGCATCTGTTTCATTAAGTAGTTTAACACTCTGAACAATCGGAATAGGCTTGTGAAAATACATTTTAAGAACCTTTGATGCAAATTCTCTTACGCCGTCCCTAGTTCTGCGTTGGTTTTCTATCTTTGGTGTTTGGGTAACGTCGCCTTTTACAGTAATAAGTTCAACGTTATCTATAAGGTTACCGCTTCTGAGAGCACCTTTTTCGACGAAGATACTAACACAAAAATATTCGCCGACTTCAACTTCAATATCAGCAACGTCGGTTGTTATAACCTCACCCTTTTTTATGCAAAAGGTTTTTTCACCTTTGAATGTAATCTTTTCGTAATCCTCTATGAAATCGCCATTTTTGTTGCATTTTGCAACCGTAACGGAGCCTATTTTCACATCGTTTTTTGCGCACTCGTTGGAAAGCTCTAATTTTATTCTTTTACCTTGAATTGCAGATTTTATAACCATCCTGTATGTCTTTTCGCAGGACGGATAATAAAAAAATGAAAGAGCTGAATGTGCCTGTCCCCAGGCTTGTACCCATTTTTCACTCATAGTAACACCCCTTTTGGATAAATTTATAATAACACACTTTATTATTTTGTTCAATAAATTTACAATTACCGATAAATATGGTAAAATCACCATATAAAAGGTGCGTGATATTATGAAAAAAATAGGCAGACAAGTATTTTTCATCCCTGCCGAGGGAAATAACACCCGTAACGGTGAGGGTTCTTTTATAAGGCTCAAAAACGGTGGGATTTTGTTCGGTTATACCGAGTTCATCGACAATAATCGCGAGGACGAAGCCAACGCCGTCATTTCCGCATTCACGTCAAACGACGATGGTGAAAGCTGGGGCAAAAAGCGTGTATTATTCCAAAAATCTGAAAATGCCGTGAATATAATGTCGTTGTCATTTTTAAGAATGGGAAATGAAGATATCGGTGCTTTTTATATCGAAAAAAACGCAGACGGTACTGATAAATTACTTTTTGTCCGTTCAACCGACGAAGGGTTAAACTGGAGCAAACCCGTGAACTGCCTTGATTGTCTTGATAAACAGGATTACTACGTTTTAAACAACGACAGGGTTATTAAGCTCAATAACGGCAGAATCATTTTTGCCGCCGCAAGGCACTCAATTTATACTGATACCGAGGATTTTCCTGCAGGCGAGGTTTGCTTTTTTTATTCCGATGATGACGGTAAAACGTGGCAGAAATCCCCGTCAGAATTAATTTGTCCGTTCCCCAATGACCCTCTTGGTTTTCAGGAGCCGGGACTTTTTCAGATAAATGATAACACCTTGTGGTGCTATATACGCACGGGATTGGGCTTTCAGTTTCAGTCTTTTTCAAAAGATAACGGCATCACCTGGTCAAGCCCTGAACCCAACACCTTTTTCTCGTCACCATCTTCACCAATGCTTGTTAAAAGCTTTAAAGATTTGACCATTGCGGTGTTCAACCCTATCCCTGAGCATATTTTAAGGGAGGATGAGGAGGAATTCTGGGGACGTACTCCCTACACCTTAGCCGTAAGCTATGATAACGGCAAAACCTTCTTACGAGAAAACCTTTTCTTTATTGAGGACGACCTTAACAACGGCTATTGCTACCCTGCCATTGTCGAGAGTGACGACTATTGCCTTATAGCGTACTACCACTCCAACAACACCGATTGTTGCCTTAACAGTACAAAAATTATTAAAATCGGCTATAACGAGCTAAAGGACTGTTAAAATAATCTATTGACTTTATTAAAATTTTTTATATAATATATTTGTATATTTTTTGTGGCTACGACGCAAGATGATTTTCGGGTGCAACATCCAGAGAGAAAGCGGTTGGTGTGAGCTTTTTGTTGTCCGCAGGTTTGCTACTTGCTGAGCCTTGTCGGAAACGGCACGTTTTCAGGCGTTAACTGATACTATGAGTGGTGCGTTTTTGCACAATTCGGGTGGTACCGCGGTTTTTCCGTCCCGTATTGTAAAAAAGCGTGCTTTTTTATTTTATGATTGGAGTTGAAAATCTATGGAATGGACAGGTCTTAACGAATTAAGAGAAAAATACCTTAAGTTTTTTGAAAGCAAAGAGCACTTAAGACTCCCCAGCTTTCCCCTTGTACCTCAGGGTGATAAGAGCATTCTTCTTATCAATGCAGGTATGACACCTATGAAAAAATACTTCACCGGTGAGGAAACTCCCCCTAAAAAGAGAGTTACAACCTGCCAGAAGTGTATTCGTACACCCGATATCGAGCGTGTTGGTATTACTGCACGTCACGGCACATACTTTGAAATGCTCGGCAACTTCTCCTTCGGCGATTACTTCAAAAAAGAGATTATCCCCTGGGCTTGGGAATTCTGTACCGAAACTATCGGTATGGACCCCGAAAAGATTTACTGCTCAGTTTATCTTGACGATGACGAGGCTTACGACATCTGGACAAAGGACGTTGGCGTAAAACCCGACCATATGGTTCGTTTTGGTAAAGAAGATAACTTCTGGGAGCATGGCCAGGGTCCCTGCGGTCCTTGTTCAGAGCTTTATTATGATCGTGGTGAAAAATACGGTTGCGGTAGCCCCGACTGTAAGGTTGGTTGCGAATGTGACCGCTTCGTTGAATTCTGGAACCTTGTTTTCACACAGTTTGAAAACGACGGCAACAACAACTACACTCCCCTTGCAAACCCCAACATTGACACAGGTATGGGTCTTGAAAGACTTGCTTGCATCTGTCAGGACGTTAATAATATTTTCGAGGTTGACACCGTACAGAATATTATGAAGCACATTATGGAGATTGCAGAGGTTAAATACCACGAAAACGAAAAGAGCGATATTTCACTTCGTGTTATTACCGACCATATCCGTTCAACAACCTTTATGATTGGTGACGGTGTTATTCCCTCAAACGTTGGCAGAGGCTACGTTTTAAGACGACTTCTCAGACGTGCCGCACGTCACGGCAGACTTTTAGGCATCGACCGTCCCTTCCTTGCAGAGGTTTGCGAAACAGTTATTAAAGAAAACGAAAACGCTTACCCCGGTCTTCGTGAAAAAGAGGATTACATTATCAAGGTTATTTCAATGGAAGAAAACAGCTTCTACAAAACCATTGACAGCGGTCTTGAGCTTCTCAATGATATGATTAAAAAGACCGAAGGCACAGTTCTTTCAGGTGCGGATGCCTTCAAGCTTCAGGACACCTACGGCTTCCCCATTGACTTAACACGTGAAATCGTTGAAGAAAACGGTATGACCGTTAATAACGAAGAATTTGAACAGTACCTTGCAGAGGCTAAGGCTAAGGCTAAAGCCGCAAGAAACGTTGCAGGTACCGAGGGTTGGAAGAGCTCCGACGTTTCATTTAAGGAATGCGGTGCAACCAACTTCAAGGGCTACTGTGCAAATGAATGCGAGGGCGAGGTTCTTGCAATTGCCGCTAACGGTGAAAAGGTGGATTTCGTAGGTATTGATGCCGATGCCGTTATCGTACTTTCCGAAACATCTTTCTACGCAGAAAGCGGCGGTCAGGTTGGCGACACGGGCGTTATTACTGTAAACGGCAACGTATTTACAGTTACAAATACCACAAAAACTGCCGAGGGCGTTATCCTTCACCATGGTACACTTACCGAGGGTGATGCTATTAACGTTGGTGACAAGTCAACCGCTTCAATCGACGTTACACGCCGTCAGGCTATTATGAGAAACCACACAGCCGCTCACCTTCTTCAGGCGGCACTTCGTGAGGCACTGGGCACACACGTTGAGCAGGCAGGTCAGCTTGTAAACGAAAATGCAGTCCGTTTTGACTTCTCACATTTCTCAGCACTTACAGGTGATGAAATCACAAAAATTGAAAACAGAGTTAATGAAATCATTCTTTCAGCAATGGACGTTGTTACTGAGGAAATGAGCATTGACGACGCAAAGAAAAAGGGTGCAATGGCTCTTTTCGGTGAAAAATACGGCGATACTGTTCGTGTTGTTTCTGCAGGTGACTTCTCAACCGAGCTTTGCGGTGGTACACATGTTAAGAATACCGGCAACATCGGTCTTTTCCGTATTGTTTCCGAGTCTTCCGTTGCCGCAGGTGTAAGAAGAATTGAAGGCGTAACGGGTCTTGGTGTTATCAACTACCTCAATAACCGTGAGGAGCTTATTCATAAAACCGCAAATGCTATGAAGCTCGGCAACGTGAACGAGCTCAGCAACAAAGCTTCAGCCCTTACTCAGGAACTTAAGAACAAGGAAAAGGAGCTTGAAGAACTTAAGGCAGAAATTGCAAAACAGAAGGCAGGCAGTCTCTTTGACAATTGCAAGGAAATCGGTGCAGTTAAGCTTATTACCGCTAACATCGGCGAGGCAGATGCAGGTGCTTTACGTTCAATGGTTGACGGTGCTAAGGACAAGGGTGACAACATTGTTGTTATTTTTGCCGCAGAGCAGAGCGGCAAGGGTACTTGCTCCTTCGCTTGCTATTGCGGAAAAGAAGCAATTGCAAACGGTGCACACGCAGGTAATATCGTACGCGAGGTAGCACAGATTGCAGGCGGTTCAGGCGGCGGTAAGCCCGACTCAGCTATGGCAGGCGGTAAGGATATTTCAAAAATTCCCGAAGCACTTGAAAAGGCTGAAGAAATCGTAAAAGCAAAGCTTAAATAAAACAAAAAGAAACGCTTGATGTTCAACGAACATCAAGCGTGTTTTTATTATACTAATGCTGTATTCAGTGCCTTCTGATAGTCTGCAACAGTAATCTGATTATCACCGTTAACATCAGCCGCAACGGTACTGTGCACATTCAATTCATAATTATCGTTCATTGCTTTCTCAATATACGAAACGTCAAGAACATCAATTATGCTGTCGCCATTAATATCGCCATTTACAATAAGAGTATAATCCGTTCTGGATTCGCCCTCGTAAATGGTAATTGTAGAACCCGTACCCCAAATATGTTTATTTCCCGAGTACTGACTACCTAAGGCAAAATGTGATTTTTCATCAGTTACAGTAATTAAGCTATAAATATTTGACAAGTTGTTTTCATCCGTATAGATACGCTTATTTGCGTGGTCAACACGGGCAACTCCCTTTGAAACAATATCAAAAGTTTTATACAATATTCCTTTAGCTATTGCGTAATCGTGAGCGACACTACCATTAAGACAATATATTCTTAATCTGCCCGGAGTAAAATTATAAAAAGCATTGTCCGCGATTGTTGTTACTGTTTCAGGTATTGTTATGGTTTGAAGGTTTGAGCAATTACCTAAAAAATACGAATTAAGCGTAGTCTTATCACGAGGAATTTCGATTTCAGTAGGAATGGTACCCTTAACCGAAATATAAATATCCTTCAGACCCTGCATTCCGTCGGGGTTGTTAAAAGTAAGATTTAACCACATATCCATGGACGCAACGTCAATAGCTGTAACTTTGTCAAACGAACCATCGATAAATTTAAGTGATTCAGGGAGCTTAATTGTTTTTATCATGGAGTAATCCACCACTCCGTCAGCTATACCAAGCGTACCGCTTTTTACCTGAAGATTCTGTGAGTTTGTACTAACAAGATATTTTCCAACATAAATGTCCGCTTTTGACAAATTCTTATAATAATATTCTGTGCCGGCAAAGGCTTCGAAGCCTATTTTTTCCACGTTATCGTGGAGAGTTATGTCACTAAGGGCTCTTGCACAGCAAAATGCCATATCAGCTATTACTGTTGTCTTTTCAGGTAAGGTGTAGCTTGTTGTATAGGAATTTCCAAAGAACACCAATTCTTTGTCATCCTTAGTATATAATCCTCCATCTTTACACATTTTGAATCTGGGATTATTCGGATCACAGGTTGTCTTCTCAAGGGTATCCGGAAATAAGCACGCCAAATAATTTAACTCTACCAGGTTATAGGGTATATGAAGTGTTTTAACGTTATCAACTCCGCGGAACGCATAATCCCCTACTTCTTCAAGGCTCTTAAAATCAAGCTCGGTAACCAGTGAGCAATCCTCAAAAGCAAATTCACCAATACTCTTAAGACCCGTACCGAAGGTTATCTCTTCAAGATATGCAGAATCCTGAAAAGCGTGGTCACAGATTTTCACAAGTGAATCAGGAAAAACGATCTTCTTTATTATTTTTTCACCCGAGTAATTTGTTCTTGCAAATGCTCTCTGGGCGATATCAACGGTACCATCCCTGACTACGAGTTCATCTGCTTCGCCCAAGAAGTTTATAAGATGATTATCTATATAAAAAGCTCCATTTTCCCAATTGTTTTCATCATCATATATTGGCGTATTTTCAAAGGCGTGTATATCAATCTGAACGGGCACGTCAGGGATGTTTACCTCGGTAAGATTGGGGCAACCATTGAATGCGTATTCCCCTATATGCTCAATTTTATCTGAAAAAGTTACGGACTTAAGTGACTGACAATCGTAAAACGCAGTATCCTTTACTTCTGTTACATCATCTAAAAGAACCAAATCTTCAACGAGAATACCATCATGATACAGATTTTCCGCTTCACCCAAGGGATTAGCTACACCCATATCAGAAAAGTCTATTTCACACCAGAATTGAAGGTCTGAAATATATACGTCTGCGAATTTATTTTCAGTTCCCCAGAAGGGGTCGTCATCAATGCTGAGTAATGTAGTGGGAATGGTCAAGGCTTCAAGGCTGTTACAATGCCAGAAGGCTCTCTTTCCGATGGTCTCGACACCTTCACCTATAATTATGGATTTAACATCTTTACATCCTGCTAAAGCACCGTCGGTGATTCCCTTAACGGGTAAGCCTTTATATTCACCGGGAACTAAAAGAGCGCCTTTTACAGTTGTATCACAATCTGTAATGTTATATCCGATAACCTCGCTGCCATCTTCATTTAAAACTTCAGCAAAAGTAAAATATTTATTAGTTTCAGTTGCCGGGAATGCACACATTACACAGTTGCCGTCTTCACCTAAAATATGCTCACCATAAGCTCCACCCATGGTGAAAATATTTTCACCACATTCGGAGCAGCTGTAATAAATTTTTGATTTTTGTAAGCAATTAGCCGCGTCTCTTGTGGTATGTGTAAATGTTGGGGTTTCATCAGTACAATTGAAATGAACTGTCTTATAATCGAAATGTTGATCGATTTCAATTTCCATTTCAGTTACCATTGCGTTAAACTGTTCTTCAGTACCTCTGAAAAGGATATGGTCTATTTTATATGACCAATCATGGTATGTGATTGCACTATCGGTAAAACGCACGTTAGCAGGTAAGCTGATTACCGCAAGTTCCATACTAAAAAATGCATCCTTATCTATTGTAGCTACCGAATCAGGAATATAAAGCTCCTTTAACGAAGAACAATTGTTAAATACACCTGAACCTATCTTTGTAACAGTTGCAGGAATCGTAATTTTTTCGAGATTTATACACCAACTGAAAGCACCCTGCCCGATTTCGGTTATATTACTCGGCAAAACTACCTCTTTAAGAGAATCGCAACTATTTGCAAGCCACTGTGCATCAAATGGAGTTTTACCACCCACATTGCGTATATCTCCGTAAATAACACTATCGGGAATTACAAGCTTTTCAAGACCCGAAAGGCTGAATGCAGAATCGCCTATATGAGTAACGGAAGTAGGAATATCAATATTTTTTAAATTTGTACAACCTCTGAACACACAGCTTGCAATATATTTCAAACTTGAAGGCATAACTATTTCTGTCAGCCCCGAATCTAAAAATGCACCCGTGCTTAATCTTTCAATACCTTCCGGCAGAGTAACCTTGGTAATTCCGGTACATTCTTTAAAGCCATAAGAATTAACCTGACGAACAGGCAGACCCTCATAGGTGGCAGGAATTACAACCTCACCTGTAACAGAGGTATCCTTTGCGCCTACCAGATAGTAAGTGCCGTCACTACTGAGTGTAAAAGTCAGTTTTTCTGAATTTACATCCGTAGCTTTTACCATACTGAAGTTTGCGCAAAGGCTAAAGCAAATAGCAAAGCTCAGTACCAGTGAAACTATTTTTCTGATCTTCATAACATTACCTCCATAAATTTTATTTTGTGTTTAATCTGTGTTTTTACTGTGAAGATAGACATAACAAACCTATTTATCAGAACATTATTGACTATCCTGAAATTATTTTAGCGGATTTTCCGCTAAATGTCAATAGCGTATATTCCGCTAAAACTATAATAGTATCAAATACTATTATCAGGCGGTGACACTATGCATTACACAAGAATACGCGATTTAAGAGAAGACAAAGATTTAACCCAGAAGGAATTGGGTCAGATTCTTATGTGTAGCCAACGAGTTTACAGTAATTACGAGCGTGGCGATTTGGACATACCCACGGAAATTTTAATAAAGCTTGCATTATTTTACGATGTAAGTATCGATTACATTTTAGGCATCACCGACACCAAAAGATCTTATAAATAAAAATCATTTTCAACGCCCCTTTTTCTGTTTTTTTACTCATTTCAATTCACTCTCTGTTATATAGTGTCAAAACAAGCAGTTTTTGACATAAAATTTTTTAGAACTAAAAAAATTCACTTACCTCGACTTGAGGCAAGTGAATTTTTCTTATACACCAATTGTAATAATTTCAAATGGCTTATATTCAATTGTATCTGTTTCGCCCTCAATATCTTCGAGCATATTGAGGAGTTTTACTTTTTGGGGTAATTTTATCTGTCCGCGTTTGCCGTCCTGCTCCGAAAGCCTTATAACGGTCATTGTACCGTCCTCACTTTGTTTTATCGCTTGTAAGTACAAAGGCTCAAATGTGGGCAAGTTCCACTGACAGTCCGCTTTTACAAGAGGTGTATTATATTGATGAGCGAGACGGTTTATGTCAGCCGTTACCGCGTCACCTTCGTGGGGAACAACTTCCACCCATCCCCCGTCACCCTGAAGCTTTGGTGCAAGTACTTCAGTTACATATTTTTCCATAAAAAATCGCCTCTTTCGGCATTTAATAATACCGAAATCGTATCATACAAAAATCTCTTTTGTCAATCAATTTATTGATTTAAAACACAAAAACTGATATAATAAATTTAAGAAATTTTAAGGGAGTGGTATTTTGAAAACGTGTAAATTTCAGGTCACGGGTATGACCTGCGCCGCTTGTCAGGCTAACGTAACAAAAGCCGCCCTTAAAACAAACGGGGTTACATCTGCAGAGGTAAACTTACTTTCAGGACAATTAACCGCCACCTTCGACGAAAACGTTACAAACGAAAATAACATAATAAATGCCGTTAATAATATCGGCTACGGTATAAAGCTTTTTGACGAAAACAAAAACACTTCGTTAAAATCTCAATGGCAGGAACGAAAAGAAATTGAGCTAAAAGAAGTTCGCAATATGAAAAAGCGACTTATCAGCTCTGTAATTATTCTTGCTTTTCTTATGTATATTGCTATGGGGAATATGGTAGGGCTTCCCCTCCCCTCGTTTATTACTGATTACCCTCTTATAAACAGCATTCTTCAATTGCTTCTTGCAACGCCCGTGCTTATAATCAACCGCAAATTCTTTATTTCGGGCTTTAAAGGGCTTGTTAAACGTGCCACTAATATGGACACCCTTGTAGCCCTCGGCTCCTCTGCCGCCTTTTTATACGGCATTTTTGCGGTAATTATGATGATTAAAGCAACGCTCGAAGGCAACACCGAAGAGTTACATCATTATTCACACCAGCTTTATTTTGAATCAAGTGCAATGATTCTTACTTTGGTTACCGTTGGCAAATTCCTCGAAAGCCGTTCTAAAAGCAAAACGGGTGATGCCCTTGGTAAATTGGTGGATTTGTCGCCCAAAACCGCTAACGTTATAAGAAACGGCAAGGAAATCACCATCGAAGCCGAGGATATTGTAATCGGTGATGAAATTATTATCCGTCCCGGTGAAAGAATTGCCGTTGACGGCATTGTTACAAAGGGCTACGGCTCGGTTGACCAGTCCGCCGTTACGGGTGAAAGCCTACCTGTTGAAAAATCCAAGGGTGACACGGTTATTTCCGCAACACTCAACAAAAGCGGAACCTTTTATATGACCGCCTCCAAGGTGGGTGAAAACACAACCATTTCGCAAATTATAAGGCTTGTGGAAAATGCATCTTCATCAAAAGCCCCCATTGCCCGACTTGCAGATAAGGTAAGCTCTGTATTCGTTCCCGTAGTTATGGGAATTTCTCTCGTTACCTTCATTTTATGGCTTGTTTTCGGCAAGGATTTTGAAGCAGCCCTTTCCTTTGCCATTACCGTTCTGGTTATTTCATGCCCCTGTGCTTTGGGTCTTGCAACCCCTGTTGCAATTATGGTGGGTACGGGCAAAGCCGCCGAAAACGGCATACTTATTAAATCTGCCGAAGCCCTTGAAGCCCTCGGCAAAGCCACCACTATTGTTTTTGATAAAACAGGCACTCTTACAAGCGGTCAAATGAGTGTAAGTGACGTCATCGTTATAGATAAACCTCTTTCCAAAAATGATTTTATTGCCCTTTGCGGTGCAATTGAAACGGGAAGTGAGCATCCCCTTGGTGAAGCAGTACGAAAACACGCCGAGGAACTAAAGCTTACCATTCCCGAAGCCTCAGATTTCAACGCCTTTCAGGGAAAGGGTGTTAGTGCAACAATCGAAAAAGACAAATTCATTGCAGGTAACAAACGTTTTTTAACTGAGCAAGACATTGATTGTACTGCCCTTGATAGTCAGCTTAATTCACTGTCATCACAGGGTAAAACCCCGCTTATTTTTGCAAAAAACAATAATATAATCGGTATCATTGCCCTTTCTGACACCATACGTGAGGACAGCATGAATGCCATTGAGGGCTTCAAGAGGCTTCGTAAAAAGACAGTTATGCTAACAGGCGACAACAAGGGTGCCGCAGATTTTGTGGGTAAAAATACAGGCATAGACGTTGTAATTTCGGATTTATTGCCTGCGGATAAAGAAAAAGAAATCCGCCTTTTACAACAAAACGGCGAACGGGTTGTTTTTATTGGTGACGGCATTAACGACGCCCCTGCCTTAACAACTGCCAATATAGGCATAGCAATAGGTGCGGGGTCGGATATAGCCATAGACTGTGCGGACATTGTGCTTATTAACAATTCCCTCGAAGATGCCCTTAAGGCTACGGAGCTTAGCCTTGCGGTTATGCGAAACATAAAAATGAATTTATTCTGGGCTTTTTTCTACAACTGTCTCGGCATTCCCCTTGCGGCAGGTGTGCTTTTCCCCTTGTGGGGCTTAAAGCTCACACCGATGATTGGCTCGGCGGCTATGAGCTTAAGCTCGGTTTCGGTTGTTACAAATGCTTTAAGATTAAAGTTTTTTAAATCAAAGTTAATTAATGATGAAAATAAAAATGTTGACTCAGAACAGACTGAATCAACTAAAACGGAGGACGTAAATATGGAAAAAACAATTAAAGTCGAAGGTATGATGTGCCCAAGATGTGAAGCCCACGTTGTAAAAGCCCTTATGGCAATTGAGGGGGTTGAAAACGCCACCGCAAGCCACGAGGAAAACATTGCAACTATTACACTTACAAAAGATGTGGCAAATGATATTTTAATTAAAGCCATTGTAGACGAAGGCTACGAGGCAAGTATATAAAAAGCAAAGGGCAGTTGAGATTATCTCAACTGCCTTTTTTATTTTAGTTGATAACCTTATCGTCAACTTCCTTCTGAGCCATTTCAATGAATGCATCAACACTCATTGTGCCCATATCACCGGCTTTTCTTGCACGTACTGCAACCTCGCCGTTTTCGATTTCCTTGTCACCAAGAACAAGCATATAGGGAATTTTCTGAAGCTGTGCTTCACGGATTTTGTAGCCTGTTTTTTCGGATCTGTCGTCAACAGTTACACGGAAGCCCTTTTCCTCAAGCTTGTTTTTAAGCTCGAAGCATGCATCATGATGTCTTTCGGAAATGGGAAGAATACGGAACTGCTCGGGCGCAAGCCACAAGGGGAAGGCACCTGCGTATTTTTCAATAAGAAGAGCAAGTGTTCTTTCATAGCAACCGATGGAAGTTCTGTGAATGATGTAGGGATTCTTCTTTGTGCCGTCACGGTCAACGTATTCCATACCAAACTTTTCAGCAAGCATCTGGTCAATCTGGATAGTAATAAGAGTATCCTCTTTACCGTAAACGTTCTTAATCTGAATATCAAGCTTGGGACCGTAGAAAGCAGCCTCACCAACACCAACCTTGTAAGCAAGACCGATATCGTCAAGAATCTCCTTCATAACGCCCTGAGCCTCATCCCACTGCTCCTTTGTGCCGATGTATTTTTCGGTATCCTCGGGATCCCACTGTGAGAAGCGGTATGAAACGTCCTCGTAAAGACCAAGAGTTTTAAGCATAAAGATGCAAAGGTCAAGACAACGCTTGAATTCATCGGCAAGCTGCTCAGGAAGGCACATAAGGTGACCCTCAGAGATTGTGAACTGACGAACACGGATAAGACCGTGCATTTCACCCGATGACTCGTTTCTGAAAAGAGTTGAGGTTTCAGCAAGTCGCATAGGAAGGTCACGATAAGAACGTGCTCTGTTAAGGTATGCCTGATACTGGAAGGGGCAGGTCATAGGACGAAGTGCAAATACCTCGTCATCCTTTTCCTCGTCACCTAAAACGAACATACCGTCCTTGTAGTGATCCCAATGACCTGAAATTTTGTAAAGGTCACTCTTAGCCATAAGGGGAGTTTTTGTACGTACCCAGCCTCTTTTTGCTTCTTCATCTTCAACAAAGCGCTGAAGTGTCTGAACAATAAACGTACCCTTGGGAAGAAGTATGGGAAGACCCTGACCGATTGTATCAACAGTTGTAAAGATTTCAAGCTCACGACCAAGCTTGTTGTGGTCACGCTTTTTAGCCTCTTCAACCCTCTGCAGATGTTCTTCGAGCTCTGCATTCTTGGGGAATGCAGTACCATAAATACGCTGAAGCATCTTGTTGTTCTGGTCACCGCGCCAGTATGCACCTGTGCAAGCAGTAAGCTTAAATGCTTTGACTCTGCCTGTTGAGGGAATGTGGGGACCTGCACAAACATCGGTAAATTCGCCCTGCTTGTAGAAGCTGATGGGCTCGTTTTTACCTGCATGCTCTTCAATAAGCTCAACCTTGTAGATTTCACCCTTAGCCTTCATCTCTTCGATAGCAGCCTGAGGCTCCATCTGGAATCTTTCAAGAGCAAGGTCTTCTTTAACAATTTTCTTCATTTCTGCTTCGATTTTTGTAAGAAGCTCGGGTGTGAATGAAGTTTCGCAATCAATATCGTAATAGAAGCCGTTATCAATAGCAGGACCTATTGCAAGCTTAGCCTCGGGATAAAGGCGTTTAACTGCCTGAGCAAGAATATGGGATGCGGTGTGCCAGAATGCATGCTTACCCTCTTCACTTTCAAAGGTGAGGAATTCAAGCTCACAATCCTCGTTAATGGGGGTGCGGATATCTGCACTCTCACCATTTATAAGACAAGCACAAAGATTTCTGAAAAGACCCATACTGATATCCTTACAAACATCAATAGGTGTTACGCCGTTTTCGTACTCTCTTACGTCGTCACGAAGTTTAATCTTTACCATTTATATCATCCTTTCATAAAGTGTATTTACTTAATTAATAAAAAACAGACTTCATCCCACTAAAAATGGGATGAAGTCTTATTAACTCCACGGTTCCACCCAAATTATGCAACCTCATAAAAGGGCTACATCACTCGAGAAGCCTTAACGCGGCTCACACGGCAACACTTATCTTACGCTTCGTGTCGCACTCGGGAGTGGTCTTGGGGAAACACCTTTGACGTCTTGCACCAACCGACGCCTCTCTGAAAAAGGTAAAATCCTTAATTTCTCCGTCTGGGATTTAGTAGTATTTACTTAATGATAATACTGTTACGAAAAATTGTCAACAGGATTATTCTTCTACCTTATCTTCAACCTTCTTTTTGGGCTGAATTTTGCCGTAAAGTGATGATGAAGCGGCATCAATTTTCTTTTCGCGGGGCTCCTTGGGAGTTTCGGGAACATAGGGAGCACGTCTTTCACGATTACCGCGACGGTCGTTTCTGTAGTTACCGCGTTTCTCGCCGCCTTCGGGAGTAATAACCACACGGCGTCTGTCACCTTCACCTACTGAATGTGAGGTTACGCCTTCAATTTCCTGAATTGCGGTGTGGATAATTCTACGCTCGTAGGGATTCATAGGCTCAAGAGCTGAGCTTCTGCCGTACTTTGCAACCTTAGAAGCCTGACGCTTTGCAAGACCTCTGAGAGTTTCTTCACGGCGTTTTCTGTAATCACCAACGTTAAGGGCAACACGCTTATTGTTATCCTCAGAACGGTTAACAAAAAGTCTTGTAAGATACTGTAAAGCATCAAGTGTTTCACCGCGTCTGCCGATAATATTGCCGTAATCCTCTTCACTTACGATTTCGAAGTAAATATCTTCGGCAGTTTCCTTAGCGGTAACTGTTACGTCTTTGAAGCCCATACCATTAAGAATTGACTTAAGGTATTCAGTTGCAGGAGTCTGCTTTGCTTCGATATTTGAAAGGTCAACCTCGGGAGCCTTCTCCTTCTTGGGAGCTTCCTTCTTTGCTTCCTTTTTAGGAGCGTCTTTTTTAGCCTCCTTTTTAGGAGCATCCTTTTTAGCCTGAGGCTTTGACTCTGCCTTTTTCTTGGGAGCCTGTTCCTTCTTTACTTCTTTTACGGGTGCTTCCTTAACTCCGTCATCATAAGATGCCTTAACCTGAGCATCTGCACCACCGAAAAGACCAAGAATTTTCTTTTTGGGGAAGGTAACGATTTCGACTTTTACATCTGCATCAATAGGTGCATGTAAATTGTCGATAGCCATTTTTCTGGCTTCTTCAATAGTAGGCGCAACGCCTATTGCTTCTTTTATCATATTAATACACCTTTATTTCTTCTCAATATCAACGCGACGTTTTGTGTTATTTTCTTTTGAACGTCTGACAACAGTTTCATCAACCATCTGCTGAGCAATAACCTTTTTGGGACTGTAGAAATAGGTAAGGAATACCTGCTGAACAAATGCGAAAATATTTGAAATAATCCAATAAACACCTACACCTGCAGGGAACATAAACGTAAATATCAATGACATAACAGGTGACATAAATGTCATACAACCCATAGTGGGGTTATTTGCCATCTGAGGATTCTGCTTACGCTGTTTAAAGTACATAAATACTGATGACATCATAGCAGTAAGGAATGCAAGAATCGGAATAGCCCAGAGAATTGAGGGCTCTTTATACTCGGGCTTATCCAATAAGTTAAGCTCAAGATTACCGATATTTAACACAAAGTTGTCCTTAAGCTGAACTAACTCTGCCATTTCGGAAGCATCAATACCCTTGATTGCTGCCATACCCTCTTCAATTTTACCGAGAATTTCAAATTCTACACCGTTTGAGCTCTTGCTTTTTGAATCAACAGTGATGTTTAACGCAGTTTTTAAAATCTCAATTTTATCCTTGCTGAACTGTAAAACGTGGGTAACGGGTGCGTAAATAACACCGTAAAGACCCATCATAACAATCAACTGTGCCATTAAGGGAAGGCAACCCATATTTGCCGCACCAAAGCCTTCACGCTGATAAAGTGCCTGAGTTTCCTCCTGAATTTTCTGCTGATTGCCTGCATATTTTTGCTTAATCTTATTTACCTTAGTATTAAGGCGTACCTGTTTAGCACTATTCTTCTGTTGGCTGACTGACGCGGGTAAAAGTACAAGCTTAACAAAAACTGTAATTAACACAATTGCTAAGATATAACTGAACGTGTCAACGCCAATCTGGTTGAAAAGGTTATATAAACCGCTGAGTGCCCAACCGAAGGGTGTTGCGAGTATTTCTCTCATAGGATTTTATTCCTTTCATTTTTTGGGAGAGTTGTTTTTCTCCTTCTTTGGGGGTACTGGGTCAACGCCACCGGGAAAGAAAATATTACAACGCATCAGTCTTAAAATTGCCAGAATTGAGCCTTTTATTAATCCGTGAACCTCAAGACATTGCACCGCATATTGGGAGCAAGTGGGATAATAACGGCATCGGGGCGGAAAAAGTGGTGAAATGCGACGTTGGTAAAACCTTATGACTGCAATTAAAGCCTTTTTCATAAGCTTTCACTCTCGCCTTTAAGCATACCCTTTTCCTCAAAAATCCTGTGCATTATTTCGGCAAGACGGGTGCTTTTGACATACTTCGTCTTAGAACGTGCCACAATAACAATATCGTAGCAGGGTGAAACATCACTACAAACGCTCCTGAATGCCTCCCTGAGGAGCCTTCTGGAACGGTTACGTTCAACGGCATTGCCTATTTTTTTGCTCGTAGTTATACCAATACGGCAAATTCCCGCGTGGTTCTTTGAGTAATAAACAACCAACGCAGGATCAGTAACTGTTTTGCCCCTATTATATAACCGACGAAAATCGGAATTGCTTTTCAGCGTGACGAAGTCTGACACATTATTCTCCTTCGGGTGTTAACCCGACAGTCAAAAAATCTTAGTATGTGAGCTGCTTTCTGCCTTTTTTACGACGACGAGCAAGCACCTTGCGGCCGTTTCTGTCTGCCATTCTTTTACGGAAACCGTGTTCCATCTTTCTGTGTCTTTTTTTGGGCTGATAAGTTCTTTTCATTTTTGTTACTCCATTCTATATATTCAGGTAGTATTTACGAAGAAGTAGTAGAAGTTGTAGTAAATTTAAAACCTGTATTTGATTATTCTGCAACAAGACAGTTGCACATTGCATTATATAAAAATTCAAAGAAAAAGTCAAGAGTTAATGCTTAAACAAACTATTTAATATTAATATCCTTGTTCCTTTACTTTTTGGCACTATTTCACATAACAAAAAACAGGAACCTGCCAAAACAAGCTCCTGTAATGTATTTTTTGTTGTAGTGTGCTTTAGATTTTCGCTTTTATGAACTATATAAAAAAGAGTGCCGATTACTCGACACTCTCGTTGACTGTAAGATTTTTTCGAGATGTATGCAGATTTCTGATTTTATGAGCTCGTAGCGTATCAAGATACGTGAGAGCAATAAAAAACAGAGACCTGTCTCCAAGTCTCTGTGTAGTATTTTTTGTTGTAGTGTGCTTTAGATTTTCGCTTTTATGAACCATATAAAAAAGAGTGCCGATTACTCGACACTCTCATTGACTGTAAGATTTTTTCGAGATGTATGCAGATTTCTGATTTTATGAACTCGTAGCGTATCAAGATACGTGAGAGTGAATAAAACAGAAAGATGCGTGCATATCGGAAAAAGATTAGTCTGCTGTGTAGGGAAGGAGGGCAATCATTCTTGCTCTTTTAATAGCAGTTGTGAGCTCTCTCTGGTGGTATGCACATGTACCTGTTACACGGCGGGGAAGGATTTTTGCTCTGTCGGATGTATAACGACGAAGTTTAGCAGCATCCTTATAGTCAATTTTTTCAACCTTCTCAACACAGAAAGCGCAAACTTTTTTGCGGCCTTTTTTGTTGGGACGGCGATCACTTTTATCGTATGCCATAATTATATTTTCCTCCTGTTAGAATCAGAACGGCAAATCATCATCGTCAGCAATTGCTGCGAAATCATCAATGCTGCCGTTAGAGAAAGATGTAGCTGCTGTTTCGGTAGCTCTGGGAGCTGCACCTGTTGAAGACTCATTTTTAGAGCCGCAGAAACTTACGTTATCGGCAATAATCTCAAATGTGGAGCGTTTAACGCCGTCTTTCTCATAAGAACCGGTCTGGATTGCACCCTGAACGGCAATCATAGAGCCTTTTGAGAAATATCTTGTTACAAACTCTGCAGTCTGACGCCATGCAACAACGTTGATGAAGTCGGCTTTTCTTTCTTCACCGGCTTTAACGTAGCCACGGTCAACCGCAACAGTAAATCTTGTAACAGAAACACCTGAGGGAGTCTGGCGAAGTTCGGGATCGGCAGTAAGTCTGCCCATAATAACTGCGCAATTAAGCATCTTTCACACCTCTTATTTTTTAATTACCATTGAACGAAGAACGCCGTCGGTGATACCGAGAACACGTTCAAGCTCTGCAGGGAAACCAGCTTCGCAAGTGTGGTTATAGAGAACGTAGTAACCATCTTCTTCGTCGTTGATGAGATATGCAAGTCTACGCTTACCCCACTCGTCAACGCTGTCGACAGCACCGTTCTTTTCCATCATTGCTTTGAACTTTTCAGCAAGAGTTTTAGCAGCCTCTTCACCGTTTTTCAAAGAGAAAACAATGATTGTTTCGTAACTGTTTGACATCGTTTGCACCTCCTTATGGACTCCGGCTCTTATTGATATCGATTTAAGAGCAAGGAAATAATCGCCGCGGACATTCCACGACGATTACGTATTGTATCACTATTCAAGCAATAAGTCAAGGGTTATTTTAATTTATTTTCATTTAAGATATCCGCTTATACCCAACTGCTGTAAAAGGGTTATAAACCATTCATAAATAAAGCTTACGATACCTGCAACACCCGTGTTCACAAGCACCTGATTTGTATCCTCGTCCACTACCTTTTCAAAGCCCGTTGCTAAATCCGCATCAACAAACGGCTCGGATTCATCGTAAACAGCGGAGGCGCCGTTCATAATTTTAAACTTGCAAATCCTTTCGCCTATCAGCGAGGTTGCATTATCAGGCATTTCATAGTTGACCTTAACCTGCATAACGGCATTGCTGACTCTTGGAATATCGCCCTTTATACTTATTGTAAGCTCCTCACCGGGCGCTAAGGTTTTCTTACCGATAGTGTTTACCGTAAGGTCGGCACCTTCAAAAAGCACCGAGGTAACCTTAATTGAATAATTTGCCGAAAGATTTTTAATAACAATATTTTTATCCCTTGAGGATATATAGCCCTCGGCACTTCTGTCAAACCTGACCGAAACTGCATAGTTTGTGTTGGTTGACTCGTGGAACTGAGGATATTCGGGATTGGAGTGAACGTTTACAATTTCATCTGTTAAAAGGTTTTTAAGCGCAAGGCTTCTTGAATAGGGGTCGTGGAAGGTCATTCCATGGAAAAGCCCGTCAACGTACCATGTATTTTCGGGAAGGAAGCCCGTTGAAGCGTCAACCTCCAAGGACGGTGATACGTGGTCGTGTGTGGGGTCTGAGCACATAGTACCTGCACCTGTGTAACCGTCATTGAAGCGTTTTTCATAAGGTGCACAAAGAGCACCCGTTGAATCGGTTGTTCTGATAAGAGCGTCTGCATTTGTACGAAGACCTGTAACACAGGGAACGCCCGTACCCGCTATAATACTTATATTAATACCGTAATCATTCACACATTTCTGAAGATTCTCGTGGTAGTTTGCCATAATTTCGTAATGAACGAAATCGGTCTTTTCAATAACTGTGGCATTTTCTACAGGGTCAAGACGCTCAGCCTTCAAATCCTCATAATATTCAAGAGGGATAAAATCCCATATACTGCCCCAATAGCCGATAACGTTATGGATGTACGGCACCGCCGCCTTTACAACATCATCAAGGAAGCCAAGCTGCTGAGCCTTAACAAGCCATTCGTATTTACCGTCCGCATCAAAGCCGTGCTGAAGATACCACACGAGCATATATTCATCAACAGCCACGTCACCGCTCAATGCATCGTAAGCCATACCTGCGCCGCCAATAGCCGGAACGGTAAGAACGGCGTTATCCACATCCTGCTTGTAACCAAAAAGTGAAAGATACACCGCCGAAACCTGACCGCCGTGGGAAACGGCAATAATATTAACCTTGTCCTTACCTGTATATTCCTTAACCTTCTGAATATACTCGTCAAGACCTACCGCACAGTCATAAACACTCTGTCGCCAGTCGTTGGTATAGAAAAACATATTTTCTTCACCCACGTATTCGGCAATTTCGTATGAAATTTTGTCCTCGTTAATATACTCAAGGGGAAGACCGTTATCGAGGATATATTTCATATTTGTTTCTTCTACAGAAGTATTTTCAACCTGAATATTATATTTACTTGTGCCGTCGGGATTAATTTTCATATATTCAAGCTCAGCTTCAATCTCTTCGCCGAGGGTTCTGCCAAGATACTCTGCATCACCCTTTGCCGTAAGCACAAGCCCCTTGCCCAAATCATAGATGCGATTAACAACCCTGTCTAAAACAGAATCCATATCAAGACCCCATATACGGGTTCTTGTTCCGTCTTCTTCAACCTTAACAAGCTCGGAGCTACTGTATCCCGCAACCATAATAACGGGGTAGTCACTGATTGCACCCTCGAACTGAACTGCCGCACCAACTGTTGTAGCAAGCACCGAGCACATAAGAACAAGACTGAGAACTAATGCCAAAGCTTTTTTAAACATATCACGCACTCCTTTTAATACAAAAGTACTTTATGTGTTAATTATATCACCCCAAAATCAATTTTGCAAACATACAACAAAAGTTTAACAATTGAATTTTCGGCACACAAAAAGTAAGACTACGCAGTCACAAGCTACGTAGTCTGAAAATCAATCTTCGAATTTAGAAATAAAGGCTTTTGTTCTTTCGGATTTGGGATTGTCAAAAACCTCTTCGGGGGTACCCGCTTCTTCAATAACACCATTATCCATAAATATAACCTTAGATGAAACCGCCTTTGCAAAGGACATTTCGTGAGTAACGATAACCATTGTTACGTTATCCTCCGCAAGACCCTTAATAACCTTAAGAATTTCACCTGTAAGCTCAGGGTCAAGCGCTGAGGTGGGCTCGTCAAAGAACAAGACCTTGGGCTCCATAATCAATGCTCTGGCAATTGAAACACGCTGCTTCTGACCACCGGAAAGTTCACAGGGATAGTTACTGAGTTTCTCAGAAAGACCAACCTTTGCAAGAAGCACCTTAGCTTTCTCTTCAATTTCCGCAATAATCTGTTTCTTGTTGTGCTTGTAATCTGCACGTTCTTTCGCAAGAAGCTTAGCTGCAAGGGTTACGTTATCAAGGACGTTGTACTGTGGAAAAAGGTGAAAATCCTGAAAAACAAGACCAACAAGAAGCTGTCTTTTGCGTTTCTCTGAGGCAGACTCTTTCTTTATTCCACCGTCAAAGAAAACGTTACCTGCTACATTTATATAACCGCTGTCTGCAGTTTCAAGCTGATTTATACAACGAAGAATTGTGGTTTTACCGCTACCGGATGAACCGATGATGCTTAAAACCTCGCCTTCCTCAAGATTAAAGCTTACACCCTTTAAAACCTCGGTTTTACCGAAGCTTTTCTTTAAATCTTTAACTTCAAGTATCGACATATAAAAAGCTCCTTCCCTCAGGTTTTATAGTAGTTAAGTTTATTCTCGATTTTACCGAAAACAACGGTAAGCAAGCCATTGAATGCAAGATAGAAAATACCCGTTGCAAGTAAGGGCCACAGTAAACCGTTAAGCTTAATAAATACTTCGCCCGCCCATATAAGCTCATAAATTGAAATTACTCGTGCAAGAGAGGTATCCTTTACAAGTGTAATTATTTCGTTACTCATAGGGGGAATTATTCTCTTAACAACCTGCATCAGGACAACTTTAAAAAATGCCTGTGTTTTTGTCATACCAAGAACCTGACAGGCCTCGTACTGACCCTTTGATATGCTTTCAATACCACCACGATATATCTCTGAAAAATAACATGCATAATTCAATGAGAATGATGCGATAACCGCAACAAATCTATCCATAACATGCCACGTTGCTATCCACTCAATTAAGAAATTGGGGTTCTCAACGCTCTGTGCCCATGAAGCAAGAAGACCCGGACCGTAAAATATAACGATAAGCTGAAGCACTAAAGGCGTTCCACGTATTACGGCAACAAGGGTTTTGGTGGCAAGCTTCAAGGGTTTGAACTTACTCATAGAGCCAAAACTGATTATAAGACCTGCGGGCAACGATATGAGAAGAGTTAAGAAAAATATCTCTAAAGTTACAATGAAACCATCCGCAAGTCTTGGAATTACAGTTTCTAATATTTCACGTTCGAACATAAAATTTTCTCCATTTTACACAACATTACGGCAGAGTGCATAAGCCCTCTGCCGTAAGCTATTAAATTAGACTTTAAAATTACTCAGCAAGAGTAAGGTTGTACTTCTTTGCAAGCTCATCAAGTGTGCCGTCAGCTTTGAGTTCATCAATAATCTTCTGAACTTCAACTGCTGTGTCAGAGCCCTTTCTGAAGCCGATACCGTAAAATTCCTCTGAAAGAGAACCGGTGTATACGAGTTCCTCATAGCTTGTGCCTTCGCCTGTCATAGCCTTAGCCATTGTGATGTCGATAACACATGCATCTGCACTGCCTGACTTAACTTCAAGAAGAGCATCGGACTGAGCAGCCTTAGCAATAGTTGTAAGACCTGCTGCAAGAGCTACCTCTTCACCTGCTGAACCGCTTTCAACAGCAACTGTTGCGCCCTTTAAATCTTCGGCAGTTTTGTACTTTTCTGCATTTTCAGCCTTTGTTACGATTACCTGAGCGTTAACAACGTAGGGATCGCTGATTGACATAGCACCTTTGAGCTCGTCAGTAATTGTCATACCGTTCCATACACAGTCGATTGTTTTAGCGTCAAGCTCGTTAACCTTCATACCCCAGTCAGCAATGATGAAGAATTCTGCTTCAACGCCGAGCTTTTCGCAAACTGCTTCAGCAAACTCTGTATCAAAACCAACAAGCTTGTCACCTTCGTAGTAGTTCATGGGTGCATATTCTGTGATACCGATAATCATTTTGCCGTTTTCCTTGATATATGCAAGGTCTGATGCAGCTGCGGGAGCTTCTGTTGTACCATCATTTGTTTCTGCATTCTTACCGCAAGCAGCAAATGCACAAACAACGCCGCAAACGAGAACGATGCTCATTACGATAGCTAAAATTTTCTTACTCATAATTGTTTCCTCCATAGCGGAAATACACCGCTTTTTATTTTGTGGTGGTATTTTAGCACTTTAACGTGCTAAAGTAAAGAGTTTTTTTGAAAAATATTCAGGTTTGTGGAATATGCTTCTCATAAATGTTCCAAACATCCGTTTGTTTGTATAAATCATACAATCTCAGCGGTACGCACAGGTGCGTACCTTACAATGTGGTCGGATAGAACAGCCGCTCACCGTAGGGGCTAGGCTTGCCTAGCCCGAAAAGAAAAAGTTTACGACAAAATAAACGGGTCAGGCGAGCCTGACCCCTACAGTAATCCATTGTTTTATCCAGCAGAAGACTAACCTAAAGTGAACTACCCACCACCCCACCTACGGCGGTGTCCCCCTCCCTATCCGCCAAGGCAGACAGGGATGATAAGCTTTCGTGTTACAACTACTCAATCTATAATCGGCACGAAGTGCCCATTTAATTACGCATTACGCGTTCCGAATTACGCATTAAAAAACGCCTGAGCCGTGGCTCAGACGTTTTTAATAATTCCGTAAAAATGAATTACGTTCATATCCTCTTCCATATCAAGTCCGTGACCGCCGCAATCACCGTCGATTTCGTGACAACCGTGGTCGGGCATAAAGCCGTAAAGGATATTGTGATTTTTCCATTTTTCTTTTATTGTATCAACCATTTTACAATAAAAGTCAAGATTCATATCAAGTGCCGCCATAGCCTCAGGGGCTTCGGGACCCGTTTTGTGCATTGTGCCGTCGTAATTGCCGTTGTAGATAACCAACAAATCATAATTATCCTCGTCAATAAGGCTCATTGCTTTTTCGTTGACCTCTTCGGGGGTATCATAGATAAAATAATCTATTTCCCTTTCGAGAAATATTTTTGAAATACTGTCACCCGAGGTTGAAACTATCGCGCATTTCTTACCCGCATTTATAAAGCTATCGAATATCGTTTCGGTTTTAAGCACGGGCTTTTCGTAGCGCTTGATACCGTGAACGTCGGGCATTACACCCGTGTACATTGAAGCAAAGCAAACGGGAGTTACACTTGGCATAACAGAAAGCATGGGCACGGATATATCCGAGTGAAGAATTGCATCGGCAAATTTATCGGTATATTTCTGATAAAGCCACAGGGCTACCGCATCGGGATTATAAAAAATCACTCTGTCGCATTTTGCACCATCTAATTTTTGGTTTGCAAGAGCATCCACTATGGGGTTCACCTTTTCGCAATCGGGATTTTCATCAATACCAAAAAGCTTCAAGGCAGTATTTTTAACTGATGATATACAAATAGAATTATAAAGTTCAGACATTCAAATCACCTTTATAACATGATTTTTCTGAGTTCTTCGCCGCTTTTATCAGAAAGGTATGCAGGTGCAATATCAAATACTGTTTTACAGCCGCTGAAGCCCTCTTTATTAAGTCTGTAGGCGGCTCTTGCATATGCAACAATAACACTTGCGGTAAACTCAGGGTTAGAATCAAGCTTGAGGCTGTATTCTATAACGTTGTTATGCTCAAGATTCTGACCTGTTTTACCTGTTCTTATAACAAAACCACCGTGGGGAATACCCTTATGGTCACGGTCGAGCTCCTCCTGAGAAATGAAATTAACAGTTGTATCGTACTCGTCAAAATAGTTCTTCATTGTAACTATTTCATTTTCGATTCTCTTAAGGTCTGCACCCTCTTCGGCAACAACAAAGCATTCTCTTGTGTGCTTCTGCCTTGTGGTAAGCTGGGGCTGTGAGCCGCTTCTTACGGCATCAAGGGCTTCTTCAACAGGGATAGTATACTGTCTTGCATCAATAACGCCCTCAACACGTCTGATAGCGTCCGAGTGCCCCTGACTTACGCCCTTGCCCCAGAAGGTGTAATCTGCACCATCCTTAAGAATGCAGCTGCCGTAAAGTCTGTTGAGCGAGAACATACCCGGGTCCCAACCAACGGAAATCACACCGATTTTACCGCTTTCCTTTGCTGCGGCATCAACGTTTGCAAAGTGCTCGGGTATTTTTTTGTGGGTATCAAAGCTGTCAACAACGTTAAAATGCTTTGCCATTGCAGGAGTCTGCTCGGGTAAATCCGTAGCACTGCCGCCACACATAATAAGCACGTCAATATCGTCCTTATGGTTTAAAATATCATCAACTC
This sequence comes from Clostridia bacterium, assembly GCA_017550105.1. GTDB lineage: Bacteria > Bacillota > Clostridia > Oscillospirales > Acutalibacteraceae > DTU089. Next base: position 7,929 of record JAFYLQ010000010.1, on the reverse strand, counting down.
TGTACACAGGGGCACCTGAAATTGTTTTGACGGTTTCGGGGTCACGTCTTGTAAAAACACAGGTTACCTCCATATCCTCATTCTGTTTTACGGCACATTCAACGCCCTTTGCAATATTGCCGTAGCCATGAAGACCAATTTTAATCATAGTTATCACTCCATTCAGGGAAATTCAAAAATACGATAATTATTTTATTACTATATTTTTTTGCAGTCAAGATTTTTTTAGATATAAGGTTTTTACAAATCAAAGATTTTTTATAATCGCTTTAATTTAAAAACAATGATTAATTATTTTTGAAGCAAATACTTAATTGCCGGTCCTTGTTCTTGCTCCGTTTCAATAATAGCAAAATCATCAAAAACTGCAATTGATGGCATACCGCAACCTATTATAAGGTCCAGTACCTCATCCTTATTAAATTCCTTTCCATCTAACTCTTCAAAAAAAGAAATAACGTAACACTTTCGACTTTTTGTTGCGGCAACCATATCTCTCAACTCTGTTAAGATGTATTGCCCTTTGAGTTTGATTTTAGAAGTATCTATAAGAGTGTCCGCCCCATGACAAAACCGACCAATTCCATCCTCGCGCTTTTTCCCCCACAACTCAAACAAAAGACGTTCACGTCTATTTTTTATGATATAGCTATTTACAAAACTTTCTTCAATTACTTTATTCATAAACACACCATCTGCAAACTTTTCCTATGACATTTCTCTACACTATCTTACCTCAAATCAAATCTACTTCCTTGAAAGCAGACATACCGTCTTAACATGATTCATAAGTTCAAAACTCAAATCATGCCAAAGGCAAATCATTTTATAAGCATCACTATCGTTTCCACATGATTTGTATACGGGAACATATCAACTGGTTGGATTTTCTTTACTTTATATCCGTTTTTTGTTAAAAAATACAAATCTCTTTGCTGGGTTTCGGGATTGCATGAAATATACACTATTTTTTCGGGGGCAAGTGAGAGGGCACAGGACAAAAACTTTTTATCGCTACCTGCTCTGGGCGGGTCCATAAACAGAACGTCACATTTTTCGCCCTGCTCCTTCATTGAAACCATAAATTCCCCTGCATCCGCACAGTAAAAGCTGATGTTTTCAATATCATTTATCTTGGCATTCACCTTTGCATCACGTACTGCATCGGGATTAACCTCAACGCCGATTACTTCACCTGCACTTTTTGATGCAACAATGCCGATAGTACCTATTCCGCAATAAGCATCTATTACACGCTCCTTGCCCGTAAGACCTGCAAATTCAACCGCCTTGCCGTAAAGCACCTCGGTCTGCACGGGGTTTATCTGATAAAATGATTTAGGTGAAATTCTGAAACGGCAACCGCAGAGTATATCCTCAATATACCCCTTGCCGAAAAGCGCTGTTTCTTTGTCACCCAGCACCATACTTGTGAATTTATTATTTATATTCTGTACTATGGTTGTAATATCGGGATGAAGCTTCAAAAGTTCTTTTACAAAGGCATTTTTAGATGGGAAAACGGATGTACCCGTAACAAGCACAACCATAATCTCGTTAGTTGAAAAACCGCGTTTTACAAGGACGTGACGAAGGAAGCCTCTCGAATTTTTCTCATCATAAACCGTAAGTTTAAAGCTTTTAACAAGCTTACGTATTGTTAAAATAATTTCGTCCGCCTTTTCGTCTTCAATAAGGCATTTATCCGTTTTTACAATATTATGGGTGCTTGACTGATATACACCCGATATTATTTCACCGCCACGTGTTCTGCCGAAAGCCGCCTGAACCTTGTTGCGATAGTGAAAGGGCTTTTCCATACCGATTATGGAATTGACCCTGTGAAAACCCGAAAGGAGCTTCACAACCTTAGCCTGTTTATATCGCAACTGCTCCTCGTAGGTCATATTCATCAACTGACAACCGCCGCACTTACGTGAAACGAGGCAGATACGTGTACTGTTTATATTTTTCTGTGTCATTTTTATTTCCTTATTTATTTTTAGCAGAATTATTGGTGTTCATACTGTCCTTGTAAACCACAAAACGGCAGAACAAAAACTCAGAAACCATATTACAAGCCATAGTTACACCCAGAACAATGTACTCGCCGAATTCCCACGGAATTTTGGGTGTTACGATTTCACCTAAAATTGTTGAAACGGGAGTAAACACGCAATAAAAGCCGAAAACCTTAAGCATTGCTATGGGTATATTTGTTGCGGACTTAAAGGTGAATTTACGGTTTACGGTAAAATTCCAAAGAATTGACAAAACCAATGCCACAAGGTAGTATGCACCGTACTCACTTTCAAAAAACCATTTTGTGAAAGCGTTATTACCCTGAACGTCGGGTATCAGCTCGTTTAAAAGTGTAAATGTTACAATCTGAATTACACCTGCAGAAACGGAAAACAACGCAAATTTAACCGCTTGTAAAATATTATCTTTTTTACTCAAAGTATTTTCTGCCACAAAAAACACCCCTAAAAAGTTATAGTAGGTAAAGTATATCACACACATATAAAAAAATAAAGCGTTGCAGATAAAATTAACTGCAACGCTTTTGGTATTTAATCTATATCCAATATATCCAGTTGTTTCTGTGTGCCTTTATTGAAAGAAACTATTTCACAGTCATATGAGGAATATCCGAAAATCACATTACCAATATAGGTAGCACGGTTGAAGCCGTTTTCCAATGTATGGTCGGTAGTTGTCACCGTGTAATTCTGTGATTTTTCAAGAGTTTTTTCATTCTCGTTTACTTTAACCGCAAGAATACCCGATACGTTTTTAAAGGAATACGAATCGCTCGTATAATACCACGTCTCGGTTCCTTTTTTGTAAGGAATATACATCGTATTCGTAGCGTCATCCCAACAAAGTGCCTTGTGTGTAGAATATGCCTCAGAGGTTACATAACTGTAAGAACCCTCCGAATTTGAGGCGGGTATTGTTACCTTATGGGTTTCCTTGGGGTTTGTGGGGTCGGAAACATCAAAAAGTGAGACCTTTAAGCCGTTGGTCTGTCCGTTTTCGTCACCGTCAACACCCACACCTAAAACAAGATTTTCACCTACGGGGTGAAGATATGTTGAGAAGCCCGGGATTTTAAGCTCGCCCTTAATTTCAGGCTTTGTTGGGTCTGACAAGTCAATCACGAAAAGAGGGTCAGTCTGCTCAAAGGTTACCACGTAGCCCGTGTCACCCGTAAAACGAACGGATTTTATTGTTTCACCCTTGGCAATACCTTCAATTTTACCCACAACGTTCAAATCCTTGTCAAGGACGTATACGTAGTTTGAAATATCCTCACCCCAACTGCCTGTAGACGTAGCAATACGAAGATAACCGTTATACTCGTCAATACTGAACTGGTTAAGGGTAAAGCCATCAACCTCACCGCAACCGAGGTAGCTGATATTGTAATTCCTTATGTCAAACTTGTAGACCTGCGTGGTGTATGTTGTTACACCGAAAACCTCGCCCACGATACCTTCGTTTTTATACCTTGTGCTTACGGCATAAAGGTTTTCCGTCGTGCAGTAAACGTCACTTCCCGCACCTAAAACCGCCTGATTTTTTACGCTGTTTTTATCATCAATATCAAGGGTGGTGGCAAAAAGATAGCTTGTGTCGGTTATTTCACCCATCACGCACACGTCATTTGCGGCAATTCTTTTCATTTCGGTATCGTCGTACCCGAAGGTGGGAACACAATTACTGATTACAGTTTCCTCGTCTTCCGTAATATCAACGTAATAGCTTGAAAGCACTACAAACTGATTGCCGATAAGACGTGATGAAATATAGTCACCGTCCTGATAGAAACGCCATTTTTCAACGGGTGCAGTTTTGTTTGAAATATCAAAGCAAGCTGCCATTATGACATCCGTATCGTATGCCCCATAATAATATTCATAGTATCTGTTATAATTTTTAGTATTCTCGTCAAATTTATTACAGTTGGCAATTATTATGAGGTCATTACCTTTTACGTACATCTCGGCAATTTCCATATAGTAAATATCCTCATCCTGAGGCTTTGCCACGTTAATTGAAGCAACCTTTTTCATTTTGCCGTTAGCATCGGGCTCAATTACCGCAATTGCACAATCATATGGAAGAATTGGAAGACCTTTGCTGTTTTTTTCTAAAACAACCTTTTCGGTAGGGTCGGTTATAATTTCTTCATTAGGGTTGTAACTCGGGGTGCTCTGAGCATCATCACTTGCGGTAGTTTCTTCTAAATCGTCCGCAGTTTCCTCATTCATATTTTCCCAGAAAACTCCCCAATCGGCATTGGAGGGCTCAACCACATATAAATATTTACCGTCATTTTTTATAATATCCGCTTCACTTACACCCTCAACCTGCTCGTTGGTTTTGCCGAATTCCTTATTTGCAGTTGTAGTTTGATTAACTGCGGAGCCGCTACCTGCCTCGGGTGCCGCACTGCCGTTTACATTTACAGCACTATCCGAATCCGAAAGGGCATCCTCCATAACTATTGCATCGCTGCCTTTATATTCAAAATATCCGCCTGCAAAAAAGTCAATAACATCGTCAAAATTCTGCTTTGCCAGATATTTCTGATATTTATCGGAATAATCGGAAAACATATTTTCAATTTCCGTGTAATCCTCTGCGTTCACCGTAGGATTTGCAGGAGCTACGGGCTTTACAGGGTCTTTTTCCCAGGGCTTTATTATCATAACGGAGGTTACCGCAATTACAAATGCCGCCGCAGTTGCCACGGAGCTGATTATATATTTTTTTATCTTACGCTTACTTGTCCTTTTAACCTCCTTCGGCACACCCGTCTGGGGTACACCCTCAAGCTGTCTTGCTATGTTTTCGGGGCTTAAGGTGTCGGGTAAGGTTATATTTTCGTTTTCTTTTAATTTTTCGTTTATTTTGCCGAATTCTTCGTTTAATTCTTTTTCATTGAATTCACTGTTATTCATACAAACACTCCCTTCAGGATAATACGGCTTTCAATTTTTCAAGAGCTCTTTTCTGGCGTGAGCGTACCGTTGCAGGGGGAATTCCGTAAATTTCCCCTATTTCGTAGCTCTTAAATCCGCCTATTACGGAAAGCAAAATAATTTGTCCGTCAGGCGGTGTAAGAGAGCCCAACGCCTCTTTCAGCTCTGTACTGTCGAATGAAAAATCGTCCCCCTCTAGCAAAAACTGATACTCCTCAACGGGTAATAAGTCGGGGGCTTTATTTTTCTTCATAAGGTCGGTTTTGCATCTGTTGGAGAGTATTTTGAAAATCCACCCCTTAAAAAGCGTGGCATCCTTTAGATTATGTATATTGCACCAAGCGGAAACAACCGCTTCCTGTACCGCATCCTCAGCGTCCTGAGAATTGCCCATCATATAAACGGCAAAACGGAATAAATCCCCGGCATAATAAGAGTACAGCTGTGAAAAAGCCTTTGTGTCACCTTGTTTTGAACGTTCAACGAGTAAGGTATTGTCAATTTCCATTTCATCACATCCTATATAAATGCAAATTATAATCGGCTTGACCTTATAATTACACATTACGAATTATGAATTCCAAATTTTTTACTCTCCGCTTATAAGAGTTTTTATTTTTGTATTTTGTTGCAAAATTCTGTAAATATTTTTTGTTTTCACGTATTTATGGTAGCAATTTTAGAGATAAATGTAAATATAAAATTAAATATCACAAAAAAATTGCATTGCCTGAATTAGTGTGATATAATGTATTTTGTATATGTATAATTTTCTATTATGAAAGGACCGAAATATAAATGTCTTTACTCAAAAAGCTTTTCGGTGACTATTCTACTAAAGAGATTAAAAGAATCAACGGTATCAAGGACAAGGTTCTCTCTCTTGATGAGGAATTTTCAAAGCTCACCGACGAACAACTACAGGCTAAAACCCCCGAATTCAAAACCCGTCTTGAAAAGGGCGAAACTCTTGACGATATTCTTCCCGAGGCATTTGCCGCCTGCCGTGAGGCTGCGTGGCGTGTACTCGGTATGAAGCACTACCCCGTACAGATTTTAGGTGGTATCATTCTTCATCAGGGTCGTATTGCCGAAATGAAAACCGGTGAAGGTAAAACCCTTGTGGCTACCCTCCCCGCTTACCTTAATGCACTTTCAGGCAATGGTGTTCATATTGTTACAGTAAACGACTACCTTGCAAAGCGTGACTCTGAGTGGATGGGTAAGCTTTACCGCTTTATGGGTCTTACGGTCGGTCTTATTATTCACGAAAAAACCAATGCCGAGCGAAAGGAAGCCTACAGTGCGGATATTACCTTCGGCACAAATAACGAAATGGGCTTCGACTACCTTCGTGACAATATGGTAATGTACGCCGAGCAACGTGTTCAGCGAGGTCACGCCTTTGCAATTGTGGACGAGGTTGACTCCATCCTTATTGACGAGGCAAGAACACCCCTTATTATTTCGGGTATCGGCGATGCTTCAACTGATTTATACAGAATGACAAACGACTTCGTAAGACGTTTGAAGATGGTTAAGGTTAAAGAGCTTGACTCCAAAATGAATGCCGAGGACATCGTTGCCGAGGCAGGCGGCGACTACCTTGTTGACGAAAAGGCAAAAACCGCAACCCTTACCAAAACAGGTATTGCAAAAGCCGAGGCGGCATTTAATATCGAAAATCTTATGGATGCCGAAAACCTCACACTTCAGCACCATATTAATCAGGCTCTTAAGGCACACGGCACAATGCACCGTGACGTTGACTACGTTGTAAAGGACGGTCAGGTGCTTATTGTTGACGAGTTCACAGGCCGTATTATGATGGGCAGACGCTATAGCGAGGGTCTTCATCAGGCTATTGAAGCAAAAGAGGGCGTAAAGGTTGAGCACGAAAGCAAAACCCTTGCCACAATCACCTTCCAGAACTATTTCCGTCTTTATAAAAAGCTCTCGGGTATGACGGGTACCGCTATGACCGAAAGCTCAGAATTTCAGGAGATTTACTCACTTGACGTTGTTGAAATCCCCACTAACAAGCCCCTTGCACGTAAGGACAACGACGACGTTCTTTATAAAACTGAGGAAGCAAAATTCAATGCAATTGTTGAAACAATAGTTGAATGCCACCAGAAGGGTCAGCCCGTTCTTGTTGGTACTGTTAACATTGAAAAGAGCGAAAAGCTTTCAAGATTCCTTAAAAAACGTGGCATAAAGCACGAGGTTCTCAATGCTAAATTCCACGAAAAGGAAGCAGAAATCGTTGCTCAGGCAGGTAAATACGGTGCAGTTACAATTGCCACAAATATGGCAGGTCGTGGTACTGACATCATCCTCGGCGGTAACCCCGAGTTTATGGCAAAAGCCCAGATGAAGAAAATGGATTTTGACGATGAGCTTATTGCAGAGGCAACAGGCTTTGCAGAAACCGACAACGAGGATATTCTCAATGCACGTAAAACCTTCCGTGAGCTTGAAGCAGAATACAAACAGCAAACAAGTGCCGAAGCCGAAAAGGTAAGAGCCGCAGGCGGTCTTTACATTATCGGTACTGAGCGTCACGAATCAAGACGTATTGACAACCAGCTCCGCGGTCGTTCGGGACGTCAGGGTGACCCCGGTGAAAGCCGCTTCTACCTTTCAGCAGAGGATGACCTTTTAAGACTTTTCGCAGGTGACCGTTTCTATAACACCCTTAATGCATTCAAGAGCATCGGTGATATGCCCGTTGAAGCAAAAATGTTTACAAGCACAATCGAAGGTGCACAGAAAAAGGTTGAAGGCAATAACTTTGCAATGCGTCGTAATGTTCTTCGTTTCGACGATGTTATGAATAAGCAAAGAGAAGTTATCTATGGTCAGCGTAACAAGGTGCTCGACGGTGCAGATATTCACGCAACAATCCTTAAAATGATTGACGATTATGTGAATGAAA
>JAFYLQ010000009.1 GCA_017550105.1 Clostridia bacterium | reverse complement strand
GTGGAGGTAGCGAGTTCGAGCCTCGTCATCCGCTCCATTTTTTTAATATGGCGACATAGCCAAGTGGTAAGGCGTGGGTCTGCAACACCCTGATTCATCAGTTCAAATCTGATTGTCGCCTCCAAAAAATTAAGGACTTCTTATGAAGTCCTTAATTTTTTTATCCAAGCCGACAGGCTTGGCATATCATCACGCTTTAGCGTGTATATCATCAACACGGCTGTGCCGTGTTGCATCTCATCACACCTTTAGGTGTGTATTCTGTCGGCTTGATGATATACAAAACTTCGTTTTGATGATATGCAATTCCTGCGGAATTGATGATATACAATGCTTCGCATTGATTTTATTACCTCTTAAAAACAAACCCCATATATTTAAAACATTTCTCGGTTTAATCTTGCACTTAATGTTTTTGTGTGCTATAATACCCAAAGTTTTTTGTTAGGAGATTATTATGAAAGAAATGTTTTTAGATTATATTGCAGGTATAGTCGCTGAGCCCCTTGGTTCTATTTTTGTTTTTCTTGGTATGGGTGCAATTATTGCCTCGTACCTGTTGAAGGGTAAGAGTATGAAGCTTATACTCATTCTTGCCTTTTTAAGCAATGCCTTTGTTGCAATCGGATACTTTTTGCAGGGGCAGGGTATTAACGGTGCGGCTTCGTGCCTGTTGGGTGCAGTTTTTTCAATTGTCAACTTCCTGTTTGATAGCAAAAATAAGCCCGTTCCTCGCCCGTTGGTAGCGTTTTACGGCTTAGCCTTTATCGGTGTCAATATTGCGGTTAACTTCAAGAATATGGTCAATTTTGAGGGCGGAATAAGCCTTGTGCCCATTCAGGTTGTGCTTTGTGTTCTTGCTATTGCGGGTTGCCTTGCATTTGTTATGTGCATCGGTCAGAAGAACGGTGCAAAATACCGCTTCTGGAACGTTATGAATATGCTTATGTGGTGCACATACGACGTTGTTTCGGGTAACTTTATCGTGCTTATTACACACCTTATTCAGATGGGCTTTGCCGTTGTGGGTATGATAATACACGACAGAAAAAAGAAGAATTAAATTTAATATAACTAAAAAAACTATCTCACTTAAACAGCGAGATAGTTTTTGATTTCTTTTAGCATTTTGTTGCAGTCTGAAATACCAAGGTCATACATTTCTTGCAATTTTTCTTTGTCTCTTTCAAGGGTACCGACCTTTAAATCCTTTGATGGTCTTATAACAAGCACCTTGTTTTCTTCCTCGAGCTTGTCCACGTATTCGCATTGCTCGGTGTAACCGCAATTTCTGTATTTTAACACCTTTGCAAAATTTGGGTATTTATGGTAAATAATCTTTGCAAAGGGGATTTTCATATGGGGTCTGAAATCCTTGGTTTTTGTAAGAACAACGATTATTTTATCGTATCCCATTTCGATAAAGTGCTTTACGGGTATACTGTCCACAACACCGCCGTCAAGGTAGGGGGTACCGTCAACGTAAACGGGCTTTGAAAGAAATGGCAACGAGCCTGAAGCCCTCAGGTATTCAACACAGTCGTCATTATAAAGGTCGTTGATGTTTTTGTATTCTGCGCATCCTGTTTTTAGGTTAGTAACAACTGCATAAAACTCGGTCTTGCAATTGTGATAGGTGTCGGCATCCATTACGTCAAGCTCGTAGGGGATATCGTGAAAATAAAACTCCTTGTTCATAACGTTGCCTGTTTTGAGTAAGGATTTTAAACCAAGACGTTCACTGTTTGCAGTGTATTTAAGGTTATATCTAAGTATTCTGCCGATTTGCTTTGCCTTGTAGTTGGTGCCGAAAAGTGCACCTGACGAAACACCTGCGGCAATATCGGTTTCGATGTTATTTTGTACTAATACATCAATAACGCCTGCGGTATACAGAGCCTTCATACCGCCGCCTTCAAGAATTAACGCTGTTTTCATTTGACTTCCTCGATTTGATAAGCTTTAAAGTTACTTCATTTATAATAAACAAAAGAATGATAAGTGTCAATAGCACGTAGGGGGTAATATTAAAGGTTGTGGCGGTTGCAACGTAGCCGAAAGCTAATTGCACGGCAAAGCCTATGCCGTATGCACCACCCATATGAAAGCCCGTTAAATCGGCAGAAAATTCCTTGCCGAAGCGCTCGGGAACGCTATGGAGAATGCTCGGGAATATTGGTCCGAAGCCAACACCGATAAGTAAAAGCCCACAACAAGAAATATTACCAAAAGGCAGGGCAAGTAATAATATGCCGAAAAATGCCGTTACGATACCGCCACGTATTAACGTGTCGTCGTTTGCCTTTAATGAAATAAAGCCCGAAATTAACCTGCCGACCATTATTCCGCCAAAGTAAAGAGAAACCCATTTTGCAGCAACGTCAGGTGCTATGCCGTGAGAGTTTACAAGAAAGCTTGCACCCCAGGTGCCGATTAAAAACTCCATACTGCAGTAAAGACCCTGTGAAAGGACGCTTGTGATAACGCCTTTTATTTTAAAGACCTCTAAAACACTGTGCTTTTCGGTTTTCGGGGTTGCTTGCTCGGGTTCATTTGTAGATGTCTTGTCGTGCTTCAACCATTTTTTTAATGATAAAAGAACCAAGAAGGCAATGCAGAACTGAATAATTGCAATAACTCTGTATCCCACACGCCAGTTGCCTGTTTCACCGTTAAGAAAAACTGACATAATTAAGGGGCTTACGGTAACGCCCACACCCCAGAAGCAGTGAAGCCAGCTCATATGACGTGCTTCGTAATGAAGGGATATGTAGTTATTTAACGCCGTGTCAATGGCACCTGCACCGTAGCCCATAATTACCGTGCAAATCATCATTACGACGATATTGGGTGCAAAGCTGACGCCTAAAAGACCGCAGGCGGTAAGGATTACGGACACAAGGGTTACCCTTGGTGTACCGAATTTTCTAATCAAAGTACCTGCAATAAGGCTTATACCACCGGTGCAAACACCCGTTATAATGCTATAAAGTGAAGCGAAGCTTTCGGCAACCATAAACTCCTTGTGAACAACGGGCCAAGCCACACCGAAAAGCGAGTCGGGTAGCCCGAGCGAAATAAAAACAACGTAAATTACAGCAAGAATTGTTATCATATAAACCTCTTATTTTAAATCCTGCGGGTAAACAATGCCTGTCAGTTTTCTGATTTCATCCATTTGTTTTGCAATAAATAGTGATTGCTCGAATGTGTTTACGGGGCTTTGGGTAAGACCCTTGTTTATACATTCACAAGCGTGAATTATCTGCTCCTCAAAGCCGTTGCCCATATAGGGGCAGGTGTATTGAGTTTCGTCACCGTCATATATTTTGATTTTGATGCTCTGGGGGGCGTAGCAACGGTCAAGCTGAGCGTAGCCCTTTGTTCCGTAAAGGTAACCGCCACCGTTTTTTCTGAGTAAAACTGCACTTGAAAGGTCAGCTATGGCACCTGATTTATATTTAATCAGGGTGCAAAGGTGACTGTCAACACCGTTAAAGCTTTCGGCTTCTGCAGAAATTCTTTCTACCTCGTTACCAAGGTACCAGCTTGAAAAATAAAGGCAATAGCAACCTACGTCAAGAAGTGAGCCACCGCCGTTTTCGACCTTTAAAGCGTGGTGGTCCATTTCGTCCTCGTCGAAGCAATAGCAGAATTTACCCTCGGCACCCTTTAATTCGCCTAAAACCCCACTGTTAACTATTTCGTGAAGCTTAAGTGTACCGGGCACGAATCGAGCCCACATACCCTCCATAAGAAAGCAATTGTTCTTACGTGATGCATCAATCATAGCCTGAACCTCACGGGCGTTTACTGCAAGGGGCTTTTCTGAAAGCACGTGCTTGCCGTGATTTAAAAACATAATTGCATTTTCGGCGTGACCTGAGTGGGGCACGGATACGTAAACCGCGTCAATTACGTCGGATTTAGCCATATTTTCGTAGCCCTCAAATCTGTAGGGGATATTAAATTCATCGGCAAATCGGTTTGCATTATCCATACTGCGGGATGCCACTGCAGTAAGTTCTGCATTGGGTACGTTTTTGATTGCATTTGCGAATCTGTGGGCAATGTTACCCGGCCCCACAATACCAAAACGGATTTTATTCATAGTTAATCACCACTAAAGCTTATTTTGTCGTTATTTGTCACATTTCAGTAAGTATAACATATAAAAATTTCTTATACAATATGTTAATCTGTTAAAAAGTGTGATACAATGAAGGGGTAAATTAATTTTAAGTGAGCCGAGGTGCTTTATGGATATTAAAAAGGCTATGTTTGAGCGTAATTCTGTTCGTAGATATACGGACGAGCCGTTGAGTCAATCACACGTTGAATTGATTAACAGTGAAATTGAAAGGGTTAATACTCAAAGCGGGTTGAGGTTCAGTCTTGTTACCAACGAGCCCGAGGCTTTTACGGGTAAAATGGCATCATACGGTCATTTCAGCGGTTGCACCGATTACATTGTGTGCATTGGTCAGAAGCACCGTGACGAGGATATAGGCTACTTTGGTGAAAGGCTTGTGCTTTTTTGTCAGTCAATTGGTGTTAATTCCTGTTGGGTTGCCCTTACCTATAGCAAGGGTAAGGTGAAATACACCCTTAATAAGGGCGAAAAATTTTATATTGTTATATCCCTCGGCTACGGTATACATCAGGGCAGACCCCATAAAAACAAGCCCCTTGAGGATTTGTGCGGGTGTAAGGGTGAAATGCCCGAGTGGTTCAAGGGTGCAATGGCGGGCGCCTTGACGGCTCCTACTGCTATGAATCAGCAAAAATTTTATTTTGAGTTAGTTGATAAAAACAAGGTTAAAGCTAAGGCACTTTTTGGTCCCTATTCAAAAATGGATTTAGGTATTGTTAAATATCATTTTGAATTAGGCTCTGACGGTTACAGTTTTGAGTGGGTGTGATTATATGATTCGTGTTATGTTCGTGTGCCACGGTAATATTTGCAGAAGCCCTATGGCGGAGTTTGTTTTTAGGGATTTGATAAATAAAAAGGGACTTGGTGACAGGTTTTACGTTTCGTCCTCTGCCACAAGCACCGAGGAGATTTGGAACGGTGTGGGTAACCCGGTTTATCCTCCTGCCAAGGGTGTTTTAAATGCACACGGCATTAACTGTGACGGCAAGCGTGCCGTTCAGTTAAAGGCAAATGACTACGACAAATACGACTATTTTGTGGGTATGGACGGAGCAAATATCCGTAATATGCATAGAATATTAATGGGCGACCCTGAGGGTAAGGTTTATAAGCTTCTGAGCTTTGCAGGACGCTCTGATGACGTTGCTGACCCTTGGTATACGGGGGATTTTAACACCACGTATAAGGACGTGCTTGAAGGGTGCGAGGCATTACTCAGTTTTATTTTAAATAATTAATGGTGATATTATGAAAATTGTTTTACTCACCGCATTGGGTGTTGGCGGAGCCACTATGTTCGGCTCCGT
>JAFYLQ010000008.1 GCA_017550105.1 Clostridia bacterium | reverse complement strand
GGGTACGATGTTGTTACTGCAGGTACCATAGAGGCTGCAAAGGCAAGCTTTCTTAAAGAAAGCTTTAACCTTATAATCCTTGATGTGATGCTTCCTGACGGTAACGGCTTTGATATGTGTGGCTTCATTCGCGAAAAAAACAAAGATGTGCCCGTACTGTTTTTAACCGCTTGTGATGATGAAGTGCAGATTGTCCGTGGGCTTGATGCAGGTGCGGACGATTATGTTACCAAGCCCTTTAAGCTTCTTGAGCTTCTTTCAAGGATAAGGGCTCTTTTAAGACGTGCCGGGGCTACGGTTTTCAGTTGTGACGATATAGTTATTGACGTTAATACAATGACCGTAAAAAAATCGGGTGAGGTTGTTTTTCTTACGCCCACCGAATTTCAGATTTTATCAACCCTTGTGCGGAACAACGGTGTAATTGTTACAAGGAATATTCTGCTTGAAAATATATGGGACGAGGGTGGTGCGTTTATTGATGACAACACTCTTTCCGTCCATATAAGCCGACTTCGTGAAAAAATCGGAACGGAGCATATTGTTACGGTGCGTGGCATCGGCTACAGATGGGAAGGTGCCAAATGACAGGACTTGAAATTGCATTGACGGTGATAGCGTCAAGTCTTTCGGTTACCGTAATTGTATTATCGGCGGTACTTTTTAAAAGAAAAAAAGATACCCGAAAACTGTCGGACAGTATTGCCGAATATTTGGAAAAGGGCGAATTAACAAAATTCAGTACAAAGGATAACGGCTTTGCAATTCTGCAGAATTCCGTTTGTGATTTAGAGAATGCCCTGGAGCTTGAAAGACATAATACAGAGCTTGAAATACGGAAAAACTCGGATTTTATTGCAGATGTTTCCCACCAGCTTAAAACACCTCTTGCGGGACTTCGTCTGTACGTTGAAATGGATAATTCACGTAATCCCTCGGAGCATACGGAAAGGGAATTGCAGTTAATCGGTAAAACTGAGGATTTAATTGCAAAGCTTTTGCGACTTCAAAAACTCAAAACCGATGTGTTTGCAATGAACTTTCAGACTTGTGAGGTAAGCGATTTAGTCAACAGTATAGTCTACGATTTCAAATCAATGTACAAGTGTAAGGCTATTACTGTTAAGGGTAACGGCAAAATGCGTTGCGACAGGGAGTGGCTGGGCGAGGCTCTGAGCAACGTTATTAAAAATTCCTGCGAGCATACCGATACTGACGGAGAAATTGAAATTATAATCGAACAAACCGAAAAATCAACAATGCTTACCGTCAGGGATAACGGCGGTGGTGTGGGCGAAGGGGATTTGGAAAAGCTTTTCAGAAGATTTCACAGAACTCAGAATGCCAAGCCCCAAAGTGCAGGAATCGGTCTTGCTATAACAAAAGCGATTGTTGAAAAGCACCACGGAACCATAAGTGCCGTGAATTCAGCAAAGGGTCTTGATATTATAATGTGCTTCCCGCATATTGATGGATATCAGGCTATTTGATTGCCAAGTATAACTTGGCAGCGATATAAATCCTAGCGGATTTGCGATATATCTGTTGATGCGATATACTTTCGGTGCGATATGTGCCTTACGGCACGAGATAACAAGGATTTATATCATATCGCATTTGCAAAGCAAATATATCGCAATCGGCAATATGTCGATTATATCGCATTTTGTGTAAACAAAATATATCGCAGAAAGGGATGTTTATGGATAACAAAACAATCAAGGAATTAGCAATAGAGCTAACAGTTGAAATAACAACAGTTTGCGATAATATAAAAGGACGAAGTGTTTATGTTAATCAACTTCTGAGGGCATGTTCATCTATAGGTGCAAATTCCCACGAAGCCAAATACGCTCAAAGTCGTGCTGATTTCATACATAAAATGGAAATAGCTTTAAAAGAAACATATGAAACTGAGTATTGGCTTGAAGTTCTTTATAAAGTGAAATCGTTGGATGCTGGAGTATATAAGGAGCTTAATAATAAGTGCGGTACAATTCGAAGAAAGCTTATAGCATCAATAACGACTGCAAAAAATAATCAAAAATAAACAGTACTGCGATATAAATCCTTGCGGATTTGCGATATATCTGACGATGCGATATGCCTTCGGTGCGATATGTGCCTGATGGCACGAGAAAACTCTCTCTTTGATTTTACAAAGGGAGAGTTTTTGCAATCTTACGAAATCTTAAGATAAAAGTCACTTAAAATTAAGATTGTTGTTTTACAATACAAACATAGAGGATTATTATTCACAAAATCAAGTTTAAAGGAGCGTTTTATATGAATATTATCGAATGCAAAAACCTCACAAAGGAATATTTAAGCGGTGAAAATACAGTTGTAGCTCTCAATGATGTTTCACTTGAATTTGAAAAAGGGGAGTTCTGTGCTATAACAGGTCCCTCGGGTTCGGGCAAGTCAACCTTCCTGCACGTTTTGAGCAGCCTTGAAAACGCTACGGCAGGTGAGGTTATATATAACGGTGAAAGCTTGAAAAAATATAATGATAATCAGCTTTCAATCCTAAGAAGAAGGCGTTTCGGTTTTGTTTTTCAGGCATATAACCTTGTGGAAGAGTTAACAGGCTATGAAAACATTTTACTTCCCGTTATGCTTGATAAAAAGAAACCCGATGAAGAGTATCTTAAAAAAATTATCAATATACTCGGAATTGAAGAAAGACTTTCACATCTTCCCTCGGCACTTTCGGGCGGTCAGCAGCAACGAATTGCTATTGCAAGAGCACTTGCAAATAAGCCTTCAATCCTTTTTGCCGATGAACCGACGGGAAACCTTGACGGTAAAAGCGGCAGAGAGGTGCTTTCACTTCTCAAATATGTAAGTAAAGAATTAGGCGTAACCCTTATTCTTGTTACTCACGATTTACACGTTGCCGAGCAGGCGGACAGAGTTATAAGGATCGAAGACGGCTCAGTTGTTTCCGACAGTAAAAATGCGGAGGTGTAAAGTGTAATGAAAAAAAGAAAGTTAACCTTTAATTCCATTGCATTAGGAAACCTGAAGCATCGTAAAAAACGGTACGTCTTAATGATTTTAGGCATTGTTCTTTCAATGGTTTTTTCATCAAGCATAATTTATTTTGCTTTCAGTGCATACACAACCTCGCAGGAGCAAACAAAAGCCGATAAGGGCTTGTACGATATAATGTGCTCCGATTACGAGGAAAGAGTTTTCGGTAATATGCAACAATCCGATTCTTTTGAAACAATAGGTATGGGCTACGTTGTCGGCTTTGCTTTTACCGATTCCGAAGACAGGCTCAGCGGTACTTCCGTTGCAAAGCTGGATAAAATTTCAAAGGAGCTTGTAAATCCCATACTCTTAAGCGGAGCATACCCCGAGAAAAAGGGCGAAATTGCCATAGAGCAGACCACCCTTTTGCAGCTTGGCATAACCGCAAAGCCCGGTGATAAAATCACACTTAAGTTTCAGACCCAGAACGATGACGAGCTGATGCCCGAGGTTAAAGAGAAAACCTATGTTTTATCGGGTATTCTGAGGGATAAAAGATCAAATATCGCAATAAGCTTTGATGATAAAGCCAATATACCCTCGGCATTTGTCAGTGAATATGAGCAGGTGGATTTGGGCGGTAAAGAAAATATAATTTGCTACGCACAGGTAACCGATAAGGGCTATAACGAGGTATGGGGTCTGTTTAGTGACGAGCCCGAGCTTTCATCCTCAATTGTCTTTACCTATAATGAGGGTCTTGCCCTGAATGTTGATGAATCCCTGTCCTTTGTTTATATTCTTGTAGTGGCAGTAATACTTTTATTAGCGTCCTCAATGGGAATTATAAATGCCTTTACCACCAATTTAAAGGAACGTAAAAAGCAAATAGGCTTGTACAGAGCCGTGGGTGCTACCAAAAAACAGATTGTCACTTTGTTTCTTCGCGAAGCGATACTTCTCGGTGTGGTTTGTGTACCCGTGAGCCTGCTTATTTCCTACTTCGGTGTAAGGGTAATTGTAAACAATATTTTTGACGAAGCCTTTTTTGAGCCCAATATATGGGTGCTTCTTGTTTGCGGTGCCTTCAGCCTGTTGTGTGTTGTTTTAGCATCGCTTATACCTATATTTGCCGCGTCAAGGGTTACACCTATGCAGGCAATAAGAAACATTGAAACCGCAAGAAAGCTTAAGAATAAAAAAATTTGTCCGCAGAAGCAATTTACCGTACACAAGCTTCTTGCAAAAAGGGATTTGACCATATCCAAAAGAAAGCAGGTTTTTGTCAGCATCTTTCTTGTAATTACAATTGTTGCCTCATCTTATATTATGTCGGTTTTTACGTATTCAATAGGTGACATTTACAAAGAGGATTACGACTATTGCCTCAGTCTTTCAAGCTGGACGGGCGGTTACGCGGTAAATTATCCATCCTCTAATAACGGTTTTACCGAGAACCATAAGCAGACGGTTTTACTTAATGAAAACATACGCTCTGCCTACGGTTACAAAAATGCAAAGATTAATATGCTTGTTTCGGATTTTGATTCTCTTTCAAATTATAAGTTTATTGCAGGCTTGGAGTATTCAAAGGTTCCTGAAACATCCGAGCTTTCGGATATAAATGAGGATAATTACAGAAGTCTTATAAAATACGACCGTCCTCCCGAATATACGGATATAAAAAATGCCGCAGAGTATAAGGGTGAGTTTCTCGATACCGAAATAATAGCACTTGACGATGAATTTATAGAGGAGCTTAACAGGTACGTCTATGACGGAAAGATTGATATAAATAAGCTCAATAGCGGTGAACAGGTTATTGTTTACGCACCTAAGGAAATGTATCTTGTAAGAAGAACTAATGAGTACGGCTCATCCTTAAACACCTATGATAATAAAGAGAATATTCAGTATGCAGTTGACAGGGGCGAGCAGGTCGAAATAATTGCATCCGAAAAATCAGACTACGAGGCAGGTCAGAAGCTTGATTTAAGCCTTATATATGCCGAAACCAATAACACTAATTTTGATGTTAACGGTGAACCGCTTGTTACCAAAGAGGATGTTGATGTAACAAACAAGCAGGTGGAAATCGGTGCGGTTATTGATTTTATGGATGAAACTGCAATACCTAAATACAGCGATTGGGGTATTGTTACAACCGTACAAGGAATGGAACATTTCTCTCCCCGTGCCAAGTATAAGGAAATATATTTTGACCTTAAGGCTGAGTGTACCGAGGAAACGGACGAAGAAGTGAAAGCAATTCTCAAATCCGTTGCCGATTGTGTTGATGACGGTCACTATCAATCCAATTATGAAATTCAGATAGAGCAGAAGGAAACTATAAAAAACAGTATTCTTCTTGTGTGTTCGATTATGATACTTTTCTACACAATCAGCGGAAGCATTATTAACAATACGCTTTCCTCCAATATCAAAGAGGATAAAAGGAAAATCGGAACACTCAGAGCTGTAGGTGCCAATAAAAAAGAAATTACACTTTCGTATATTCTTCAGCTTTTCTCAATGTTTAAATGGGGCTTCGGAATAGGATTCGGTTTGTTCGGAATAAGCTACCTTATTCTTTCGTTAATGCCTATGCCCGATATTAAAGCCCTTATGAGTAATATGGTGTTCAATCCATGGGTGACACTTGCGTTCGGTGTAGTACTCTTTGCCGTATGCTCCTTGAGTGTAAGTCTGAAAATCCGTAAAGAAATGAAAAACAGTATTGTGGAAAATATAAGAGAGTTGTAATTTCGCGGTGATTGATAAAGTAGGTGATTATATGAAAAAATTATTTGTATTTATACTTTGCCTTATGATGTGCTTACTGCCTTGTTTTGCGGCGGATGAAAGCGGTGATGTAACTGAAGCCACAACGGTAACAACTGAAGTAACCACCGAAGCCGCAACATCAAAAGCAGAAAAAGAAACCCAAAAGCCCACCAAGGCAGATGATAAAAAAACACAGGAAAAAATCCCTGAGGTTACCGAGGATATGTCACAACCTCGGCTTATGGTAACGGGCTACAGTGTGCAGGGCGGTTACCTTACTCCCGAAAAAGACGGTGTTATCACCGTCAGCTTTAAAAACACCCATAATTCAAAAGCCGTAAAGAATATGAAGCTAACCATTGGTGAGGATGGGGATGAAATATGCCCCGAGGGATTGGGGACGAAGTATGTTTCGCACATAAGTGCGGGTAGCACCTATACCTGGGACGTGACCGTGAAAACTGCACATAACGCGTCCGTGGGTGTGCATAAATTAAGCCTTACCTGTGAGTATGAGGACAAAAACGGCACTCCCTATTCCGAAAATGCAATTTTGCGTGTGGAAGTAAGACAACCTGTTAAGCTTAGCTTTGATGGAGTAACACTTCCGGTAAAGGTGGTTCAGGATGACACGGTCAGCGTTAATATTAATCTTATGAACACGGGCAAAGCTCCCCTTTATAATTGCAAGGTGGATTTTGAAGTGGAGGGTCTTTCATCCGGCGGAAGCGCCTTTGTGGGGGAAATACCCTCAGGTGAAAGCGGTACCGCAACGGCTAATCTCCGTGTTAATAATGATAAAATAGGCAAGGTAAGCGGTACTGTTAAAATAACCTACGAGGATACCTTCGGCAAAACCTACGAGCAGACTGCCGAGGTGAAAACAATAATTGAAAAGAAGGTTATAAAAGCTGAAAAAACTGAGGAAGAGGAATCCAAGAATCCTCTTTGGTGGTTATTTGTTTTAATTGGTCTGGTTGTAGGTGGTGGTGCAGGTTTTGGAATACCTTTCGCAATCAACTCAAAAAAACAACGTGAAGAAGACGAAAAAAGGTTGTAAAAAACAACGGTATTGAAATTCGATTGAATTTCAATACCGTCCTTGTTTTTGTTTTCTTATACGTTAAATCTGAAAAGAACTATGTCGCCGTCCTGCATTACGTATTCCTTACCCTCGGAGCGTACAAGACCTTTTTCTTTTGCAACCTGCATTGAGCCGCAGTCCATAAGCACGTCAAAGGAAACGACCTCCGCACGGATGAAGCCACGCTCAAAGTCAAAGTGGATTTTACCTGCCGCCTGAGGAGCCTTTGTGCCCTTCTTAATTGTCCAGGCTCTTACCTCGGGCTGACCTGCGGTAAGATAACTCATAAGACCTAAAAGGTCGTAGCTTCTTTCAATAAGTAAGTCAAGACCGCCTGTTTCAATACCAAGCTCACCAAGGAACATTTCCTTTTCGTCCTTGTCAAGCTCTGCAATCTGTGCTTCAAGCTCTGCACAAATGGGAAGAACCTGACTGCCTTCCTCTGCGGCAAGGGCTTTAACTGCGTTGTAACGGGCATTGCCGTCGATGTTTGATGAGAA
Organism: Clostridia bacterium; assembly: GCA_017550105.1. Lineage (GTDB taxonomy): Bacteria > Bacillota > Clostridia > Oscillospirales > Acutalibacteraceae > DTU089. The sequence goes on along the minus strand of JAFYLQ010000008.1, from coordinate 60,758 downwards.
ATCGTCCTCGCTCATATTACAAGCGTAAATAACGGGCTTTGCAGTAAGTAAAGCAACTGTGTCGATGATTTCCTTTTCATCGTCCGTAAGCTCAACAGCTCTTGCACATATACCGTTATCAAGTGCCTCGCGTACTCTTTCAAGAACCTTAAGCTCGGAAGCAAGTGTTTTATCACCCTTCATAGCCTTTGTGGTTCTGTCAATTCTTCTCTGCAGAATTTCTGCATCGGAGAGAATAAGCTCAAGGTTAATTGTTTCAATGTCACGCTGGGGATCAACGGAGCCGTCAACGTGCATAATGTCGTCGTTGTCAAAGCAACGTACAACGTGAATAATGGCGTCAACCTCACGGATGTGTGAAAGGAACTTGTTACCAAGACCCTCGCCCTGTGAAGCACCCTTAACAAGGCCTGCAATGTCAACAAATTCTATTGTAGCGGGTGTAACCTTAGCGGGGTTATACATATCGCAAAGTGCATCAAGACGCTTGTCGGGAACTGCTACCACGCCAACGTTGGGCTCAATGGTACAGAATGCATAGTTAGCCGCCTGAGCACCCGCATTTGTAAGTGCATTAAAAAGTGTACTTTTACCTACGTTAGGTAAACCAACAATACCAAGCTTCATTTAATAAACTTCCTTTTCTTTATTTCGGGAAGTATTTTAACACATTATAATCTGTATTTCAATGATTTTGATTATAAATTATTCTGTGAGTGGGATAATATTTCTGAGGTGATACTTTGGATTTCAGAACGGACCTTGCGCTTGAGCGTAAGGAAATGATAAAAACGGGGCTTGAGGGTGTTAAGGTAAAGGAATACGAAAACGACGAATGTAAAACCACAGTGATTGACATTGAGTCGTCTTTGGCGGCACAGAAATTGGATAAGGGCATCGGCAGATACATTACTATTGAAATGAACCCCTTTTCCCACGAGGCACCCGTGTCCGACGGTAGGTTACAGGCGCTTATGGATAGTATCAAAAAGCTTCTTCCCAATGGTAACGGCACCGTCCTTGTGGCAGGTGTGGGTAATATGAGCATTACTTCCGACGCTTTGGGGCCTATGACCGCATCAATGATTTTTGCAACCCGTCATATTGATGATGAATTACGTAAAAGTGCGGGCTTTGACGAAAAGCTTCGACCCGTCTGTGCGGTTTCTGCGGGTGTTTTGGGCCAAACGGGTATTGAATCGGGTGAGTATATAAAAAGTATATGCGATACCGTAAAGCCCGACTGTGTTATAACCATTGACGCCCTTGCGGCAGGTAGTGTTTCAAGGCTCGGCAATACTGTGCAGATGTCCGACACGGGCATTGCACCGGGCTCGGGTATAGGTAATGCACGTAAAAGAATTGACGAGGGTTATCTTGGCGTACCCGTTATTGCCATAGGAGTTCCCACGGTGGTTGATGCGTTGTCCCTTGCCTGCGAGCTTTCGGGTGCGGATATAAAAAGTATTGATAAAAAGCAGATGAAAAATGCGTCGGGTCTTATTGTAGCGCCAAAGGATATTGATTTAATGGTAAAAAATGCCTCGTATCTTCTGGCACTTGCCTTGAATTGTGCTTTACAACCCACGTTAAGTGTAAAGGAATTGTACGCTCTTATGTAATAAAATTTAACCCTTCGTCATAATTTTTAGGTGACGGAGGTGGTTAAAATGGGTCGTAGCAACGGGTTAAAGGGTGTGCTTTCTTTTGGTCTTTGTGCCGTGCTTTTGGTGTGCAGTGTGTCGGGCGGCGGCTTCTTCGGTGAGGTGACGGCAGAGCTTTTTAATAAGATTTGCAATAGTGCAGAGATTAACGCCGTTATGGGTACTAACGGGGCATTTACCGAAGAAAATGTTTTTACCGTTTCGGGCTATGGGGGTGGCGGTTATGCGAACTCCGTCAGCAACACTCCCACGGATATTGAAACACTAAAGCAACAAGCTCAGGCACAGTATAAGAATTATAAGAAAAGCGGGGATATTAAGGAGCAACAGATGGGCGCTACCTCCAAGACCCTCACCTACGGCGTTGTTGAGGTGGATAACAAAACGGGTAAAAGCATATCCCTTAAAAGTTATCTTGATAAAGCCCCGTCATATAAGAAAATAACCAAGGATAAGCCCTGCATACTTATATACCATACCCATTCCACCGAGGGCTACGAAATGCTTGATTTAGGGTGGTATTCCAATCAGTACGTATCACGTACAACCGATAAAGCCAAAAATATGATACGTGTGGGTGACGAGCTTACCAAGACCCTTGAGGCGGCAGGGTACAAGGTCATTCACGACCGCAATATTTACGATGAATCCTATAACGGTGCCTACTCCCGTTCAAGAGTAAGCGTTGAAAAATACCTTGAGCAATACCCCGAAATTCAGATAACCCTTGACGTGCACAGGGATGCAATCCACTACGAGAACGGAACAAAAATAAAGCCCACCGCCACCGTGAACGGCAAAAAGGCGGCGCAGGTTATGATAATCTCGGGCTGTGAGGGTAACGGGGTAGAGGGCTTTGGTTCTTGGCAAGAAAATCTTGTGTTCGCACTTGATTTGCAAAAAACTGCCGAGGAAAATGCACAGGGGCTTATGCGACCGTTGTTCTTTTGCAACAGAAAATATAATATGGACGTGACGCCCTGCTCGTTGCTTCTTGAATTCGGAACCGATGCCAACACCCTTGAGGAGGCGGTTTATTCTGCTCAGTTAATAGGGGAGGCACTTGTAAAAATGTTAGATAAAGAGGTCGAAAAATAATATGGAATTTAACAGATTATTAAATGCATTCACCGTTTCTGCAATAATAATTTTGCTTGTTACCGCTCTTGTTGGGGCGGCTTTTACGGTTTCAAGCCGTGCCGAGAGTAATCTTAGTGCCGTCAGCAACACGAAATATGAGAAAAATAACCAACTTATGCACCCGATATTTTAACAAAACGTAAAAAAACTGTGATTTTTTGTGAAAGTGTAGAAAGTCTATTGAAAAAATTATAAGTTTATTGTAAAATATTAGCAAAGAATGGTACACTTTTACTGTGTAACAGTTCTTCGTTAAACCCTATAGGAGATGAACCAATGTCACTTAAACTTAATACCCGTTATCTCGAGGGCTTTGTTAACTCATCAGACGTTGACAATATCGCACCCGAGGTTAAAGCGGCTGTTGATCTTCTTGACTCACGTACAGGGGCAGGCAACGACTTTTTAGGTTGGTTGGACCTTCCCGTTGACTACGACAAAGAAGAGTTTGAGAATATCAAAAAAGCTGCTGCAAAAATCCGTGACGACAGTGACGTGCTTGTTGTTATCGGTATCGGTGGCTCATATTTAGGCGCAAGAGCCGCTATTGAATTCTGTAAATCACAGAACCGCAACTTACTTGAAAAGCCCCAGATTATTTTCGCAGGTAACACACTTTCTTCTTCCGCACTTGCTGAAGCGGTTGCCCTTTGCGAAGGCAAGGATTTTTCAGTAAACGTTATTTCAAAATCGGGCACAACCACTGAGCCCACAATTGCCTTCCGTGTTTTCAAAAATTTACTTGAGAAAAAATACGGCAAGGAAGAAGCAGCCAAAAGAATTTACGCCACTACCGACAAGGCTCGCGGTACTCTTAAAGAGTTATCCGACCGTGAGGGCTACGAAACCTTCGTAATTCCCGATGACGTTGGCGGCAGATATTCAGTTCTTACCGCTGTTGGTCTTTTACCCATTGCAGTTGCAGGTATCGACATCGACCTTATGATGAAGGGTGCGGCAGATGCCCGTTCCGCTTACGCTGAGGGCGACGTTTACACCAACGACTGTTACAAATACGCAGCAATGCGTAATATTCTTTACCGTCAGGGTAAAGCCGTTGAAATGATGGTTTCTTACGAGCCTGACTACACTCTTATGAACGAGTGGTTCAAGCAGCTTTACGGCGAAAGCGAGGGTAAGGACGGCAAGGGTATTTACCCCTCATCCGCTATCTTCTCAACCGATCTTCACTCTTTAGGTCAGTACGTTCAGGACGGCGAAAGATTATTATTCGAAACAGTAGTTACGTTTGACAAACCCAAAAATGAGCTTATTATTGAGCTTGACCCCGAAAACGGTGACGGCTTCAATTTCGTAGCAGGCAAGAGTGTTGACTACGTTAACAAAAAGGCTTTCCTCGGTACCGTGCTTGCTCACACCGACGGTAAGGTGCCCAATATGATTCTTGAGCTTGACGAGATGAATGAATATAACTTCGGTTATCTTGCATTCTTCCTTGAAAAGGCTTGTGCAGTTTCAGGCTACATTTTAGGCATCAACCCCTTCGACCAGCCCGGTGTTGAAAGCTACAAAAAGAATATGTTCGCTCTTCTCGGTAAGCCCGGTTATGAGGAACATAAAAAATCACTTGAAGCAAGACTTTAAGTTAAAAACTAATTTCAGAAATCACGCCGAAAGGCGAGAAATAAACAACGGAGGTACATTATTATGGTTTCACTTATTATTGGCAACAAAGGTTCCGGTAAAACAAAAAAACTTATTGCTCTCATTAACGAGGCAGTAGCAGCTTCCGACGGAACAGTAGTTTGCATCGAAAAATCCCCGTTACTTACTTATGAGGTAACCCACAAAGCAAGACTTATCGAAACAGAAAGATTCGATATCCAGGGCTGCGACGCATTCTATGGTATGGTATGCGGCGTTATCGCACAGGACCACGACTTAACAGACATTTTTGTTGACGCTACATTCAAAATCGTTGGCAGAGATTATGATGAGTTTGCTGCACTTATAAATAAAATTTGCAAGGTTTCTGAGGAATCAGGTGTTAACTTCACCTTCACAGTTTCCGAAGATCAGGATAAGCTTCCCGAAGCTCTTTTTGCAAACGCAAAGGTAATCTGAGTAAATTGAAAAATGCCTTGTATTCGGTTTCGGATACAAGGCTTATTTTTTGCCCTGTGTATTTTGTAAAAAATTTACCATTATTGTACCTTTATAAACTGATGTTTTGGGTAAGATTTTTTATATTTAATATTGACAAAAAGGGTTTTAGATAATATAATATTCGGGTATGTTGAGAGGTAATGTGTATGATTATCGAACTTGAATCTGTTTTCAATACCGAGGGGATGAGGATTCCCTTCGACTACGAACTTTCACTTTCCGAGGTGACTGTTTCGGGCTTTGCGCCTATTACGGCTCCCGTAAAGGTCAGCGGCAAAATCGAAAATAGAGCAGGTATTGTTAATCTTACCGCAAAAGCCGACTTGGTTTACGAGGCTCCCTGTGACCGTTGCGCCACAGACGTCAAGCGTGACTATTCTTTCCCTGTTGAGCACACCCTTGTGGCTGCTCTTGAAAGCGGTGACAATGACGATTTCCTCGAGGTGCCCAATTTACGCCTTGACCTTGACGCTCTTGTTGAAGAAGATGTCAATCTCGCTCTTCCTTCAAAATACCTTTGCAACGATGACTGTAAAGGTCTTTGCCCCACTTGTGGTAAAAACCTTAATAAAGACCAATGCGATTGTAAAGCACCTATAGACCCCAGAATGGAAGTGCTTTTAAAGCTTTTGGAAGAGTAAGTAATTAAATTTATATAGGAGGTAAGACTCATGGCAGTACCCAAGAGAAGAGTTTCCAAAGCAAGAAGAGATAAGAGAAGATCCAACGTTTGGAAAATGGACGCAGCAGCACTCGTAAAGTGCCCCAACTGCGGCGATTACAAGAGACCCCACAGACTTTGCACAGCATGTGGCTATTACAACGGCAAGCAGGTTATCTCAGTAGACTAATCTGTAATAGTTTGTAACTCGTATTTCAGAGGGCGGTGAGAGATTTCTCCCCGCCCTGTTGGACTGTTATTTTGTTTTTTTAAGTAGGTGAGTTGAGTGTCTGTTAAAATTGAGAACGTTTTGTGCTCCTCTTATGCTGAAAAGGCAGGGGTGTTAAAGGACGATATTCTTGTTAGCATTAACGGGAACGAGATTTTCGACGTGCTCGATTATCGCTTTTATATACAGTCACGTAAGCTCACTCTGACTCTTTTACGTGACGGGCAGACGATTTCAACCAATATCCGTAAGGGTGACGAATTTGCGGATATAGGTCTTGAATTTAAAACCTACCTTATGGACAAACAGCATTCCTGCAAAAATAAATGTATATTCTGCTTCGTTGACCAGATGCCAAAGGGTATGCGTGATACTCTTTATTTCAAGGATGACGATTCAAGAATGTCCTTCCTTTTCGGCAACTACATTACCCTTACGGGTCTTTGCGAAAGGGAGGTTCAACGTATAATGGATATGCACATTTCACCTGTGAATATATCCGTTCACACAATGAATCCCGAGCTCAGGGTTAAAATGATGAAAAATCCCAATGCGGGTAAGGTCCTTGGTATTCTTGACAGACTCTCCGAACAGGGGATTGAAATGAATACTCAGCTTGTGCTTTGTCCCGGTATAAACGACGGTGACGAGCTGCGATTTTCACTTGAGGAGCTTTCAAAGCTTTATCCGAGTGTCAAAAGCATTGCGGCAGTACCCGTGGGGCTTACAAAATTCAGGGACGGGCTTTATCCCTTAAGGACCTATACCAAGGAGGAAGCGGCGCAGGTCATTGATATTATTGATGAATTTAATGCCCATTTCTCGTGGTTTAACGAGGGCAAAATATTAGCCTACGCCTCGGACGAATTTTATCTTATAGCCGAAAGACCCTTGCCCGACGGTGATTATTACGGTGAATACAGTCAGCTTGATAACGGTGTGGGTATGTGCACACTTCTTAAGGAGGAGTTTATGTCCGCCTTGGACGAAGCCCCTGAAAAAGAGGTTAACAGAAGGCTTACCCTTGCAACGGGCTATGCGGCTTACAATTTGTTGAGTGAGCTTTGCGCTAAGGCTCAGGCAAAATTCAAGGGACTGGGAATTAACGTTGTTAAAATTAAAAATGAGTTTTTTGGTGACACGGTAACCGTTGCGGGTCTTGTAACGGGTACGGACTTCAAAGCTCAGTTAGAAAATACGGACCTTGGCGAGGTGGTGCTTATACCACGTGTTTCACTTCGTAACGAAGGTGATAAATTCCTTGATGATATTACGGTTGAGGAATTAAGCGAAGCCCTTAAGGTTCCCGTTATACCCGTTGAAAACGACGGATATAAATTACTTGAAACCATTATTGACGGAGGTGTTTAATTATGGCAAAACCTGTTGTTGCCATTGTCGGCAGACCTAACGTAGGTAAATCCACCTTATTTAATAAGCTTACAGGCACTCGTCTTGCTATTGTTGATAATACACCCGGTGTTACCCGTGACCGCCTTTTCGGTGATTGCGAGTGGCTGGGTCACAATATGTTGCTTGTTGACACAGGCGGTATTGAGCCATATTCAAATGACGTTATTCTTTCTCAGATGCGTCGTCAGGCTCAGCTTGCCATAGATAGTGCCAACGTTATTATTCTTGTTACAGATTTACGTGACGGCGTTGTGGCTACCGATGAAGAGGTTGCAACAATGCTTCAAAAAAGCGGCAAGCCTATCGTTTTAGCCGTAAACAAATGCGATTCCTTGGGTGCACCACCCCCGGAATTGTACGAGTTCTATAACCTCGGTCTCGGTGACCCCATTCCCGTTTCATCAGTTCACGGTCACGGTACGGGCGATTTGTTGGACGAGGTTCTTAAGCACCTTCCCGAGGAATACCTTGTTGAGGATAAGGACGAGGACGATTATATTAAGGTTGCGGTTATTGGTAAGCCCAACGTTGGTAAATCATCACTTGTTAATAAAATCATCGGTGAGGACCGAATGATTGTTTCAAACATTGCGGGTACAACCCGTGACGCTACGGATAGCTTCGTTGAAAACGATTACGGTAAATTTATGTTTATTGATACTGCGGGTCTTCGCCGTAAATCAAAGGTTGAGGATGCGGTTGAAAAATACAGTGTTTTAAGAACCGATATGGCGGTTGAGAGGGCTAACGTGTGCGTTATTATGATTGACGCCCTTGAAGGCTTCACCGAGCAGGACAGCAAGGTGGCAGGCAGAGCCCTTGAGCAGGGTAAGGGTTGTATTATTGCGGTTAATAAGTGGGATGCTTACGCTAAAGACGGCAAAACCATGGACTCATACCGCAAACAGCTTATGAAGGACTTTTCATTTATGTCCTTTGCACCCATTATCTTCATTTCCGCTAAAACAGGTCAGCGTGTTGACCGACTTTACGAGCTTATAAAGTTCGTAGATACACAGAACGCAATGCGAATTAAAACGGGTCAGCTTAACGAAATCCTTGCGGCGGCAACGCTTCGTGTTCAGCCTCCCACGGATAAGGGTAAGCGTCTTAAAATTTTCTATATGACTCAGGCGTCCACAAGACCCCCAACGTTCGTGTGCTTTGTTAACAGTGCGGAGCTTTTCCACTACAGTTATCAGCGTTCTATTGAAAATCAGATTCGTGAGGTTTACGGACTTGAGGGTACACCCGTACGCTTCGTAATCCGCGAACGTGATGAAAAAAGCAGACATTGACTAAAAAAATCCACCTGAGTTTTCAGGTGGATTTTTTAATGAATAATGAATGATAAATAATGAAAAATGAATAATTAAGGGGCAAAGCCGATTATAAAATGCAAAATTTCGTGGGCACTTCGCTTCTGATTATAATCTCGTTTCGCTCTGCGAAACATATCGCATACGCAGTATATATCGCACCGAAGGGCTTTAGGTAGTTCTCTTGTGGTCGTTCTTCAGTCGAATAGAACAACAGTAGTTTGAATCGCCTATTCCTTACTCAAGCCTTCTTTTTTAACCAAATCCAAAATTAATGCTTTGGTACGTCCCTCTTGCAAATCACATATCCAATCTTTACATTCATCGATAAAATCTTGATTTTGTTGGGATAACGTTTTTTCGCACTCCGTTTCCACCAAAAGTTTTAATAAATCAATAATGGTTTCGTCATCGTTATACATATCAGAGCAATTTTTGCCTATGTAAATTTCTTCTGTGCGTTGTTGGGCACTAATTAATATATCTTTCACATCATGCTCGTTGCAAATATTTACGGCATCTGTTACGGCGTTAAAAAGATATCTGTACATTTTCTTGAGTGTATCCAAATCTCTTATAAGCTGAATATCCGTCATTACTCTCACCTTAGCTACATATAATGTGTACATTATATAATGTATTAGTCTATATGTAAATACCAAAAATAAGATACGATTATAGAAAACATCTAATGAGGAAGTATCTTATGATAAAATTAAGGGTCAAACAACTTCTTGAAGAAAATAATAAAACAAAATATTGGTTATACAAACAAATGGGTATGAGCTACCAAAATTTCAGTAAAATGATAAACAACGAAACCAAATCCATTCGTTATGAAAATATCGAAACTTTATGTTTGATTTTCAACTGCACTCCTAATGAGCTTTTTGAAATCACCGAGCAATAAACTTATCATTTACAGCCATCAAAAGGGTGGTTGTTTTTTGGCTCTTTGATAAAAACAATTTACAATCGGTTTTGCCCCGTAACTCCTCACTCATAATAAAAAAACCGCCTGACCTTTCGGTCGGGCGGTTTTGTCAATTCTGTTTTCTTACAATTCTGTATTCATCATCCGCCCTGAAGTAGGGGCAGGCATCATTGGAGGAAGTTAAAAATTTAAGGTATTCATCCTCGTCAAGCTCAATATCACAAAAATATTCTTCAAGGTCCTCGTCGTATCTGTAATTTTCACACATATCGCACATTGCCATAGTTTTACCTCATTTGTGATATTTTCCGTTATTGTTTATCTGAAAAGCCCTGTAAATCTGTTCAAGGAGCATAACCCTCATTAACTGGTGGGGGAATGTCATAGGTGAAAAAGAAAGTCTGCAATCGGAAAGTTTTTTGATTTCGGGTGAAAGACCGAATGAACTGCCGATTATAAAAACGATACTGCTTTTACCGTTGAGGGTGACTTCTTTAATAGTTTGAGCTAATTGTTCACTTGACTTTTCTTTACCCTCAATACAAAGGCTGAAAACGTAGCTTCCGTTGGGGATTTTCTTTTTTATTTCCTCCGCCTCTTTGTTAAGGGCATTATCAATTTCTGTTTGAGAGGGATTGTCGGACAGCTTAACGGGGTTAAGTTCTATTATATCGGGCTTTCCGTAGGCGGATAGCCTTTTTGTGTACTCATTTACCGCATCCCTTAAATATTTTTCTTTGAGCTTACCTAATGCAATTACTGTAATATTCATTATTCCAATCCTAAATACGGAGCAGGGTTAAGTCTGTTACCGTTTAATCTTACTTCAAAGTGAAGGTGAGCACCGAAAGAATAACCTGTGTTACCAACTCTACCTACGGTCTGTCCCTTTTGCACGTAGTCACCGGCACTTACCATAAGTGAGTTGTCGAGCATGTGGGCGTAAAGGGTTTCAACACCGTTGCCGTGGTCGATTATTACGTAGTTACCGTAACCGCCCGTGCTCCAGCCTGCCTCGGTGACAGTACCTGCGGCACCTGCAACAACAAGGGCACCCGAAGCATTTGCACCCGAAATATCAATACCTCTGTGGTAGCCAAGACTTCTGTGGCCATATGGAGAGGTAACAGTGTAAAGGTTAACAACGGGCCAACAGAATATACCGGTTGTCTGATAAACCGTGTATGAGCCCATAGAAAGGCTTTCGGCACGAATACCACGTTCCACAATCTGTGTTACGGGTTGTGTAAGGGCAACGCTCATAAGGGGCTCTGAAAGAACCTTTTTATCACCAATGTACGTAACAAGGTCTATGGCGTATTCGGTGCCGTTCTGACCCGTTCTGCGTACCCTTGTGTCACCTACGAAAAGCTGGTTTGTCTGTATTTCAACGGTTTCAAAATCTGTGTAATTGATGCTTTCCTGACATTCTGTATGTCTTACCGTAAGGGTTTCGGGAGCGTTTAAGGTCGCCTTGAATTTTTCATTTGAATAAATATTCTTGTTATCGGGGGAGTAGTATGCCTGTTTTACAGTAATGCTTTCAGAGAAGGAAACTGCGGAATTGGGGTAAACCTTTTTAGAAAGCTCAAGCATTTCGTTAACGGTTTTCTGTATTACCGTGCTATCCTTAACCGCACAAAGCAATTCACCATCAATATAAACCTCGCTTACGGGTATAAGGTCACTGCCGTATTTTTCTATAACAGTCTTTAAAATAACGTCTGCAGAGCGTACGTTGTAGGCATCGGTTCGTTTTTCCTTGCTTTCAAATTCAGGCGCATTTTCTTCACCAAGGGTTTGTATAGCGTATTTTTTAACCGAATCTGCCGCCTTCTGTGAGGGGGCATAGCCGACGGTTTCACCCTCAACAATAACTGCAACGGCTTTTACCTTGTTGCTGTTTTTGTATGCAACAAAAACGCCCGTGCCCAAAACTGCAACAACAAGTAAAAAAACAAGCGTACGTTTAAAGAAAATCTTGGCAGAGGAAAAGGAAGCCTTGTTAAAGTGGAAAAGTTTTTTAAAAGCACCGAGGATTTTTTTGAAAAATCCACCGATGATTTTACCCGTTACAAGACCAAGATTATATATGCAATTGTAAAAGAAATTGAATAAACTTTCCATAATACACTCTCTTTTAAAACATATACACTAACTATACCACAAATTTGTTTTATTAACAAGAGTAAAATGATGAACAAACTATAAAAAATACAGTCCTGCATATTTGCAAGACTGTAAAATTTTTATTTTCTGTTACCGCCGAAAACGTCGGATTCAATATAGTCAACGCCAAAGGCTCTGCAATAGTTAAGGGTGAAAATGTCGTTTGCAGTCCAGGCACCAACCTTAAGACCACGTGAATGGAAGTCGTTCATCATCTTTTTGGAAAGGGTAGTGTACTCAACGTCAATGTCGAAGCCGTATTCAAGGCATTTGGTGTAATCCATTCCCTTACCGTAGGTGAGCATAATCTGTAAATCGGGGAATGCCTCGTGAGCCTTAACAAGGTTATCAAATTCAAAGGACTGTAAGGAGCACATTTTAAGGTCGTAAACCTCTGATGCAAGTGTGAATACGTCATGAATCTGCTGGTCGGTGTATTCACCTTTAAGTTCAATAAAGCAAATAAGGTTATATTCACGGCAGATTTCAAGGTATCTTTGGAAGGTGCATATATAAACGTCCTCTTTAACCTTGTCGGTCTTAATGGGCTTTGCAATAAGCTCCTCGTAAGTGGCGTCTGCAACCATAAGGCTTGTGCCGTCCTTGAACACAACGTCGTCGTTGTGGTTTGCTACAAAAACACCGTCCTTGGTGATTCTGATATCTGTTTCAATACCGCCCGAGCCGTTTTTTGCCGCACCGAGGAATGCGGGTTCGGTGTTGCCGGGGTATTTTGAGCTGTAGCCACGGTGGGCAATCATACAAATATCCTTATGTATATGCTTGTTTACCGCAAAGGCTGCGGCAACTGCACCAACTGCACCTGCAACGCCTGCGGCGGCAATTGCATGGGGCTTGAAATTCTTAGCCATAATAAACACATCCTAAAATTATTTTGAGTTAATTTTATATCTTTTACAACTTAATGTCAACAACACAAAATATTTTAAAATTTATTGTTTATTTTAATAAAGTATGGTATTATATTGTTAATTATGTAAAATTATGGTTAGTGTGCCTTGTTCAGACGGAGATGTTATGGATTTAAAAAACACATTTGACGAATACTACAGAACCTATGCGGCAATTGACCTTGATGCCATTGCCCATAATCTGACTGAACTTAAAAAGAAAATAAAAAAAGGCGTTCTTTCCCTTGCCATAGTTAAGGCGGACGCTTACGGTCACGGTGCCGTGGGTGTTGCCAAGGCTATACAGGACGAGGTTGATTACTTCGGTATTGCCGAGCTTGGTGAAGCGGTTGAACTGCGTGAAGCGGGTGTTAAAAAGCCCATACTTGTGCTTTCCTACACGTCGCCCTATCAGTACGAGTCCTTGGTTAAATATGAGCTTACTCAGACCATATTCAACTATGATGATGCCGTGGCACTTTCTAAGGCGGCGGTTAAGCTCAACAAGATAGCAAGGGTTCATATTGCGGTTGATACGGGTATGTCGCGAATAGGCTTTTTCTGTAATGCCGAAAGCGTTGAAACCGTTAAGCGTATAAACGACCTGCCCAATATCTATATCGAGGGTATTTTTAGCCATTACGCCTGTGCGGATTGTGTTGAGCGTGAAACCACCAACAAGCAGACTCAGGTTTTTAAGGATTTTATTGCTCAACTTGAAAGCAGGGGTATGTATATACCCATCAAGCATCTTTGCAACAGTGCGGGTATTTTAAGCGTTGACGAGCAGTTTGATATGGTTCGTCTTGGTATTGTTATGTACGGGCTTTATCCCGATGAATGTGTTAACGACGGTAGCATTAACCTTAAACCCGCTATGAAAATCGTTAGCCACGTTTCACACGTTAAGGAGGTACCTGCAGGTAGCGGCGTAAGCTACGGTCACACGTACTTCACAGACAGACCCACACGTATTGCCACAGTTTGCATCGGCTATGCAGACGGCTATTCCCGTAGCCTTTCCAACAAGGGCAGGGTGCTTATAAATGGCAAATACGCCCCCGTAATCGGCAGAGTGTGTATGGACCAATTAATGGTTGACGTTACTGCTCTTAACGATGTTTCGGTAGGGGATGCGGTAGTTCTTCTCGGTACGGATGGCGAAAATTCCATAACTGCCGAGGATATTGCAGAGCTTACAGATACCATCAACTACGAGGTTGTTTGTCAGTTCCAGAAGCGTGTAACAATTCTTCATTATAAAAATAATGAAAGAGTAAGGTGATTTCCCTTTGAAAAATCAGGATATTAATATCCGCGACCCCTTTGTTATAGTGGTTGAGGGTAAGTATTATATGTACGGCACAAGGGCTTCTAATTTCGGTCAGGGTACCGGTGGCTTCGACGTATACGTGAGCACGGACCTTGAAAATTGGTCAGAGCCCAAAGCGGTTTTTAATTCTCAGAAGCACAATATGAACACCCACGTAAACTGGGCTCCCGAGGTTCATTTTTACAAGGGCTCATACTATATGCTTGCAACCTTCACAAAGCCCAACGGCTTAAGAGGTACTTATATTCTTAAGTGCGACACACCCGACGGAGAGTTTGTACCCCATTCCGACGGTGCCGTTACTCCCTTAAAGTGGGAGTGCCTTGACGGTACGTTGCATTTTGAAAACGGCAAGGTTTACTGTGTTTTCTGCCATGAGCATACACAGATACTTGACGGCACAATTTGCAGAATAGAGTTAAGTGATGATTTATCCCACGCTATCAGCGAACCCGTCGAGCTTTTTGCCGCAAGTTCCTTTCTTAAAAGAGAAGCCACCGACAAGGACCACAACGTTACCGACGGACCCTATCTTTACAGAAAAACCGACGGTAAGCTTCTTATGATATGGTCCACCTGTTACAACGGCTACAGGCAATGCATTGCCACGTCAGATAACGGTTCCGTTTGCGGTAATTGGTCCCATCTTCCCACACTGTTTGATGATGACGGTGGTCACGGAATGTTGTTTAAGGATTTAGAGGGTAATTTAAGACTTACCTTGCATTGTCCTAATATAAGCTTACAGGAGCATCCCGTTTTCTTCGACGTTGAGGAAACCGAGACTTCGTTAATAATAAAATAATTTACGGAGGTTTTACCGTGAGTAAAATTTCAGAATTTTTTAAGGGATATGCAGATGCATTTACCCTGAATATCCGAGAGCATAAGGAGAATATGACGCAGGTTTTAAGGCTTTCAGTTGCCGATTTGAAAAAGACCTACACAGGTTCGGCTCTTGGCTGGGCATGGGCGGTTATAAAACCCGTGTTCACTATATTTATTTATTGGTTTGCCGTTTCAATCGGTCTGAGAAGCGGTAACGATATAGGTGAATATCCTTACATATTATGGCTTATTGCAGGTATTGTGCCTTGGTTCTTTATGACCGAGTGTATTACGGGCGGTACGGTCTGTATCAGAAAATACAGCTACCTTGTTACTAAAATGAAGTACCCCCTTACAACAATCCCCACCTTCACCAATCTTTCATCACTTTACGTGCATTTGGTGTTAGTGGTTATTTCAATAATTATGTTCTGGGTAATGGGCTTTGCACCAACTGTTTATCTTGTTCAGCTTCCAATATACACAATTCTTATGTTCCTTTTCTTTAATGCATGGTCGCTTTTTGCGGGTATGGTTTCTGCCATAAGCAAGGACTTTTCAAACCTTATTAAGTCAGTCAATATCGGTATTTTCTGGCTTTCGGGTGTTATCTGGAATATAGAGAGCGTGGCAGACAACAAGCTTCTTAAGGTCATTATGATGCTCAATCCCGTAACCTTTATTTGCTACGGCTACAGAAATTGCTTTGTGGACCACAAATGGTTCTTCGAGGAGCCTGTAGAATTAGGAGTTTTCATTGCTTGGTACGTGGTGCTTGCTGTTATGTCTCTTTGGGCATACAAGAAGCTCCGTAAGGAAATTCCCGACGTTTTATAATAAGTTTTAAAGGATTTAAGCTATGAAAGATACAGTAATTAAGTTTGATAACGTTACTAAAAAATATAAGCTTTATTCAAGTACTCGTAAACGCCTTTTAGCCATATTCTTTAAGGGCATTAAGTACAAGGAAAAGGTTGCCGTTGACAATATGAATTTTGAAATCGAAAGGGGCGAATCCGTTGCTCTTTTCGGCAAAAACGGTGCAGGTAAGTCAACCGTACTTAAAATGATTACGGGTGTTTCATTTCCCACAAGCGGTGATATTACCGTCAAGGGTAGGGTAAGCGCTTTGCTTGAGCTTAAAAGCGGCTTTGACCAGGAGTTCACAGGCAGGCAGAATATCTACCTTAAGGGCCATATTTTAGGTCTTAGCGATAGTGAAATCAAAGCCCTTGAGGAAACTATTATTGAGTATTCCGAGCTTGGGGATTACATAGACCAGCCTGTAAGAACCTATTCAAGCGGTATGAAATCCCGCCTTGGCTTTGCTATTAACGTTAACATAAAGCCCGAAATACTTATTGTTGACGAAGCACTCAGTGTTGGTGACAATGCCTTTAAGCAGAAATGTCAGAAAACGGTTAACGAGATTATCGAGAAGGACAACGTAACACTTCTTTTTGTTACTCATCAGACTGCCGTTGCCGAGGAATTCTGTAAGCGTGGTATCGTTATGAAAAACGGTAAAATCGTATTCGACGGCCCCGTTAAAGAGGCTTCACAGTATTACAAAACAAAATATAATCCCCCAAAAAAGAAATAAAAAAAGAAGTTCCGTTTACCTTTCGGTGAACGGAACTTTTTACGTGAATGTTCAATTACATAATTATTTTATTACAATATCCGCATAAATGGGGTAGTGGTCTGAAACAAATCTGCCGTCAACACCCTCGGTAACAACTCTGTAAGAAACGGTGTCAAAGTGGTTGTTAACCATAACGTAGTCAATAACGTCATCTGTATGTAACGAAGGCTTTGTGTCGTGGTATGTGCAGTAATCCATTGTGTCGGTTGTGTCAAACTTTGTATCACGAAGGATTTTTGAGTTTACAAACTGCTTGTAGTTGTCGCTGCCCTGAACAACGTTCATATCCGCAGTAAATACAACGGGTAAATCCTTGTATTCTGAAGCCTTGTCAAGAATAAGGTCAACACTGTTCTTTCTTGCGGTAACACCAACGTGGTCAAAGTGACTGTTAAGGTGAACGTATTTTTCGCCGCTTTCCTTATTCTCAAGAACAACCCAAGTGCAAACTCGTCTGCAAGCGGCATCCCAACCGAAGGATACCTTGTCGGGTGTTTCTGAAAGCCAGAAGGTACCGCTGTCAACAACGTTATATTTGTCCTTCAAATAAAATACTGCTGAATATTCACCCTCGTTGTCACCGTCGTCACGGCCAACACCAACGTAAGCATATTTATCACCGATGTTTTCGTTAAGGGCTGCCATCCAACCGGGGGTAGCCTCCTGAACGCCGATTGAATCGGCTTCGCTTTCAAGCATTGTTTGTGAAACAATACCGATACGGTCTTCCCATGAATCTGAGCCAACGTTGGCACAACGGATGTTAAATGACATTATACGCATAACGCTTTCCTCCTTGGCTTCAAAGCCCTGAATAACTGTTGTGTCGGGTTTGCTTTGAGCAATACCGAATATTGATGACAATAAAGTGAAAAATGCCATAAGAATCGCTCCCAAGCCCGATATTAATGAACTTGACATTGAATATCATCTCCTTGGATATATAATACCATATTTTGCAAAATAGTCAATGAAAAAAGCCCGATGATTTCTCATCGGGCTTTTGTTTTGTTTAGTCTTTGTTTTTGCTGAGCATTCTCTGGAAAAGCTTGATGATTTCCACAAGGGGAATAATAAGGAATGCAAGACCAAGTGAGATTGCATAAGCCTTAAGGTCAAGATGTGCGAAGCCGAAAAGATTTGAAAGGAAATCAATTTCAACAACTGCAGTGGTAAGAAGGAATGAACCAACCATAGCGCCGTAAAGAGCAACGTTATGGTGACCCTTGAATACCATAGCAACGGCTGAGCCACGCTGTGAACGCATATTGAAGGAATGGAAGATTTCACACATAGCCATTGTGAAGAATGCCATTGTCATACCTTCTGAACTGTCAGAAATGTTTCTGAAGGCGAATGCTGCACCTGTTTCAAGGCACTCAAGATATTCACCAAGGTAGAAAGCGATAACTGTAAGAATACTTACAAGGATACCCTGATATGCACAGTCAATACCTAAACCACCTGCGAAGATGCCGTCATTTTTGCTTCTGGGCTTTCTTCTCATAATGTTTGATTCGGGCTTTTCAAGACCGAGTGCAAGAGCGGGAATACTGTCTGTAACAAGGTTAATGAAAAGAAGGTGGGGGGCTTTAAGGATTGTGAAGCCCATAATTGTTGAGAAGAAGATGGAAACAACCTCTGAAAGGTTTGAACCTAAAAGGAACTGAATAGCCTTACGGATGTTGTCGTAAATTCTTCTGCCTTCACCAACTGCAGAAACGATTGTTGCAAAGTTATCGTCTGTAAGAACCATATCGGCAACGTTCTTTGTAACGTCGGTACCTGTAATACCCATACCAACGCCGATATCGGCACTCTTGATAGAGGGAGCGTCGTTAACACCGTCACCCGTCATAGCGGTAACGTAGCCCTTAGCCTTCCAGGCGTTAACGATTCTTGTTTTGTGCTCGGGCTGAACACGTGCGTAAACAAATACGTTTTCAACGATTTTTTCAAATTCCTCGTCAGAGTATTTGTCAATATCCGCACCCATCATAGCCTGTGAGTCGTCAGTAAGAATACCAAGCTCACGAGCAATAGCCTTAGCGGTGTTGATGTGGTCACCTGTAATCATAATGGGGGTGATACCTGCGCCACGGCATTCAACGATAGCGTCCTTAACCTCGGGACGAACAGGGTCAATCATACCTGTAAGACCGATGAAAATCATATCGTATTCAAGTGAAGCACTGTCGTAAACCTCGGGAGCGGTTGCATATTCCTTGTAAGCAACTGCGAATACACGAAGGGCTTTGTTACCCATTCTTGTATTTTCTTCTGCGGCTTTTTTAAGGATTTCGTCGTTCATATCAACAACTTCACCGTTAACGTAAGCCTTTGTGCATTTCTTAAGGATTTCGTCGGGAGCACCCTTTGTGTACTGACGGAATTTGCCGTCGACGTTGTGAACGGTTGACATCATCTTTCTGCCTGAGTCAAAGGGAACTTCGCCGGCTCTGGGGTTAGCGGCAACAAGGTCTTCTTTTTTAAGACCGAGTGTTGCGGCATAGTTAATAAGAGCAACCTCGTCGGGCTCACCTGTGCCCTTGCCGTTTTCGTCAACCTCTGCGTTGGTGCAAAGAGCCATTGCAGTTGCAAGGAAATTTTCATCCTCTGCATAGTGGTCAACAACGGTCATAACGTTCTGGGTAAGTGTACCTGTTTTATCGGAACAGATAATCTGTGTACAACCAAGGGTTTCAACCGCATTCATTTTACGGATAATAGCGTTCTTTTTAGACATATTGGTAACACCAATTGAAAGAACGATGGTCATAACCGCAACAAGACCCTCGGGGATAGCCGCAACAGCAAGTGCAATAGCGGTAATGAATGAGTCAAGAGCAACGTGGGGAAGGTCCGCAGTAGTGCCGTTGCCGATGAAGTGAGCAATAATGTTATATGCGAAGATAACTGCGCAAACGCCGAGAACAAGCTTTGTAAGAATCTTTGAAAGCTGCTCAAGCTTGATTTCAAGGGGTGTTTTGTTTTCTTCAGCAGTAGAAATTGCGGTAGCAATTTTACCCATTTCGGTGTCCATACCTGTTGCAACTACAACCGCTTTACCACGGCCGTATACGAGTGTTGAACCCATATATGCCATATTTTTACGGTCACCAAGGGGGATTTCATTTTCATCCTTGCCCAAAAGTGCGTTAACAAGCTTTGTAACGGGTACACTTTCACCTGTAAGAGCGGCTTCTTCAATCTTCATACTTGCGCATTCAAAAATACGGCAGTCTGCGGGGATAGCGTCACCTGCATCAAGAAGAATAACGTCACCAACAACAAGGTCTTCGCTCTTGATGTTTTCAACCTTACCGTCACGAAGTGTTTTTGTAGTAGCCGCTGACATTTTCTGAAGAGCCTCAACAGCCTTTTCCGCTTTGTTTTCCTGAATAACGCCGAGAATAGCGTTAATAAGAACAACTGCAAGAATAATGATTGAGTCGGTAGGAACAACAAATCCTTTGGCTTCAACCATTTCTGTAACTGCAGAAATAACTGCGGCAACAAGAAGGATAATAATCATAGGGTCCTTCATCTGGTCGAAGAACTTTTTAAGAGTAGAATCCTTTTTGCCTTCTGCCAACTTGTTTTTACCGTTTTTTTCAAGTCTTGCGGCAGCTTCTGCGGAGCTAAGACCGGATTCTGAAGAATTAACCTCTGTAAATACGGCTTCAGCAGATTCGAGATAGTGCTTCATTTGCATCCATTTCCTTTCTTTTTAAGGGATAAAAAAAGACCTTTACCGGTATGTACGGTAAAAGTCTCACTCTTTAAGATATCGTCGGGCTATTGCCGTAGTGACGAACGATACCATACCACCGGGTATGAGTTACTCCCTTTTATAGATGTAATTATATATTAATATTTGTTTTTTGTAAATACCTTTTTGCTTTTTTTACCATTAGTATATGAATACAGACGAAGTTTATGCATTTTATTTCGGTGAAATTATCAGGGGTTGAAGCTGATTTCCCTTTAATGCACACTCAATGCTATCGGGAATAAGCGAAAAATCCGCTACCATTGAGTTGGGCTTATCCGAATAAGCATCCTGACCGTAAGGCACAAAATATATGTTTTTGTAATTGAGCAAAGCGCCTATATTTTTTGCCGCATTAGTTAAAGCATCATTGGTTGAGGGTGCAATTATAAGCGGTCTGTTGTTACGTAAATGTGCCTTTGCGGCAAGGGTCACACAGGTATCGGTAATGCCACAGTTAAGCTTTGCAAGGGTGTTACCCGTACAGGGTGCTATAACCAAAGCATCAAGCAGTTTTTTAGGGCCTATAGGCTCCGCCTTGGGTATTGTGTGAATAATGTCATTACCCGTTATTTCCTTGAATTTTGACCGCCAATATACCGCATCACCGAAGCGGGTGTCAAGGGTATAGGAGTTTTCGGACATTATGGGAATTATATTGTAATCAAGTTTTTTTAGCCTTTTAACCTCTTCAAAAATGGTTTTGAATGTACAGAAAGAACCGCATACAGCAAAGCCGATTGTTTTCAATCTGTTGACCCCCTTGCTCGTATTATGGGTAATATTGAGCGACCGATTATTTCACCGGCAGACTCAGGGGCAACCTTACCGGGCAGGGAACCTGCTTTTATAACGTTAAAAGCCTTCTCCTTGGCACATTGAAAATCTATGCCGAAGGGTGCGGAGGCTATTTCTATCAAAAGGCAATCGGGATTTATGCTTTCAAGCTCTTTTTCACCAAGCACCTTGCGGGGTACGGTATTAATAAGTGCATCGAAATTATGATACTCGGTTGAAAGCTCCTTGAAGTCCTTGGGTGTAAGGCTTTTTGTAAAGGCGTCGGCTAAATCCCTTTGCTTACGTGCAAAAATCGTAACGTCGGCACCTAAGGCTTTAAGTGTTTGGGCTAAAACTTTACCCACTCTGCCGAAGCCTGTAACGGCACATTTCATACCGTGAACAGTAATGGGCAATTCCTCAATAAGAAGCTTTACAACCCCTTCTGCTGTAGGTATTGCGTTATATATAGCTAACTCGTCAAGAAGCATATAATCGCACCATTCACCGCCTCTTGCCTCAAGCTCCTCGCAAAAGCTTTTGGGCATCTGACCGCCAAAAAACATTTTGCCCGAAACCGATAAGGCGTATATATCACTAAGGGTTACCGTACCGTCAAAAAGCGAGGCGTTAAGGGTAACCCTGTCTTTAGTAAGGGGCAGGGGAAGTATTATGAAATCGGCATCATTTACGGCATCCGCAAGATTTTCGTAGCAATCCGCCTGATTAAAAGCATAGTAGCAAACACGGTAATGTTGTTTTTCAAGATATTCACCAAGATACAGTGAACGATTGTCACCGCCGAGTATTAAAATTGTTTTGTCAGTCATTTATAATCAGTCCTCTCGGTATATCATATTCGGACTGATTTAAAAGGTGCTAAAAAATTGTGCTTAATGAGGGCTCGTTTGTTGTTTTGATTTTTTCTAAATCTGTTTTGCATTCATAGATGTATAAAAGTAAGGCGCTTTTGTCACCATTCACACTAAAATGCTCAATCATTTTTAAATCTGCGGTTATTTCATTTGTTTCCTGTTGGCCTATGAGTATGTTCATAATGGGCTTTTCCTTATCCCATTGTTTGAAGGTGTCATCAATAGCCTTGTTTAATTGAGTGCTGTTTTCTTCATTGACCCATTTAATTATATTATCAAGCTTTGATACCATCTTTTCTTCAACCTTATCAATGACAACGAGGGATATTATACCCGTCGTAACGGTTATTAAAATAAGAGAGAGTGCCATTACAAGACGCTTCATCAACATTCCTTCTTTGTAATAATATAGTAGCTTTTATTTTTATCCACGGTCATAAGCAGAACGTTTTTTTGTTCAATGTTTTCGCTATTGAGCTTGGAGTTAATATCATTTAACGTTACAAAGCAATCCTGAAAATTAGTTTCAATAATTTTTCCGTCAATGATAACAGGGCAGGGCATACCCGTGTCCTTTTCGGGGGTATCGTAATTCTTGGGTGTGGAGCTTCTTTTTTCGGGCTTTAAAAGTACGGAAAAGGTTCCGTTGGTTTCCACAATGCCGTATTGTGCATCCCGTATATCAAAAATATCCTTCTGTCGTAAGGCGGACAAAATATCATTTATGGTAAAGCGTAGCCTTTTAAGATTTTTTTGGTCGATTTCACCATTTCTGATTACGGTCAGGGGCTTGCCGTCAACAAGGTATCGGAAGCGAACAAAGCGCATTTCTAAATAGGAGGTTATTATTTCAAGTGCCACAAGAACCGCCAAGGGAACAAGGGAATTAAGAAGCGGTAGGGTGTTATCCACAATGGGGCTTGTTGCAATTTCTGATATAAGCAGTGTAATAACAAGCTCACCCGGTTGCAGTTCACCCAGCTGACGCTTTCCCATTAACCTCATAAAAGCCGTAACGACGCAATAAATAATAAACGTTCTTATAATAACCGAAATCATTTTCTTCACCGCTTTTGTTTTTCCCGAAAACCTGTTGAATATTACTTACAAAACAGGAAAAAACAAAACAGAACAGGTGATTTGATGAAAGAAAATAAGCAGATTTTTATAAACGTGGATACGGTAAGTGAGTTCGAGTTCGGTGACGTTCGCGAAAATGCAGTTGAAAACGGCAGACTTATTAAGGAGGCGTTTAAGGGTAGCTTTGATATTGTTGTTAAAAAGGGCTATTGTGCAGGAAAATGTGTGGTTTTTGCTAATTGTGACGGTCTTTGTAATTCGCAGAAAATAGCCGATAATGCTATACGCCCCTTGCTCAGCTACAACGGAATTATGCCCGAGGGTAACGAGCTCGAATTTATATGTGACAATATAATTTGCGGTACCGAGCAACAAAAACAAACAAGCCTTGATACGGCGGTGGATATGCTTTTAAGAGGAACGCTCCTTATATTTGTAGAGGGGTTTAATCAATGTATTATTTTTGGTGTTCAGCAGATTCCCGAGCGTTCAATTGACGAGCCTGACACGGACGTTCAGGAGTTCGGCTCACGAGAGGGGTTTACAGAAAACCTTAAAACCAATCTGACCCTTGTAAGAAAGCGTCTTTGCACCCCTAATTTTACTATTGAAATGAAAGAGGCGGGCGTTCAAAGTAAAACAAGGGTCCTTGTTTGCTATATGAAGGGCAGAGTTAATAAAGACGTGCTCCAAAAGGTAAATGAACGGCTTAACAACATTAATATGGATACGGTTCTCGGGTCGGGTTATCTGCAAAAAGCACTTGATACCAAAAGACTGACGTTGTTTTCAATGGTTGGTCAGACGGAGCGTCCCGATACCTTTGCGGCAAAAATCTGTGAGGGGAAAATAGGGATTATAATTGACGGAACTCCCTTTGCGCTTATAGTTCCAAGGCTTTTTATCGAAAATTTTCAGACCCTTGACGATTATATTAACCGTCCTTTTTACGCAACCTTTATGCGAGGGGTAAGGCTTCTTTCTTTTTTAATAAGTGTGTTTTTACCGGGTGTTTTCGTGTCGGTGGGGCTTTTTCATCAGGAAATGCTACCTGATGATATGCTTTATAATATTGTGGTTATGGAAAGCAACACCCTTTTTACCCTGACGTTAGAGGCCCTGATTATCCACTTTGTCTATGAAACGGTGCGGGAAGCGGGACTTCGTATGCCCAAGTCCATCGGTCACGCAGTGAGCATTGTGGGTGCTCTTGTTATTGGTGATGCGGCGGTTACGGCGGGGCTTATAGGCGCTCCCATGCTGATAGTCGTAGCAATGACGGCTATCTGCTCACTGGTTTCCTCCCATTTGTATCAACCCATTGCGGTGTTAAGGATAGTGTTTATTTTAATAGGGGGTGCTACGGGTCTTTACGGAATTATGATAGGTGCAGCAGTGTTAGTTATCAGTCTTGCCTCTATGACGGATTACGGGGTGCCCTTTCTTGCACCCATAACCCCCTTTGAAAAGAATTTAATGAGGGATAGTCTTGTTCGTATAAGTATGGAAAAATTAGGGAAGAATATTTTTGATATAAATTCTGTAAGGGAATAAATTATTATGACTAAATCACGTGTCAGTGCACCTCAATTTTTTTCTGTGTTATATCTTTCGGTGTTGAGTAGCATTTTTATGTATATATCATCACCAAAAACAAGTATTTCTCAAACTGATTCTCTTTTTCGTCCCGTTGCATTTATTGTAATAAGCGTAATTTTTGCAATTCCCACATATTTGGTGATGAAAACGGTTAAGGAAAAAGCCACGTCGGGCTTAAGGGTGAACAACAAAAGATTTTTCTTTAAAATAATATCGGGAATATACGCTCTCGTTTATTTTGTGGCTATTTTAAGAGCCTTGGCAAGGTTCGATTTGTTCGCAAGTTCCGAGCTTTTTCCCGGTACGGATATGACTGTTTTTATTATTACTTTGGTAATAGTTTGTGGTTTAATGTCCCTTTTGGGGCTTGGTGCATTAGCAAGAGCAGGGGTGATTTTTACCGCAATTGTAGTGGTTGCAACGGGCTTTGTTATGCTCTCCCTTTTTAAAGACGTGGATTTACTGAATTTTACACCTCTTATGGAGCAGGGCTTCGGCAGAATATTTTACGATAGTCTGTATTTTGCATTGCAGGGGGCAGAAATCGGAATAATTATGTTGTTCCTTCCCGAGATTAAGGGGCGGATAGTAAAAGCATACATTATATGGGCAATTTTAAGCGGAATAACCTTTATTTTAATTTTGTTTTTTACCATAGGCACTCTGGGGGCTTTTGCGGATACTCAGCTTTTCCCGACCTATACCGCAGTAACCCTTGCAGAGTTCGGTTTGTTAGAAAGAATGGATGCCCTTGAAACTGCAATATGGGTTCTTTGTATTGTGGAGAAGGTGAGTCTGTATTTTCTTGGTATAACAAATTGCCTTGAATTTATATTGCCCAAGATATCACGCAGGATTATTGCAGGGGTATGTATGGGTGTGGTGAGCCTGATGCTAAGCTTTATTTCGGCTGATTTAGAAAGATTTTACTTTATGTCCTACGAGCCATTGGTTATTGCACTTTACGTTATTCCTGTGTTAATTTTACCCATTGCGCTTATTATATATTTAAAAAAGGTGAAGCCCTATGCGGAAAATATACCGAACAATTAGTCTTATGGTTTTGTGCTCGTTGGCGTTATTGAATCTTTCGTCCTGTGAAAAAGCGGGTACGGAATTGTCAGACTTGATGATAATTCAGGGAATAGGTATAGACGTAGCTAAAGAGGGGTATAAGATTACGGTAGAAATACTTAATAACGAGCAAAGCGGTTCACCAAGTGGTGACTCGTCGGCAGAAAACAAAACGAAAATATATAATGCCGCGGGGGATTCCGTGGCGTCGGCACTTATGAAGCTTACCACCAAAAGCGGTAACAAGCCGTTTTACGCACAAAACAGGGTGATAGTATTGGGTGAAGCCACCGCACAAAGAAATCTGACGGACGTCCTTGACTTTTTTGAACGGAATTACGATTCAAGGGCTTCTCAGCTTATTTGTGTGGCAAAGGACAGAAAAGCCGAGGATATTATAAGGGCAAAACTTCTGACTGATACTGTTAAAAGCAAAATACTTGAAAAAATGCTTGAATCAAGCTACGAGCAATCCCTTGTGCCGAGGGTTCGTATTGTTGATGCAATAAACACAATCAAGGATGATACAACCTATTTGTGCATTCCTGCAGTAGCGGTGCAGAATAACGGTGCGAATCAGGATTTTACTCTTGAGGGATGTGCACTTTTTGATAAAGATGAAAGCTTTTGTATGTATCTTTCTACAGACGATGCCCGAGGACTTGCATTTCTTGATAACAACATACGCGAGGGCTTTATAAGTGCCGATTTACCCAATGGGCAAAAGGCGACTTTTGTTATTGTAAAGGGTAAAACCCATTACCAAATCATCAAAGAAAACGGCAAATTACACTACAAACTGAGAATTGATTTGGTTTGCGACCTCGAAGAGGTTGGCGGTGCAGAGTTTTTTAGCACCGACGATGATTTTATGGAGAAAATAAAAGGTGCCGCAGGTGCTTCGGTAGCGCAGTTAGCGGAAAATACCCTAATCACTTTACAGAGTGAGCACGGAGGTGACGGAATAAGATACGGCAGACGCTTGTATCTTTATGACAATAATGAGTACGAGAAACTGAAAAGCAATTGGGAAAAAGAGTTTAAAAACTCTTTAACAAGCCTTAAGGTTCAGGTTACTATACGAAGAATCGGTGAAGAAACCTTCCACAGTAAAAAATAATATTCTTGAAGTAACGGAAATTTTTTGGTATTATAGCCTTGAAAATAATTATCAGGTGATATTATGTATTCTTTAGGTGTTGATATAGGCGGTACAAAATGCGCCGTGGTTCTCGGTAAGGGTGAACTTACGGAAAATACCGAGGGCTTTATTATTGACAAAATCAAATTCCCTACGAAGGTTGAACGAGGCTATGAAAAAATCATTGCCGAAATCATAGAAAAGGGCAATGATATTCTTGAAAGGAATAATCTTTCCAAGTCCGATTTAATAGGTGTGGGTGTAAGCTGCGGCGGACCCCTTAACAGTAAAACGGGCACTATTCATTGTCCGCCAAACCTACCTGATTGGGATAACGTGCCCTTGGTAAAAATATTATCCGACCACTTTGGTGTAAGGTGTGTGCTTCATAACGATGCCAATGCCTGTGCCGTTGGCGAGTGGCGTTTTGGTGCAGGTAGGGGCTATAACAATATGGTTTTTCTTACCTTTGGCACGGGTATGGGTGCAGGGCTTATCCTTGACGGTAAGCTTTATAGCGGTACAAACGACGGTGCAGGTGAGGTGGGGCATATACGCCTTGCGGAAAACGGTCCTGTGGGTTACGGTAAAATGGGCTCCTTTGAGGGCTTTTGCTCAGGCGGTGGCATAAGAAATCTTGCTATACTTACCGCAAAAGAGTACCTTGAAAATAATAAGAAAAGCAAATTGTTTGAAACTGAAAATGATTTAGAAGGGCTTGATGCCAAAGGTGTTGCCGAGGCTATGTACGAGGGCGATGCATTCGCTATTGAGGTTTACAAAAAATGTGCCGAATATCTTGGCAGAGGACTTTCGGTGATTATTGATATTTTAAACCCCGAGGCAATTGTAATCGGCAGTATCTATGAAAGAAATCAAGAGTTTTTTAACCCCTTAATTGAAAGGGTTATAAACGAAGAAACCCTTTGCTGTAATAGTGAGGTATGTAAAATATTACCTGCTCAGCTGGGCGACAGTATAGGTGATTACGCCGCTTTGGGCGTGTTATTCTGAGGTGTGAAAATGAAAGACAGTACATATAATTTTTTAGAAAAGCTTATTGCAAGATATCCCGACCTTGAGTGTGTCAAGGGTGATATTGAAAAAACATATCTTATATTAGAAGAAACCTATAAGAATAAGGGCAAGGTGCTTGTGTGCGGTAACGGTGGCAGTGCCGCCGATTGTGAGCATATTGTAGGGGAGCTTATGAAGGGCTTCCTGCTTCCGCGAAAACTGAGTAAAGCGGAAGCGGAGGCTTTTTCGGCATACAATAACGGTGAATACGTAGCCCGTGGTATTCAAAAAGGCTTGCCTGCAATTTCCCTTGTAAGTCAGTCGGGGCTTATGACTGCCTTTTTAAACGACTGTTCACCTGATTTGGTTTTTGCTCAACAGGTGTACACGTATATGAATGAAAATGATACCCTGATTGCCTTAAGCACCTCGGGAAATTCCGCAAACGTATTAAACGGTGTTGTTACCACCAAGGCAAAGGGCGGTAAATGTGTAGCGCTAACGGGTGCGAGGGATAGTAAGATTTCTGCGATTGCTGATAGCATAATAAAATTGCCCTCAGAAGAAACCTACATAATTCAGGAATACACCTTACCCGTTTATCATTGCATTTGCGCAATGCTCGAGGAAGAATTTTTTGGAGAATAAAATAAGTGGCACACTTCACAACGGAGTGTGCCACTTATTATTTTTATCAATTTACGCTTTCCAGAATTTTCTGTCAAGGGCTCTGTACTGTATGGCTTCAAGTATGTGCCTTGTCTCTATGCTTTCTGAGTTATCTAAATCTGCAATAGTTCTTGCTATTTTCAGAATTTTGTCATAAGCACGTGCCGAAAGTCCTAATTTTTCAAAGGAGTTTTCAAGAATTTTTGATGCCGCCTCGGTAAGTACACAGTATTTTCGTGTAAGTGCCGAGGTCATTTTTGCGTTACAGGATACACCCGTGCCCTTAAAACGCTCTAACTGAATTTTTCTTGCGGCATTTACTCGTTCTCTTATTGTTGCCGAGGACTCACCGGCTTCACTATCGGACAGCTGGTTATAATCAACGGGCGGTACCTCGATATGTATATCGAGTCTGTCAAGTAAGGGTCCCGATACCTTAGATAAATATCTTGCGGGAGCGCCGTTGGGACAGGAGCAATTCCTTGTGGGGTGACCGAAATATCCGCAGGGACAGGGGTTCATAGCACAAATAAGCATTACCGAGCAGGGGTACGTAAGAGCACAGGAGGCACGGGAAATGGTGATGGTGCCATTTTCCATAGGTTGCCTTAAAACCTCCATAGTGGTGCGCGAAAACTCGGGAAGCTCGTCAAGGAAAAGCACACCGTTGTGAGCAAGTGAAATTTCACCGGGCTTGGGTATGGTACCACCGCCCGAAAGACCCACGGGCGATACCGTATGATGGGGAGCCCTGAAGGGGCGGTAGTTTATAATAGGTGTTTCTTTTGTAAGTCTGCCTGCAAGTGAATATATTTTGGTGGTCTCAAGTGCCTCGTCAACCGTAATATCGGGAAGTATTGTTGGTATGCGTTTTGCGAGCATACTTTTGCCCGAGCCGGGTGGACCAATCATCATAACGTTGTGACCGCCTGCGGCGGCAACCTCAAGAGCACGTTTTACCTCAAACTGACCCTTAACATCCTTAAAATCGGGCAAAAAGTCAGGGATTTCATAATGTCTGAAGGGTTTTATTTCAACGGGCTTTATTTTTTCAAAGTCGTTGATGTGGTCAACAAGAGCCTTAAGAGTTTTAACGGCATAAATATTTATGCCGTCTATTACTGATGCCTCGTCACCGTTGTCGTAAGGAATATAAATATCCTTGATACCTGCGTCCTTCGCCGCCATTACCATGGGCAGAACACCCTTTACGGGCTTTATTTCACCCGAAAGGGAAAGCTCACCTATAAAAACCGCATCTTTATAATCGCCCTGTATCTGCCTTGTGGCAGAAAGGACTGCAACCGCCATGGGCAGGTCGTAAAGTGAGCCCTCTTTTTTCTGGTCTGCAGGAGCAAGGTTAAAGGTGTAATGGGAGCTCAGGTGCATTTCGTAACCTGAGTTATTTATAGCGGCAATAATTCTGTCACGGGCTTCACTTACCGCCGTGTCAGGAAGACCAACAACCTCAACCACGTGCTTACCGCCCGATATGTTGAGTTCAACGTCAACCATATAGCTTTCAAGTCCCAAAAGACCTATGCTTTTAATTTTTGCAAACATATAATCACCTGATTATTGGTTTTCTTCTGTGTCAATTTTATCTTCTTCGGTGACCTCTGCTTCATCGATGATTTCAATAACGTCAATGGGCTCGATTACTGTTTCCTCCTCAACGTAAAGGGGAGGATTAAATACGAACACCTTGGCTTTTGTAACGATGCAAAGAACTATAAGAAGAATTAAGGTAAGAACCGAAACCGCAATACCTAAGTACATTCCACGGGGGGTGTACTTAAAGGTAACTGTGTGCTCACCCTTGGTAATATCAACACCTAAAAGAGCATTGTCGCCTAAATCGTAAATGCTTTCCTCGGGAACCTTTTCGCCGTCAATATAAACTGACCAACCCTTGTCGTAGTTAATTGATGTGTAAAGAATACCGTTCTGTGAAGCGTTTATAGTACCTGTGATAACAGTGTCGTCAAACTCGGTTACGTCAAGGGAGTCGGCTTTAAGCTGGTTATAGCCTTTTTCGAATTCTTCAAGGTCAAGGGTCACACCGAAAAGGTACATATAACCCTCGTTAGCTGCGGCGGTAAAGGGTGCGTAAATCTGTACGGCTTCACCTGCTTCAAGGTAGCCTAAATCAAGAATATGGGGTTTGGTGTCAATATTCTGTGAAATAGCGGTGCCGTCGGGAAGTGAAGCTGTAATAGCACTTATATCGTTGTTGCTTGATTTAAGGTAGATGTAAGCGTTACCGCTTTCCTTAACGGTGAGTTCAAATGAAACTGAGGGTGCAATGTTTTCTGTTATGGTGTAGGGATAATAACCTGCATCGCTGAATGAAAGGTCGTTGCACTCAACACCGTTGCCTGAAACAGATGTCATTTCCATATCATTATAAACGTCGTGAATACCCGTTGATGAGCCGAAAAGTGAACTTTGAACCTCAAAGGGATTAACGTTATCGTGTGACCACTGAAGAATATCGGGATTTACACGGAATGCAATGGGTAATTGATAAAGGTTTTCGTAAGCGGTATATTTGTCCACCGATGCAATTTCCTTATAAAGCTCGGTGTTCATTTCGGACTTAGAGCCCGTGTTGTTATCTACAATATAATCAAGCGCAAAGAAGGCGTTGTAAACAGGGGTCTGT
This sequence comes from Clostridia bacterium, assembly GCA_017550105.1. Classification (GTDB taxonomy): domain Bacteria; phylum Bacillota; class Clostridia; order Oscillospirales; family Acutalibacteraceae; genus DTU089. The sequence goes on along the minus strand of JAFYLQ010000008.1, from coordinate 29,716 downwards.
CTGTGGTATGTGTAGCTGTTGATGTAGTTACTGAACATACCAAGGTGGGACTGCATATTTGAAACCTTTTCGTAAGCCATTGAGGAGAAGGTTGAAACACCGTTGTAATCGTACCAACAGGGGTCCATTCTTGCTCTTAATGAGGTAAGCTCCATTCTGTAGTCATCGTTGCCCTCGTACTCATCAATCTGTGCTTTGATTTCCTGAAAGCTATCATAGTCACCAACAAAATTGGTTTTGGTCTGGTCCATACTGTAATTGTTGGTGTTTGCCACGGTGTATTCTGCACAGACTGAGCAAAGTAACAGTGCTGCCGCCGCAAGAGCGGGATATTTGTCGTTTTTAAGAATACCGAGTGCAAGACAGTAAATGCCGATAAACGCAATGCAAATCCATACACCGGCTTCACCAAAGTTCTTTGAGCCGATTTCCTGAACAATTATTACAAAGAAAACGGTAGCCGTACCCACGCCAATAATCTGACGGGTGGTGTATTCCTTGATGTTCATTAATGCCTTGAAGGCAAAAATGAGAAGAAGGAAGGAGTACATATATGAAAAACGGTAGGGTAAATCATTGGGGAAGTGGAAGCCGTGCCATATAAAATTAAGGAAGTTTGTGTAGCAGCTAAGGAACATTACACCAAGGATTCCTACACTGAAAATCTTTTCCTTAAGTGAAATTTTCTTTGAGAAAAGATAAAGGGGCACGAGCATTACCGTAATAACACCGCAGTAGACGTTGGGTAAAACGTCCTCGCCACTGCTTCTTATAGTGGGGTTAAGACAGGCAAGGTGGTTTGCAAGGAAATCAAAAATCGAGAAATAGGTTTTGAATTCCTGCGGCCATGTGCCCGAGGTTGCAGAACAGCTTTTAAGAATGAAATAAACAGGGATAAGTGCAAATGCAACAAGTAAGCCCGCACTTATTGAAGCAAAGGCAAATCGTGCACCACTGTTAACCAATTTATTGTTACGAAGATTGTTGTAGCCCCAATTAATGAAGCCCTTTACACCATTTTCGCGCTTTGCAAGCTTGCCGAAATACGTGTCTGAGGCGTTGTGCTGTGAGAAGTAGCTGTATATGAAATAAAGGACGGAGAAGATGCACACCATATAACCCATATAGTAGTTTGTGAGTATGGTAAGTGCAAGGGTTATTGTATAAAGCTTCATTTTTCCGTGGTTTATAAGGTACTCAATACCCAACATAACCAAGGGGAAAAGGTAGAAGGAATCCAACCACATTACGTTCCAGTAGTAGGCAATAAAGTAACCGCTACAAGCGTAAAGCACACCGAATGCTGAAACGAGGGGAGAATATGCGTTATTCTTTTTAGTAAGATAATAAGAAAAAGTGAAGGATGCAATAACGGCTTTAAGCAAAATCATTGTGGCAATTGCCTCGGGCATATTTTTATGACCGAATAAAAGCATAACTATTGCAAGGGGTGAGGAGAGGTAGTTGTAAAAATTACCTAAGAATGAGCTACCACCACCCGAATTCCACGAATACAGGAAGCTGTCAAAATCCGTGACACGCTCGTACAATTCTGCAAAGAGGGGACCGTACTGATGGTAAAGGTCCATTCTTAAAATTGTTACGTCGCCGAAGGGTGCTAAATCAAAGCAGAAATAAACCACCATCATAATTGCAGCGGTGCTTAATGCAGCAATCAGACAGAAGCGTGCATCGTAGCCTTTTTTGAACAGGGGATTGTTTTTGAGTTTTTCTTTCATCTTTTGTGCCGTCCTTTGAATTTGTGTATTCCTATACATAGTAAATAATAACATATATGTCATTTTCTTTCAATGATTTTAAGCTTTATTTTCATTTTGTTTATATTTTAAGTTCTATTTCAGGACAAGTGAAAATAAGTATTTTTTGAAAGGAATGGTAATAATGAAGGAGTTTTTAAATGCCATAGGGCTTCTGCCCGAATACTATAAGAATATTTTATCCCGAATACCCGAAAGCATAGCAACAGAAATAAAAGAAATTCGTTTCAGAAACGGCGGTGCCGTAAATCTTTGGTGTACGAAGGGTCTGTTCTACGTAACGGATTCGGGAAAGCCAACCATTACCCCCTTTGATAACGTTTTAAAAACGGATGAAAAACAGTTGCAGGAGATTGTTTTTTCTCTTTCAAGACGGTCACTGCATACATATCAGGATATGATTGCCAAGGGCTATATTCCCTTAAGGGGCGGTTGCAAAGCAGGGGTTGTGGGCAGGGCCGTTATGAAAAACGGCTCCGTTTATTCTGTGTCATCATTTAACAGTATAAATATCCGTGTGGCAAGGGAATTTTACGGTTGCAGTAATGACCTGCTACAAAATGTGGGGGAGTGCCGTTCTTTTTTGATTATAGGCACGCCGCTTTCGGGCAAAACAACCCTTCTTCGTGATTTGTGCCGTCATTTTTCAGGTAAAAATTCGCCTTCACCTTTGAAAAGTGCAGTAATTGACGAGCGTGATGAAATAGCCTCCCTCTCCTTCGGATATGGTCTTGACGTGGGTGAGCATACGGACGTCCTTGCCTTGTATCCTAAAGCCATAGGCACCGAAATTGCCGTAAGAACATTGTCGCCCGATATCATAGTCCTTGACGAAATCGGTGGCGAGGACGAGGCTAAAAGCCTTTTGTCTGCGGTGAATACGGGTGTAAGCGTTATTGCTACCGCCCACGGTTCGGGAATTGACGAGGTTATGAAAAGACCAAATATAAAATGCCTCATAGATGCGGGTGTTTTTAAAAAGGCGGTTGTGCTTGAGGGGAAGAGTTCGCCCTGCAGGGTAAAGGAGATTGTAAGCCTTTGAAAATTATTTTGGCAATAAGCGCGGCGATTTTTCTTTTACTTACAGGCTTCGGGGCTTCGGTAAAGCAAAAACGGATAACCGCAACACTTCAGGAAATTGTGGATTTTCTGTGCTTTGTAAGAACAGAACTTCAGTATCGTGCTACCGATTTTGAAACCCTTTTACAAATAGTGAATAACGAGAATTTTAAGTATATAAAACAAAACGATACAAGCTTTTTTGTTTCCGAAATAGGGGATGAAAATATAATCGGGCTTTTTGAAGGCTTCACAAATCGCTTTGGTACCACCGATAGGGACGGGCAATTGAGCCTATGTGACGAGTATCTGAAAAAATTCCGCAGTATATTGAACGAGCATCAGAAAAACGAAAAAAACAAAATACAAATTAATACCGCCCTTAGCGTTTTCGGCGCTCTGTGCATTGTGATTTTATTTATTTAACAACCTGCGAGGTGAAATGCTCTGGATATAATGATTATTTTTAAAATGGTAGCCGTGGGCATTATTGTAGCGGTTATGAATCAACTGCTACAAAAAGCGGGTAAGGAGGAGTACACCCTTTTAACTACTATAGCGGGTCTTATTATTGTTCTTGCAATGTTCCTTCCGACGTTAAACGAGCTTAAGGAAGAGCTTAGCTCTGTGATGCAGTTTTGAACGGATTGGAAATAGGCATCATAGTCGTTTCGGGTGTTGTGCTTTTAAGTGTAGTTAAAAAATCTGCCTCGGTTTACACCGTTATAGTGCAGATTGCCCTTGGGGTAATTGTGTTACTTTCGGTGCTTCCTCAGGCTAAGGATTTATTAAGCGTTATGGACGGCTTGGTCACAGTTGACGGGGTAAGTGGGCAGAGCATAAAAATAATGCTAAAGGCATTCGGGATTCTCAGTATCGGTGCCGTAACGGCGGATATCTGCCGTGATAACGGCGAAAATGCATTGGCAGGTATTGTTGAAATAGGGGTCAAAATTATGGCGGTGTCCTGTGCCTTGCCTGTATTTCAGGCGGTGCTTACTTTGGCAACGTCCTTTTTGAACAGGTGACAAAATGAAAAGACGGTTAAAAATAATATGGGTTGTTTTGGCGGTGGGCTTAGCCTTTATTTTTACACCCTTATCGGTACAGGCTGTTGAGTCAAATATAGACCAATATAACGAGGAGTTTGACCTTGATACGGTGATTTCGGCAACGGATGGCGAAGCCCTGAGTATACTATCGGAATTGGGTATAGACGAGCTAAGCTACGAAAAAATGTTTTCTGTAAGCCCATCTAAAATCTTTGTGGCACTGTTTAATATATTGTCACGCTCTGTAAAAGCGCCGATGGAGTTTCTTTTAGTAACTGTCGGTGTGTTAATAATAATGAGTTTTCTGTCATCATTTTTCGATAATACCGAGAGCATAAATCTTGTGGGTGCTTCGGTTATAGCACTTAAGGGTGCTGTAAGCGTAGCAGGATTAGTAAGCTCCGCTTTTTCCGTGCTCGAAGCACTGAACGTGTTCACAACTACCTTTGCAGGAGCCTTTTGTGCTATTGTGTCAGCCTCGGGTAATGTCAGTGCGGGGCTTACCTATTCTGCAATGACGGTTTTTTCAGATACGCTTTTTTCAGGTCTTTTAACCGAGCTTTGTCAACCCGTTGTTAACGTAATGTGTTGTATGAGCTTTTTGTCCTGCTTTGATTTTTACGGCTTCACAGCGGGCTTCTCTTCTGCTTTCAAAAAGATATACGTGTTTTTTATGAGCCTTGTGGGGACGGTCTTTTCGGGAATTATTACAATTAAAGGGGTGCTTAGCGACGGTGCGGATACAGTCACCGCAAGAAGCATTCGCTTTGTTGTTGGCAGAAGTCTTCCCGTGGTGGGCGGTACCGTAAGCGAAACCTATTCCGCCTTAATTTCGAGCCTTGGTATTATTAAAAATACCGTGGGTGTTTTCGGAATAATAACGGTAATTGTAACCGTGTTACCCACACTTATGGAACTGTTGGCTTGGATTTTGGTGCTTGATATTTCCGTAATGCTTTGCAATTCCTTCGGTGTGAGTAAGGGTAGTCCCATGTTAACTGTGCTTAAGGACACCCTGATTTTATTGGTGGCAACCATTGTTATTGTTACGGCAATTTTTATAGTTTCGGTAGGCGTAGTAATAGCGGTAAGGGGCGGTACAGTATGAGTGAGGTTATAAAATCAGTTTTTGTTAATTATACGGTCTGTGCCGTAGCAGGTGGATTTTTAGAATATTTTGCACCACAAAAAAGTCGGAAAACCCTGCGGGTGATTATTATGGCAATTATTCTGACAACGTCGTTTATGCCTCTTTTAAAAGCCGATATAAGTATTCCTGACTTGTCGGGGTATGAGGAGTTAAGTGAAGCGAACGATTACGATGCATTAATGCATACGGCTAATTTAACGGAGAAAAAGGTGTACGGTGAGGTTAGAGATATACTCATAAATTTGGGAATTGATGAATATGAAATATATGTAACAACTTCTGTTGAGGAAGAAACAAGCACCGTTTGGCTTGAAAAGGTCACGGTGGAAATTCCGAAGGAATACAGTGGTAAAATTCAGGAGATACAAAACTCAATCTCCGAGGAATACCGTTCGGTTACAAAGGTTGGTGAAAAATGAAGGAACTTATTAGCCGTTTGCGTGAAAAGAAATTACCAAAGAAAGCAATAATTATGATTGCTTGTGCGGTGGTGGTTCTTGCAGGTCTTACCATTAGTGAATTTGCCGCTGAGGAACCGAAAACCAACACCGAGGCTTCCGTTTGTGCCGATGACTACATAAAAAGCACCCAAAAGAATCTTGAAAGGCTCCTTTCGGATATAGAGGGTGCAGGTGACGTAAGGGTAATGCTAACCGTTGATACCTGTTACGAAAACGTTTACGCCAAAAGCTATGACACCAAGGGTGAAAAAAGTGAAAATGGAAGTGAGAATGAACTTTCGGAGGAATATATAATTGTTAAAAAGGGTTCCAACAACGAGGAGTGCCTTGTGGTAAAAGTCTACGAGCCCACGGTAAAGGGCGTGGCGGTAATTGCCGAGGGTGCCGACAGTATAACGGTCAAAACCGCCATAACCGAAACGGTGTGTGCACTTTTTAATATAAGCACCGCACAGGTGTCGGTTGAAAAAATGTGTAAGGAGTGATTTTTTTGAATCTTATTATAAAAAGGCGTCAATTGATTTTAGGTACCTTGGTGGTGGCTTTGGGTGCGGCAGTGTTCGTCAACTGGTATTACACCAATAACGGTAAGGACACGATTTTAAAAAATACCGATGAGAGTGAGTACGTGCAGAATTTAGGTGAGGCTCAGTACGTTAACGCTGATGCGGATAATACGGATTATTTTGCCGAAGTACGCCTTAACAGGGATAAAGCCCGTGACGAGGCAATTGATAAGCTTAATAAGTCTCTGAAATCTGCCGTTTCGGGTAGCGAGGAGGCAAAGACAATAACCGCCTCGATTGAAAATTTGTCAAAACAAATTAAGCTCGAAGGTGACCTTGAAGCCTTAATCGGTACTAAAATTTCGAGCACCTGCGTAACTGTGATAAACGACAACTCTGTGCAGGTTATTATAGAAAAGGGAAAGCTGAACGATTCAACTGCCCTTCAGATTACCGACGTCGTAACAACTAACGCAAAAATTGACGGCGCCAATATTAAAATAAGTGAAGCAAAATAAAAAAATCCCGAGACGGCTTTGTCTCGGGAAAATTTTTATTCATCAAAAAGGGGAGTGGAGAAATATCTTTCTGCCGTGTCGGGAAGCACCGCCACCACCGTTTTACCCTTGCCTAATTTTTTAGCAAGCTTAAGTGCGGCAGCAACGTTTGTACCGCTTGAAATACCGCAAAGAATACCTTCCTTTGATGCAAGGTCCTTAGCGGTATTAAGTGCCTCTTCGTCAGTTACAATGCAGATGTCTGAGTAAATTGAGGTGTTAAGAATAGGTGGGATAAGACCGTCACCGATGCCCATCTGAATATGTGTGCCGATAAGACCGCCTGAAAGAATTGCCGCATCCTCGGGCTCAACTGCCCATATTTCTATATCGGGGTTTGCCTCCTTAAGCACCTCGCCGATACCTGTAAGTGTACCGCCTGTACCTATACCTGCACAGAAGCCATCAATGGGCTTGCCAACCTGCTCGAGAATCTCTGTAGCAGTTTTTTTGCGCTGAATTTCGGGGTTTGCAGGGTTTTCAAACTGTTGGGGAACAAAAACGTTCTCGTTTTCCTCCTGCATTTTTAATGCTAACTGTAAACACTCGTCAATACATTTGCCGATATTACCCGCATCGTGTACAAGCTTTACCTCAGCACCGTAGTGTTTAACAAGCTTTCTACGTTCTTCACTTACAGAGTCGGGCATAATAATGATGGTTTTGTAGCCTTTTACGGCACCAACAAGGGCAAGACCGATTCCCTGATTACCGCTTGTGGGCTCAACAATTATGGTGTCCTTGTTGATTTTGCCGTCTTTTTCGGCCTTTAAAATCATATTGTAAGCAGTTCTTGTTTTAATTGAGCCACCAACGTTAAGACCCTCGAATTTAACAAGAACCTCGGCACTGTCATCTTCAACCATACGGTTAAGACGAATAACGGGCGTGTTACCCATTGCCTCTAAAATATTGTTGCAAATCATTTTATAACACCTCATAAGATGAGAAAATACATTAATATACTATGTAAACTAAATATACGATTTACAAGTTTAACATATATTTTAGTCTATTTCAAGTTTTTTTGGATATGAGTTTTATTTGTTTAAAAGGTACTCATCATAAACCGATTGCGGAATATCTCTGCCGTAACGAAGAATTATTTCATCCAATCTTAAGTCAACGTGCTCAGAAGGTCCTTCTACATCTGTTTTGGCTTTCATCGTCGTGGCCTCATTAAATAATGCGTCGTTTACGAGGAACTCCTTGTTTTCAGCTGTTCTTATGAGAAAATCAAGCGGATTCCGAATGGCGTAGATTAATATGCATTTATTGATTGTTCTGACGTTTTGGGAGAATCTGTACGGAAAAAATAAATATACGTTATTTGCACAGTTGCAAAATGCAAACTCTCCGTCATCATACAGTAGTTTTATGAGGTTGTTATCGTAAAAACGTTTAGTCTCTCTTAAATAGAATTCCTTGCAATCTGGAAAAGCTGCTCTTAGGTCGTTCGTTGCCTTTTCGTATTTGCGATTCTTTTTATTTGCCATAGTTTTGTTACCAACCTTTTAGAAAAATATAAATAGATTATATATCTTTATTTGTATAACCTCAATATCCTTGCGATATTATTGCTTAAAATATTTTCAAGCTCATCCTCGCTCAGTCCCAGACTGAAAAGGTATTCCAATTCATTCTCTTGCCTCCACATAGGAAAATCCGTTCCGAAAATCACTCTGTGAGTACCATAGGCTTCAATGAGCCTTTTAGCCGTTTCCTTTTCTAAGGTATAAAAGGAAGAACAGGTGTCAACGTAAAAGTTTTCGTATTTTGCAAGCTTTTCTACAGCCTCGTCCCACACGGACCAACCGCCGAAATGCGCACCTATAATTGTAAGGTCAGGGAATTTTTCAAGAACACTGACAACCCTGTCGGGATTGGAATTATCAAAGCGGTAGTCACCTGTATGAATAAGAACGGGAAGATTATTTTTTTCACACAATTCAAAGATTTTAAGCACCTTCGGGTCATCGACCTTGAATTTCTGTATATCCGGATGTAATTTAACACCCTTTAAACCTGCATCAATAAGGTGCTCAATGTCCTCTGTCAGGTTTTCGCTGTCGGGGTGAAGTGAGCCAAATCCTATAAATCTGTCGGGATGAAGTCTTACCTCATTTGCTATAAAGCTATTTATACTCTGCGCGTGATGGGGCGTGGTTGCAACGGAGGTTACAAGGCATTTTTCAACCCCTGAGCTTTCGCATTGACTCAGAAGTGTATCAACGTTCCCGATAAAGTCCGAGGTTTTTATACCCGCATCGGTCATTCCGTAAAAAATATCCGTGCTTTTAGTAGCCTTCTCGGCAATTTTATCGGGGAATATATGACAATGTGAATCAATAATTCTGTAATTTTTGTAATTCATTTTATTACCTGCTCTCAACAAGTTTAAAAACACAGAAGCCGAGCATTAGCCACGGCTTCTGATACTGATGTAATTATTTTTGGTTATTGTATCTGTCCAGAGATTCTTCTCGCATTTTGTATTTAAGAATTTTACCTGCGGCATTCATGGGGAATTCGTTAACGAACAAGAAGTAGCGGGGAACCTTGTGCTTTGCAATGGAAGCATAGCCGTATTCCTTCATTTCCTTTTCGTCGGCGGTTTCACCCTTGTGAAGGATAATCCATGCACAGCATTCCTCACCGTACTGTTCATCGGGAACACCGACAACCTGTACGTCACGAACCTTGGGATTAGTAAGGTAGAATTCCTCAATTTCACGGGGATAAAGGTTTTCACCGCCTCGGATAATCATATCCTTAAGACGACCCGTAACCTTGTAGTAGCCGTCGGGAGTTCTCATACAAATGTCACCTGAGTGAAGCCAACCTTCGCTGTCAATAGCCTGTGCGGTAGCCTCAGGCATTTTGTAGTAGCCCTTCATAATGTTAAAGCCACGCGCCACAAATTCACCGCTCTGACCGTCGGGAAGCTCAAGTCCTGTTTCGGGGTCGATGATTTTGCATTCAACACCGGGGAATGCACTACCTACGGTTTCAACACGGTGGTCAAGGTCCTCGTTTACCTCACCCATTGTGCAACCGGGTGATGCCTCTGTCTGACCGTAAACCGAAATGATTTCTCGCATATTCATTTCAACCGATGCACGGCGCATAAGGTCTGCAGGGCAGTTAGCACCCGCCATAATACCCGTTCTCATATATGAGAAATCGGTTTTTGCAAAGTCGGGATGGCTGAACATAGCAATAAACATTGTGGGAACACCGTTGAAGCAGGTGATTCGTTCATCGTTAACACAAGCAAGTGATGACTTGGGTGAGAAGTAGGGGATGGGACAAAGGGTACCGCCGTGTGTCATCATAGAGGTCATTGAAAGCACCATTCCGAAGCAATGGAACATAGGAACCTGAATCATCATACGGTCGGCTGTGGATAAATCCATTCTGTCACCGATGGTCTTACCGTTGTTTACAATGTTACGGTGTGTAAGCATAACGCCCTTGGGGAAGCCTGTAGTACCTGAGGTGTACTGCATATTACAAACGTCGTCAGGCTTTACAAGTGAAGCGCGTCTGCGAACCTCTTCCCTCGGAACAAGGGCGGAGCGTGATAACATCTGCTCCCAGTTAAGGCAACCGTCCATATCAAAGCCAACGGTTACAACGTTACGAAGGAAGGGAAGATTCTTGGAGTATAAGGGTGCGCCGGGCTCAAGAGTTTTAAGTTCAGGGCAAAGCTCCTCGATAATTTCCTTGTAGTTTATATCCTTGCAATATTCAATCATAACAAGTGTATGAGTGTCTGATTGCTTAAGAAGATACTCAATTTCGTGGATTTTGTAAGCGGTGTTAACCGTAACAAGAACGGCACCGATTTTGGTTGTTGCCCAGAAGGTGAGGAACCACTGGGGGACGTTGGTTGCCCATATTGCAACGTGGTCACCGGCTTTTACGCCAAGTGAAATCAAGGCTGCGGCACATTCGTCAACGTCGCGACGGAACTGCTCGTAGGTTCTTGTGTAGTCAAGCGTGGGATATTTAAATGCATACTGGTCGGGATAGGTTTCTGCCATAGTGTCAAGCACGTCGGAGAAGGTAGTATCTAAGATGTCATACTTTTTCCAAACGAAGGTACCTGACTTGTCACGGTTGTAGTATGCACGGTCATAAGACTTTTTCTCACGACCCAAGGATGAAATATAGTTTGTGAAGTGGGTAAGAACGATGTCTGCATCACTGATTTCTTCGTTCCATGCAACACAGATAAAGCCCTCGTAGTTAAGCGAAGAAAGTGAGTTTAGTAATTTTTCAACGTCAAGGTCGCCCTCGCCGATTAAAACGGTCTTGCCGTCCTTCATATCACCAAGTCTTACGTATTTGATGTATGCACCAAGGTTTTTGATGGTGGTTTCTGCAGTTTCGCCTGCACAGAAGGAGGTCTGTCTTACGTTCCATGAAACGCCGATTACCGCGGAAGCAAAGTGGTTTATAATGCTTAAAACGTTTTCGGTTCTTGCAAGGTAGCCTGCAGTTTCAAACAAAATGTTTACGTCGGTTTCCTCGGCACGCTTAATTGCGGCGGACATTTTTTCGTCCAATAAATCAAAGTCGGTTTCTGCCTCTGCGCGTACGATAACGTTTTCAACGCCCGATGCAGCCGCCATATTTACGTATTTTACCACAAGCTCTGCGGTGGTATCATCGCATTCAATGGAGCAGGGTATACGAAGTGCGGAAACAGTAAGACTTCTGTTAACGAGTTTTCTTTTTGCATCGGCAATGCGGTCGCGTCTTAAAATGCTGTCGTGATGATTGCTTCTTTCCTTTACGGCATCGTAAATTTCGAAGCCTTCAAAGCCGTAATCAAAAGCGTAACGGCAGGTGTCGAGGAAGGAAGAACGACTGACGTTCTTTGTGGAAAATGCTATTTTCATTTTATTCCTCCTCGAAAATAATTTTGTTCAAAGCGTTGATATATGCTCTGATACTTGCGGCAACAATATCGGTAGAGGTACCGTTACCTGAATAAAGCTTACCGTTGTTGCGAAGCTTTACAAGTGCTGAGCCGAGTGCTTCCTTACCTTCTGTAACAGACTGTACCTGGAAGTCATCAAGCTCATAGTGGTGACCGATGCACTGCTCAATTGCACGGAAAACAGAGTCAATGGGACCGTCACCGTTACTAACACCGCAGATGATTTCGTCATTATATTTCAACGTTACCTGTGACATTGAGCTTGACATATTACTGCTTGTTGTTGTGTATGTTTCAAAGTGATATGCAGAGGGAGCCTGCATAGCAGAGCTTGCAATAATTGCTTCAAATTCCTTGTAGCCTACCGCACCCTTCTTTTCGCATACCTGCATAAGTGCTTTTTGCACGTTACCTATATCTGAATCGGAAAGCTCGTAGCCCAAAACAACCGAAGCCTGAGAAATCTGAGCCGCAGATGAATCAGAATCAAGCAAAATCTTCTTCTTTTCGCTTACGGTTTTTTCGTTTTCGTAGCTGTCGTGGTTGATGTTTGCAAGGATATCGTCAATGCTTGCATGGATTTTTGTGTTGTTAAGATTAATTTCTGCATCAATCTGAGCACCGCAAGCGTTGATTGCATCGGAAAATTCACCTGTAAGAAGTGCGTCATTGCCAACCATTGCACATTTTATGCCGTCGGCACCGCATTTGATTGCAGAGAAAGCAGCGGCAACACCCATATTGATACGGTCGGATACCTGTACGAAAACGGGGATGCTAACGGCAGCTTTAACCTTTGCAACTAATTCTGCAATATCGTCGGGAGTTGAAACACCTGCATCGTCGCAGATAGTAACAAGACTTGCACCGCAAGCCTCAGCCTCTTTAACCGCAGCAATGAGGAAGTCCTCGTCGGCTCTTGTTGCATCAAGTGCAGAAAATTCTACGTCTTCGCATAATGCCTTTGCTTCCTTGATAAGTGCAGAGATTTTCTCAAGCATTTTTGCCTGTTTAACGTGGTAAATGTATTCCATCTGAATTGTTGATACAGGAAGCTCAACCTGAAGGCGGGGCTTCTGAGCGTCCTTTACACAATCCCATGCAATTGCAAGGTCCTCGCTACCGAATCCCACAGGGATTGCAAAAACAGCATTCTGCACGTTCTGTGCAATTGTTTTGTAAATTATTTTATCCTCACGGGGAGATTTAACTGCGGGTACTTCAATAATATCTGAACCGATTTTATCAGCACAGTTTGCAATTGCAGATTTTTCACGGAAAAGTAGGGATACGGCTCTATCCTCTGAAGTTTTCTTAAGTGTGATGTCTGAAATAATAACCTTTCTCATGTTACTCATCCTTTCGTTGCAATATAAGTTTAATGTAATATTAAAAGCAATAAAAAACCTGAGGTCAAAACTATCTTTGACCTCAGGGACGAATTTCATAAAATCCGCGGTACCACCCCGGTTACTGCACAAGCAGTCACTCATTAAGGCTCTATAAAGCCTGTAGCCATGGTAACGGGGCCGCCGTAGCTTCTTATGCACCGTAAGGGGTTAGGAAGCTCTGCTCCGGAACGAGACCGAGGTTTTGAAACACATTGGCTCACAGCAACCGCCAACTCTCTGTAGTGCTTTGTCAAAAACACGTAATTCCTTCATCGCATTTATGAATATGTGAGCAATGATATCATCAAATTATCCGTTTGTCAACATTTATTTTTAAATTTTTCATATACATATATAAAAATATTGAAAAAGGTATTGACAATTAAATGGTGATGTGATAACATTCTTGCAAATTGAAAATATCACAAATAAAAGCTGTGACGAAGACGGTCGAAATCAACAGTTTTCAGAGAGTCGGCGGTTGCTGTGAGCCGACAACTTGTTCTTTTCATTGACCCATCCCTTCCGAGCCGAAGGCCCGAACGATTTTTTTAGTAGGCACCTTCCGAGAATGCTGCGTTAGTGCAACGGAGTTGTTGGACTCCTTAAGGTGGCAATTTATATTGCAATTTGAGTGGTACCGCGGATATAGTTTATTCGTCTCAAAGTAAAGTTTAGGGCTTTACTTTGGGGCTTTTTTATTTGTGCATTTTTGATTATTTCTTTTTTATGAAAGGATGAAAAGTTATGGTCGACAATTCAACAGCAAACAAATTGGCAGAGGTAGCAAAGCGTATTACGGAGCTTCGCGATATTTACGGCTTTACTGCTGAAGAAATGGCACAAAAAACAGAGGTTACTCTTGATGAATACACCTCTTTTGTAGAAGGCAAGGAGGATATGCCTTTTACGTTCATTCACAAATGTGCACTTGCATTCGGTGTTGAAATTACAGATTTGCTTGAAGGACAGAGTGCAAAGCTTTCCTCATACAACGTAACCCGTTGCGGCGAGGGTGTTACCACCGCCAATGAAGAGGGTATTCTTATTCAGAATATTGCTCCTAAGTTCAAAAAGAAGCTTGCCAATCCCTATTGGGTTAAGTATGAATATTCAAGTGAGCTTCAGTCAAAGCCCATTGAGGTTACAACACACTCGGGTCAGGAGTTTGACCTTGTTATAAAGGGTACTCTTAAGGTGCAGATTGGTGACAATATAGAGGTTCTTCACGAGGGTGACAGTATCTATTATAAAAGTTCAACACCTCACGGTATGATTGCCGTTGATGGTGAGGACTGCACCTTCCTTGCTATGGTTATGGCAGAGAATGAGACTATTGCCGACGAGCATATGAGCTCCGTTAATGTCGGCAGAGCACCCGTTGAGGAAAAGCTTATTGTTGATAAATTCATCACAACAACCGTTGATGAAAACGGTGTTTGCGACAGTATTAAATTCCACGACGAAAACAAATTCAACTTCGCATTTGATATTGTGGATGAAATCGGCAGAAAATATCCCGAAAAGCTTGCAATGCTTCACATTGCAGAGGATATGACCGAAAGAAGATTTACCTTTAAGGATATTAAGGAGGCTTCCTCACAGGCGGCAAACTACTTTAAATCTCTCGGTATCAAAAAGGGTGACAGAGTTCTTCTTGTTCTTAAAAGAAATTATCAGTTCTGGATTGCTATTCTCGGTCTTCATAAGCTTGGCGCTGTTGCAATTCCCGCAACAAACCAGCTTGTAGTTCACGATTACGAGTATCGATTTAATTCCGCGGGTGTTTCAGCGGTCGTTGCAACTGCGGACGGCAAAGCCACCGATTACATCGACGAGGCTCAGTTGAACAGCCCTACACTTAAAATTAAAATCGTTGCCAACGGTGCAAAAGACGGTTGGCATAATTTTGATGCGGAGTACGGTCTTTTCAGCCGTCGTTTTGTCCGTGATGAAAATACCGCTTGTGGCGATGACCCCATGATTATGCTTTTCACCTCTGGCACAACAGGGTATCCCAAAATCGCTACTCACTCTCATAAATATCCCTTGGGTCACTTTATCACCGCCAAATATTGGCATTGTGTTGAGCGTGACGGTATCCACTTTACCATTTCCGAAACCGGTTGGGGTAAAGCACTCTGGGGTAAGCTTTACGGTCAGTGGCTTTGCGAGGGTGCAGTTTTCGTATATGACTTTGATCGTTTTGATGCATCAAAGATTCTTCCCATGTTTGCAAAGTATAATATAACTACCTTCTGTGCACCTCCCACAATGTACAGAATGCTTATTAAACAGGATATTTCACAGTACGATCTTTCATCCATCAAACACGCAACAACAGCCGGTGAGGCTCTTAACCCCGAGGTTTTCAAGCAGTTTGAAAAAGCAACGGGACTTCGTGTTCACGAGGGCTTCGGTCAGACTGAAACAACCCTTTCTATTGCAAATCTTAACGGTACACCCATCAAAATCGGTGCTATGGGTAAACCCACACCCCTTTACGATATCGATGTGGTTGACCCCGACGGTCATCCTGTGGCAGACGGTGAAACGGGTGAAATTGTAGTTCATACTGATAGTAATGTTCCCTGCGGACTTTTCCTTGGGTATTACAATAATGAGGAAGCCACCAAAGAAGTATATCATGATGGATTTTATCACACAGGTGATACTGCTTGGCGTGACGAAGACGGTTACTTGTGGTACGTCGGTCGTGTGGATGATGTTATTAAATCATCCGGCTACCGTATCGGACCCTTCGAAATCGAAAACGTTATTATGGAGCTTCCCTACGTTCTCGAATGTGGCGTTTCTGCCGCACCCGACGAGGTAAGAGGACAGGTGGTTAAGGCAAGTATTGTTCTTACAAAGGGTACTGAGGGTACCGAAGAACTGAAAAAGGAAATTCAGGATTACGTAAAGAAAAATACTGCTCCTTACAAATACCCCCGTATAGTTGTTTTCAGAGATGAGCTTCCAAAAACAATCAGCGGAAAGATCATCAGAAATAAACTGTAATCCGACGGATTTTTTAAAACTTAATATGCATCTGCTCTTGACAAACGGGAGCAGATGTGGTATCTTTGAGGAAATTTGAATATTAAAGGCGTTGAAGAAAAGGGCGTGGCAAATTCACCTTACAGAGAAGTGACGGTTGGTGCAAGTCACAGGTTGGGTTTCCGATGTTTGTAGTTTCTGAGCCGGGAGGAAGAACGGCGTTTATGCTCAGTAGAACCTCTCCGTGATTGCTGCGTAAATGCATAGGGGTTGTCTGACCCTGAGAGTGGCAGTTTTTTAACTGCAATTTGAGTGGTACCGCGGGTATAAATTTGTGTTTTTACTCGTCTCAAAGATTATCTTTGGGACGAGTTCTTGTTTTTTCGTCCCGCCGAATTACAGGAGGATAACTTATGGAAAAAATTACCGGACTTGATTTTAAAATCAAGGAAATGGCAGCACGTATCAAGGAGCTTCGTGAAATCGAAAACCTATGTGTTGCCGAAATGGCAATTAAAACCGACGTTAGCGAAAGTGAATACCTTGCTTGTGAAAACGGTGAAAGGGACCTTAACTTCGCCTTTATTTACCGTTGTGCACTTGCATTCAACGTGGACGTTACAAGCATTATTGAGGGTCATAGCCCCAAGCTTTCAAACTACGTTTATACCAAAGCAGGTAAGGGTCAGAAAATTGAAAAAGCCCACGGTATGACCTACTTCAACCTTGCTTCTGCTTTCAAAAACAGAATTGCTGAGCCTCTTTTTGTTCACAGTGTTTATGATGAAACCAAACAACATCAGGATATCGAGCTTACAACCCACGCAGGTCAGGAGCTTGACATTGTTATTGAAGGTAAATTAAAGGTTCAGGTTGGCGAACACTACGAGGTTTTAAGTGCGGGTGACAGCATTTACTACGATAGCTCAACACCCCACGGTATGATTGCGGTTGACGGTAGCGACTGTACCTTCTATGCAATTGTTCTTAACCCCACGGGTGAGCCCATTCCCGAGCTTGCTCACGCTCAGACACTTCGTGATACCAACAAAACACACAAGGATACCAAAGAGCGTATCTATCAGAAATTCATTGACGTTGAAGAGGATGAGAACGGAACTCCCACTTCAATTGAATTTAAAAATACAGAAAATTTCAACTTTGCATTCGACCTTATTGATGCTCTTGCAGACAAGGAGCCAGACAAGCTTGCAATGCTCCATATTTCCCGTGATAAAACAGAGCGTCGCTTTACCTTCAAGGATATGAAAAGAGCCTCCAATCAGGCGGCTAACTACTTCAAATCCCTCGGCATCAAAAAGGGCGACAGAGTTATGCTTATTCTCAAGCGTCACTATCAGTATTGGTTTGCAATGCTCGGTCTTAATAAATTGGGTGCCATCGGTATTCCCGCACCCAATCAGCTTCTTGAACACGACCTTGAGTACCGCTTCAACGCCGCAGGTGTAAAAGCAATTCTTTGTACCACCGACGGCGACGTTGCAAATCAGGTTGACCTTGCCGCTCAGAAAAGCCCCTCGTTAACAATTAAAATCGCAGTAGGCGAGGAGCGTGAGGGTTGGCGTAATTATGACGAGGAGAGTAAGCTCTTCAGTACACATTACGAGCGTACTGCAGATGCTCCCGGTGGCGATGACCTTATGCTCATGTTCTTTACATCGGGTACAACGGGTTATCCCAAAATCGCAGTACATAATTATAAGTATGCTCTCGGTCATTTCCACACTGCTAAATACTGGCACAACGTTGATCCCGACGGGCTTCACTTCACAATATCCGACACAGGTTGGGCAAAGGCAATGTGGGGTAAGCTTTACGGTCAGTGGCTTTGCGAAGCAGGTCTTTTCGTTTATGACTTTGACCGCTTTGATGCCGCAGACATTCTCCCGATGTTTGCTAAGCATAAGATAACCACCTTCTGTGCACCTCCCACAATGCTCAGAATGATGATTAAGCAGGATATTGAAAAATACGATTTCAGCTCTGTTAAGCATATGACAACTGCAGGTGAGGCTCTTAATCCCGAGGTTTACCGACAGTTTGAAAAGGCAACGGGTCTTCAGATTCTTGAGGGCTTCGGTCAGACTGAAAGCACAATGATTATCGGTAATATGACAGGTGCACCCCATAAAATCGGTTCAATGGGTAAACCTGCTCCCATATACGACGTATGTCTTCTTGATAGTGACGGTAACCCCGTTAAAGCGGGTGAAAACGGCGAAATCGTTGTTAAGGTTTCGGACGGTGCACCCTGTGGCTTGTTTACAGGCTACTATAAAGACGAGGCTAAGACCGAGGAGGTTTGGCACGACGGTTACTATCACACAGGCGACGTTGCATGGATGGACGAGGACGGCTTCTATTGGTACGTTGGCCGAGTTGATGACGTTATCAAGTCATCTGGCTACCGTATCGGACCCTTCGAAATCGAAAGCGTTATTATGGAGCTTCCCTACGTTCTTGAATGTGGCGTTTCTGCCGCACCCGATGAGGTAAGAGGACAGGTAGTTAAGGCAAGCATCGTCCTTGTTAAGGGTACCGAGGGTACAGACGAGCTTAAGAAGGAAATCCAGCAATACGTTAAAGAGCGTACCGCTCCCTACAAATATCCCCGTATTGTTGTATTTAAAGACGAGCTTCCTAAAACTACCAGTGGTAAAATACAGAGAAATAAGCTTTGATAAATTGAGAAATTTCGCTTATTGAATATTACAATCGGCTTTGCCCAGATAATTACGAATTACGCATTATGAATTACGAATTATAATCGGCGTCAGCCCCTTAATTCCTAATTTCTCATTCCTCATTCCTAATTAAGAAAGTTGGTGCTATGATGCAATATAAACGAATGACCCTTTTTGCAGGTCACTACGGTAGCGGAAAAACCAATATCGCAGTTAACTACGCATTGCATCTTAAAGCAATTGGCGAGGAAGTAGTAATTGCGGACCTTGATATTGTTAATCCCTATTTCCGCACACGCGACTCTCTTGATGAATTGAGTGCCGCGGGAATAAAACTCATTTCTTCCGAGTTTGCAAGCTCAAACGTAGACTTACCCGCATTACCGCAGGAAGTTTATTCCCTTCTTGACAAACGCGAAGAAAAAGCCATAATGGATATAGGTGGCGATGACAGGGGAGCCTACGCCTTAGGCAGGTATTCCGATGCCATACTTAATGAAAATGATTACGAATTATTATTCGTTTTCAATAAATTCCGTCCTTTGACTCCCGATGCTGAGTCCGCAGTTGAAATAATGGGTGAAATTGAAACGGCGTGTAAAATGAAATTTACCGCAATAGTAAATAACTCAAATTTAGGTGAGCTCACAACGGCAGAGGACGTTCTCAGCTCGGTGGCAGAAACCGAAAGGTTAAGCGCTTTAACGGGGCTTCCTGTTAAAATGACCACCGTACGAGCAGATTTAGTTAATAATCTCAACGGAAAAGTAGATAATCTGTTTCCGCTGACTTTACAAAAGAAAATTGTTTAAATTGGAGGCAGAACAATGGCAAAAGTTACATTTGCAGAAAATGTATGTAAGGGTTGCGGTTTATGTGTAAACGCATGCCCCAAGAAAATTGTTGAATTAGACTCTTCTAAACTCAATGCAAAAGGTCATCATCCTGCACACTGTATTGATGAAAGCAAGTGCATAGGCTGTGCTTTCTGTGCTACAATGTGCCCTGACTGTGCTATAACTGTTGAAAGGTAAGGTGAAATAAATGGGTGAGAAAGTTTTAATGAAGGGTAATGAAGCTATCGCAGAAGCCGCTATCAGAGCAGGTTGTATGCATTACTTCGGCTATCCCATTACTCCTCAGACAGAAATTGCCGCATATATGGCAAAGCGTATGCCCAAGGTTGGCGGCGTATTCCTTCAGGCAGAAAGTGAAATTGCCGCTATTAATATGGTTCTTGGTGTTGCCGCTACAGGTAAACGTGTAATGACATCATCATCAAGTCCCGGAGTATCTCTTAAGAGCGAGGGTATTTCATACATCGCAGGTAGCGACGTTCCCGCACTTATTGTTAACGTTCAGCGTGGCGGCCCCGGTCTCGGCGGTATTCAGCCCTCACAGTCCGACTACTTCCAGGCAGTTAAGGGCGGTAGCCACGGCGACTTTATGAAAATCGTTCTTGCACCTTCTTCAGTTCAGGAAATGGCATCTCTTACAAGCACCGCATTTGACCTTGCTGATAAGTACAGAATGCCTGCAATGATTCTTGCAGACGGTACAATGGGTCAGATGATGGAGCCTGTTGAGCTTCCCGAAGCTGAGCCCAATACGTTCGATAAGCCCTGGGCACTTACAGGCACAAAGGGTGAGAGAAAGCACAATATTGTTAACTCTCTTTACCTCAAGCCCGAGGAGCTTGAAAAAACCAACTTCGAGCGTTTTGCAAGATACAAAACAATTGAAGAAAACGAAGTTCTTTATGAAGAATACCTTATGGATGATGCAGATATCTGTGTAGTATCATTTGGTATCACAGCCCGTGTTGCTAAAAACGCTATTGTTGAAGCAAGAGCAAAGGGCATTAAGGTTGGTATGATTCGTCCCATTACTCTCTGGCCCTTCCCCAAAAAGGTGTTAAGAGAAGCAGCAGACAAGTGCAAGGCATTTATCTCAGTTGAAATGAATATGGGTCAGATGATTGAAGACGTTAAGCTTGCAACAGAATGCAAGAAACCCGTATACCTTTGCAACCGTACCGGTGGTATGATTCCTTCACCTGAAGAGGTACTTGCAAAGATTGAAGAAGTTAACGAAGGAGGCGACAAATAATGGTAGTATTCGAAAAACCCAAGACACTTACTGATGCACCGCTTCACTATTGTCCCGGTTGCACACACGGTATTATCCACAGACTTGTTGCCGAGGTTATTGATGAGCTTGGTATTGACGGCAGAACAATCGGTGTTGCACCCGTTGGTTGCTCCGTTATGGCTTACGATTACTTTACTTGCGATTTTATTCAGGCACCCCACGGCAGAGCACCGGCAGTTGCAACAGGTGTTAAGCGTGCAGACCCCGAAAACAACGTTGTTTTCACATATCAGGGTGACGGTGACCTTGCCGCTATCGGTACTGCAGAAACAGTTCACGCTGCCGCAAGACGTGAAAACATCACTGTTATTTTCGTAAACAACGCTATTTACGGTATGACAGGTGGTCAGATGGCTCCTACAACTCTTCCCGGTCAGGTTACTCAGACCTCACCCTACGGCAGAGACGTTGAAACTGTTGGTTACCCCGTTAAGGTTTGTGAGCTTCTTCAGAATGTTGACGGTGCCGCATACCTTGAAAGAGTTGCAGTTAATAACCCTGCAAACGTAAGAAAAGCAAAAGCCGCAATTAAAAAGGCTTTCCAGACTCAGCTTGAGGGCAAGGGCTTTTCACTTGTTGAGGTTGTTTCAACCTGTCCCACAAACTGGGGTCTTACACCTCAGAAGGCACTTGAATGGCTTGAGGAAAATATGCTTCCTTATTATCCTCTCGGTGTTTATAAAGATATCTATGCAGAGGAGGCTAAATAATTATGAGCAACACATGTAATATTCTTTTTGCAGGCTTCGGCGGTCAGGGTATCCTTTTCGCAGGTAAGTTTGTTGCATACAAGGGCCTTCTTGAAAACAAGCAGGTTTCATGGCTTCCTTCTTACGGTCCTGAAATGCGTGGCGGTACAGCTAACTGTAGCGTTATCGTAAGCGACGAGCCCATCGGTTCACCCATCGTTGGCAAGCCCGACGTGCTTGTTGCAATGAACCTTCCTTCTCTTGATAAGTATGAGAATGAGGTTGTTTCAGGCGGTAAAATCTTTGTTGATTCAACACTTATTACTCGTAAGGTTGAAAGAACTGACGTTGATGTTTACTACATTCCTGCAACATCTATCGCTAATGAGCAGGGTATCAGCACACTTGCTAATATGATTATCACAGGTAAGCTTCTTAAGGAAGTACCTGCACTTGGTTTTGATGGTATTGATGCACCTCTCTCAAAGGTTGTTTCTGCACGTAAGGCACACCTTCTTGAGGTTAACAAAACCGCACTTAAACTTGGTTACGACTATTAATTGATTTGAAAAGAGGTTATTTCAATGGGTTACGATTTCAGAATTGAAAGAACTACTGCTCCCAAGGCAAAGCCCGCTGACGAAAGTAAGCTTGGCTTCGGTAAAATCTTTACCGACCATATGTTTATTATGAATTATGACGAGGCTAACGGTTGGCACGACGGCAGAGTTGTTCCCTACGGCCCCATTGCCCTTGACCCCTCTGCAATGGTTTTCCATTACGCTCAGGAGCTTTTTGAGGGTCTTAAGGCTTACAGAACTGCAGACGGCAGCATTCAGCTTTTCCGTCCTCAGAAAAATATTGAAAGAATGAACAACACCTGCGACCGTCTTTGTGTTCCCCGTCTTGACCCCGATATGGTTCTTGAGGCAATTAAGACTGTTGTTGACGTTGATAGTGATTGGGTTCCCCATAACGAGGGTACTTCACTTTACATCCGTCCCTTCATTATTGCTACTGATGAATTCCTCGGTGTTCATCCCTCACACAGCTATCTTTTTGCTATTATTCTTTCACCCGTTGGCTCATACTATCCCAATGGTATGGACCCTGTTAAAATCGCTATTGAGCGTGAGTACGTTCGTTGCGTTAAGGGTGGTACAGGTATGGCAAAGGCAGGTGGTAACTACGCCGCTTCCCTTATCGGTCAGGAAAAGGCAGATAAAATGGGCTATGCTCAGGTTCTATGGCTTGATGGTGTTGAGAGAAAGTATATCGACGAAGTTGGCGCTATGAACGTTTTCTTCGTTATTGACGGTGTTGTTATCACTCCCGAGCTTACAGACGGCAACATTCTTCCCGGTGTTACAAGAGCAAGCTGTATTGAGGTTCTTAAGGCACACGGTTACAAGGTTGAAGAGCGTAAGATTTCTATTGACGAGGTTAAAGAGGCTCACAAAAACGGCACTCTTAACGAATCCTTCGGTACAGGTACAGCGGCTGTTATTTCACCCGTTGGCGAGTACATTGACGGCGACGAGCACATCGTTATCAACAATAACGAAATCGGTGCAGTTGCTCAGTTCCTTTACGATGAACTCACAGGTATTCAGTGGGGTAAAATCGAAGACAAGAACGGCTGGATTGTTAAGGTTAAATAATCAATTAATTGCAACTCTTTTACGAGAGTTGCAATTTTTTTGTTATTATGTTAAAATTCCAATAAAATCATAGGAAAAGAGGTTCATTTGTGGACGATAAAAGATATAACAGAGATACCGATAATTCATTTTCCATAAATGATGATTACGACGAGCTTTTAAAAACTGTTGATTCATACCTTGAAATCGAGGACGATTATATCGAGCTTTCAAGTGGCAGAAATGACGATTTTGAGGATATTTTCAGTAATTCACAGGATATTTATATAAGCCGTTCTAAAAAAGAAGATCCCGATGACGACGGTATTTATATTAGCAAAAGACCCCGTAGGGATATTTATACGGACGTTTATTCAAATAATGACATTAACCCGCCTCGGAAAAGAGAGCAAAGCAGTTATTACAACCAGCGACCCGTAAAGCCTGCACCTACACGTGTTCCTCCTGCTAAAGCGGATTATAAATCCAACACTCAGGAGGTTAAAAGGGTAGCTTCCGATGACGAAATATCCGATTATGAAGCACGCTTCGGCAAAAAAAGTGCCCCATCACCTAAGAAAAAGTCAGTATTCCCCAAGGTTCTTGTTGGTTTTATAGCGGTTGTACTTGCGGTGGTTATCGGTCTTGGCGGTATGCTTTTCGTTACTGCGAACAGTATCGTTGGCGAGTTTAAAGAGGCGGAGCCCATAGTTCATATTGATGACGTTTCATCACTTGCAAGTGAAAGCCACGTCAGAAATATACTTCTTATAGGTGCCGATAATGCAAAGGGCGGTACCTCACGAAGCGACAGTATTATGATTGCCTCTGTGAACAGTAAAACGGGCAAAATTACCGTTGTTTCCATTCTTCGTGATACCCACGTGGATATTCCCGGTGAAAGAGAATCAAAAATCAACGCCGCCTATTCATGGGGTGGAGCCAATCTGCTTATTCAGACCATTGAGCAGAATTTCGGCATAAAAATTGATGATTACGCCACCGTTGACTTTGAAATGTTCACCGCTCTTATTGATGCTCTCGGTGGTATTGACGTTGAGGTTACCGAGAACGAGGCGGATTACATAAATAACCGCCACAAATACGGTAAAGAGGAAAAGCCCGAATACGTACCAAGTGGCGAAAGTGTTCATCTTACAGGCTATCAGGCACTCTGGTATGCCCGTATCAGAAAGCTTGACTCCGACTTTAACAGAACCGAGCGTCAACGTAAGGTTATAGCCGCAATTATGGAAAAGGCTAAGGATATGGGGCCCGTGGGCTTGGTTTCTGCGGCTAAGGACGTGGCACCATATATCGAAACAACCCTTTCCTCGGCGGATTTCTGGTCACTTGCATTTAAACTTATGTCCTGCTTCACTAAATCGGGTGCGGATATGGACAAGCTTATGGTATCTGCCCAGTTGCCCTTTGAGGATACGTGGTGGTATTCCTCAGAATGGGACGGCTCAAGCATCTCCCTTGACCTTGAGGAAAATAGAACACTTCTTTACACACTTCTTTATGAAGAAACAGTTGAAGACACAACACAAGCAGAAGAATAAACGTAATATTTAAATTAACTCCCTCATATATTTCATTGAGAATATATGAAGGGAGTTTATTTTTATGGATATTTCATTAAAATACGAGGATTATAAATTCCTCAAAGAAAAGTCAGATAATACTGTGGAGGAAAGCCTTGAGGCGGAGCTGTCACTCCCTGAGTATATGCCGGAAATATTACGTATTATAAAGTCAACGGCAGAAACCAAAATTAATTCCTGCCGTCTTGTGGGTGAAAGGGTAACCGTTGACGGCGTGTGCGATTTGCGTATGATTTACACCGCAGAGGATGGTGGTATTTATACTTTTTCTCAGTCGCGACCCTTTACACGCCATTGCGAAAACCCGTTATTTAACGATTGCACCGATGCTTTAGCCGAGACAAGGGTTTCTTACGTTAATTGCCGTGCTACAGGTACAAAAAGAGCCGAGATTAAGGCGGGCATCACTATAAAATTCACCGTTTCGGGTGAGGAAAGCACCAGACTTGTTTCCCGTTCGGAAACTAAGGGGATTGAGCAAAAAATCCACTCTGCCAAGGCAATATCCTTAGGGTGCTGCAGCACAAAGCATTTTTCAATGAGCGATACCATTAGTCTTAATACACCTGCATCATTTTTGTTAAGTGCACGTGCCGTGGCGGTCTGTAGCGAGATTCGTAAAATCAGTAATAAAATTATGATTAAGGGCGAGGCAGTAGTTGAAATCTGCTACGTTAATGCCAACGAGAAAACCTGCACAGAACGTGTAAAACACACAATGCCAATTAATCAGATAATTGAATACGACGGTATGAATGAAAGTTATATAGGTAAGGTACGCCTTAAGGTGGCGGCGGTTGACGTCATACCCAAGGGTGACACTCAGGGGATGTTCACCGCCTTTGATATTTCCTTGGGCATAAGTGCTACCTCTACAATGTATGAGGAAAGAGAGCTACAGTTTATTACCGATGCCTATTCCGTTGACAGTGCTCTCGAAGTTAGTAAAACCACTCTCCGGGTATTTGATATGGCAGATGATTTTGACGATACCTACGTTTTTGAAGGGGATTTTTCGATTTCGGGTGAGGGCGTATTAAACGTTGTGGATTGTTGCGGTCAACTTACAGATATCAAGACTTCGGCAGAAAATGACGACCTTGTTATATCGGGAAGTCTATCTCTTAATGCTATTATTAAGGATAAAACGGGCAGTCTTTCTGCAGTAAACAAGATTTTTGATTTTAAATACTGTCACAAGGGTGATTATAAGAACAAAAATATTGTTTGCACACCCCATATAAGCGTGGTTTCAGCGGACTGTAATATTAAGGGCGAAAACGCCTTGTTTGTACGTGCCGAAATAAACGTCTCGGGCTTTGTTATGAGTTATGATACCGTTGAATGTGTTGTTTCCCTTGCTCAAAGTGAAAAGCCCCTTAAACGTAATACTAATGCCATTACCGTTTATTTCCCCGAGGAAGCTAACGAGAGCCTGTGGGGTATTGCAAGGCGTTATAACACAACTGTCAAAGCCATAGCCGAGGAAAATAATCTTGAGGGTGAAACTACCGAAAGCCTTAAGATGATTTTTATTCCCTGTATGTAAGTATTGAAAAATCAAATAAAAAATAGTATAATGATGCAGAAATCAGAATTTGGTTTCTGCATCGAGGTGTTTTTATGGAGTATAAAAAAATATTAACCTTAAGCTTTGATGACGGTGTCAGTCAGGACGAAAGGTTTATTGAGATTTTAAATAAGTACGGCATCAAATGTACCTTCAACATTAATTCTGCTCTTTTAGGTGTGGATGGCTATCTTTTAATTAACGGCAAAAAAATCTCACATAAAAAAATTCTTCCTGAAAGAGTACGTGAAGTTTACAAGGGTCACGAGGTTGCATCACATACGCTTACCCACCCAAATCTTACAACCCTTTCACCCTGCGAAATAATCGAACAGGTCGAAAAGGACAGGCTTAAGCTCAGTGAACTTGCAGGGTACGAGGTAACCGGCTTTGCATACCCCTGCGGCGGTATTAACAGTAACAGGGTAGTGGGGGAAATTATAAAAAATAATACGGGTGTGAAATTCGCCCGTACAATTGTCCATTCTTATGATTTCTCGTTACCTGATAATATGTATTTATTTAATCCTACAGTAAGCCTTACTAAGGATAAAAATAAACTGCTTGAATTATGCCATAGGTTTATTGACGGTAATCCCGACACGCCTTGGCTTTTCTATATCTGGGGTCACAGCTACGAGCTTGATATTGACGACAGCTGGGATTATTTTGAAGAGGTTTGCAAGCTTCTCGGGGGACGGGATGACATTTTATATTGTACTAATACGGTAGCATTTGCATATTTGTTATGTCGCTCAAACTGAAAAAAGTTAGATATAGGAATTCAATATCACGGCTTTAAATCCCTTGGCTTACATACCATCCTTGTGTGTTGCTTTTTAAAAGGAATTTTTTTGTAAATTTTTGAATTTTTTTTGTAGTCTTTTGCATTTAGTGTCATATATATAATGAAAGGAGAAAAACATACGGAAAACCAAAGTGTTTTCCTTCTTTTAGACACATTGCTTATAGAGTTTATTTTATACCAAAGAAAGGTGATTATATGACTAAATTCAAAAAGCTTGCAGCAATTTTGTTACTGTTGCTGTACATACTATCCGCTACGCATATGTCCGTGCTTGCTGCAATTAAAACAGACAGCCTTACGGTTGATGTTGAAGAAAAAGGGGGAACGGTTACTGAACCTGAATCTGAAATATTGACCGGTGATGAAAATGAATCAGAAACGGACGAGTCCCAACAGGAACCCGACGAGACGGAAACCGAAACTGAATTTGACGAATCGGATTACGATTTCAGCGATATGGCGCCGGATATAGGCGACTATGTTGATGATGAGTATAGCGATACCAATGTTACGATACAGTACGAAGATTTCGATACGTTTGATGAGTTCGATGATAATATTGATACGCCCTCATATGAACCGGGTTATGATTTTTCGGGCAACATATTACCATTTGCATTAAATACAACTACCCGTACTACGGAAGATGGTATAGAAATAACTCTTGATAAAACAATTAACGGGCAAGATTTCAAAAGGATGGCAGATGATTATCAGTTTGAAGATTTTTTCAATAAACGAAACTGGTTTAAGCATACCGATGAAGAGGGGTTTCCGTATTTTTTCACAATGCAGGGTTCGTGTTTTGGTTATGAATATTATTTTTTTGCATTTACAGTAAACCGTAAACTTACACAAGCCGAAAAAGATAGTATGCTTTACGGGAATGATACATATACGCAAGAAGGATATCTGATTATCAGGGTTCCTGAAAATAATCTGGATAACTTCTTTGGTGACGGAACCACAATTACATATTTTGAAGGTGTCGACCTTTATCACCTTAACGATATGACTTATAACACCATCACAAATGAAATTATAATTGCAGCGTGTACAAAAGCGGATCATGATGCTATATATACAATAAGCAGCACAGATTTAGTGACTTCACGCAAGGTTTCGGAGTCCGATGTTGATAACGTGTTTGTAAAACATAATGTGTCCTGCAACGTAACTTCCATAGCATTTAGTGAAAAAGATGGGTTTTATATTGTAGGTCTCACAAACAAAGTTGCAAAAATCAATGGTGAAATAAAAATAACAGAAAATAATAGACATCGTTTTGCAAAGCTTGACTATGATTTCAATTTAATAGGAACTATGGGTAATACGACT
Source organism: Clostridia bacterium (assembly GCA_017550105.1). GTDB lineage: Bacteria > Bacillota > Clostridia > Oscillospirales > Acutalibacteraceae > DTU089. The sequence goes on along the minus strand of JAFYLQ010000008.1, from coordinate 1,306 downwards.
GTTGATATCGGGCTTTCTGAGCATTGGCAACGCCAGACGATATTTGTTGACAACAATTATATTTACAATTTACTTCACCTATATGATTCTAAAAATCCTGTGACAACACTCGAAACCGAAAATATGATTGAAATATATGACTTGTCCGGTCAATATAAAAAGACCATATATTTCAAAGTTCCCCAAGGAACGGACAGACGATATGAAGCCGAAAACTTAAATATTGTAGATGGCAGATTATTAATTGGTTTTAATTGTGCCAAAAGTACAAAAACTCGTGATTTCTGCTACTACGATTTAACCGAATACGGTTTTTCCATAACTTACTGTCCGGATGATAATATTGCTACACATATTACTGATGATGATTTAACTTCATCATTTGTTCTTCGGGGCTTCGGCACAGAGCTTTTTACCAATCCTTTTTCTGTAAACGGCAAAGTCTTTAAGGGCTGGAACGCTTATCGTAAGGAAATTGATAAATGGTTTTCTGTACATGCTGATAAAACGACCGGTTGGTACAAAGAGGGCGAACAACCCGAAGGTTACACGAAATACCGCTATGATAATAAGGCGACGGTTTCGCAAACAGGTCTTCCGGGTGAACACGTATATATGTGTGCCCAATGGGAAGATTCTAATGTATTCACAGTTTATTTCAAGCCTAACAGTGGTTCGGGTACGATGACTGAGCAAACAATTACTCATGGTACAACCACTTCACTAAAATACAACACCTTCACAAAAACCAACCGAACGTTCAAAGGTTGGAATGCCTACTGGGTTGAAAAAAAGCAATGGCTCTATGTGGACTCATTCAACAATAAGAAATGGTGTCGTGAAGGCGCTCAGCCCGTGGAATATAAAAAATATGTTTACAGTGATGGTGAAACTGTTTCAAAAACAGTACATAAGGGTAATCAGGTTATAATGTATGCCGTATGGGATGAATTTTTTATTTATTATAATCCTAACGGTAAGGCAGCTGCCGCCTATGAGCTTTTACCACGAAAAAGAGGTTGGACCGGTGGCGGTAACGTAAACTCAATATCACCATTTGTTACAACGGGCTTTGATGGCTATAATTTGTATTGGCGCGAAGCGGATAAGTGGCTTTACTATAACAGTGCCACTCAGGGTTTAGAGTGGTTTAAAAAAGGTGCTCAGACCTCGGGATACAGCTTGTACCTTAAAACGTTTAATAACGGCACTGCAAAAATAGGACCGACCGTCCCATATGGTCAAACTCTTGTTTTATACGCAAAATGGTAAAAATATATTTTTAGGAGTTGAATATATATGAAAT
>JAFYLQ010000007.1 GCA_017550105.1 Clostridia bacterium | reverse complement strand
TTCACGCCTGAGCATTTCGCAAAGTCCGTCACGAAGAAACACATCATCTTCGGTTACAAGTATTTTAACTGCCATATTCATCACCGAAATAATGATACCACAGAGAATTCAATAAATCAAATTAAGATTTCGTAAGAAAAAAGATGTCTGCTCAGCACAGACATCTTTTGGTATTATTCGGCTAATTTATAATGTCTTACGTAAACACCTACGGTTTTGTCGTAGTCAAGGACGTGGATTAAGGTACCGTCGTCCATGGGGAAGACTGTTACGCCCTCTGCCTCGTTACCTGCTAATGAGGGAAGGCTACGGCTACAGAGTGTATTTACCTCACCTGTTGCAACGTCAACTGTAAGGATTTTATCGTCACCTGTTTTATCGTCGTTAGAAAGGTAAAGAACACCGTCGTAAACCTCACCGCCCTGAATACGGTACACAGTTTCGGAAAGCTCGATTATATGTGAAAACTCCATTGTTTCAAGGTCGCATGCCACTATATAATCGGTCTCGTTAAAGGGTGAGCAATAAAGGTAGCCGTTATCTGCATCAACTGCACACCAGGGAATACCGTCGGTTAAAAGGTCGGTACGTACTACGTAGCTGTCAAGTGCTTCAAGGGTTTCGCAATCGTAGGTAATAATAAGATTTACGTCCTCGTTGGCATTTTCAACCGCACCGTAAATTTTGCCGTTATAGTAACTGATACCGCCGATATGGTCGGAGTCGTGTGCATCAATATATTTCTGAGGGATTGCCTTTTTATTAACTGCAACCTGCTCAAAGGTCTCGGCATCCCATTTGGCAAGACCCGCAACACCAATACCCACCAATGAGCCTGAGGTGTAGTAATATTCGCCATCGGTTGTAATACCCTGACCCGCATACATAGCGGCATCAAGAACCATTTTTTCTTCCTTAACAAGCTCAACCTCTTTGCTTGATTTGGGCGTTCCATAATCCATAAAGCCCGTAAAAATCATACAAAAGGCTGTCAAAAATGCTAATATGCTTTCAAAAAATCCCATACCGGTCACTCCTTAATCGAAGTTATTTACAAGTTTAATAATACAATAGCCTTTCGGTTTTTGCAAGAAAATATTAACTTTCTTTAAAATTTTGTAAAACAAATTGCTTATTATATACATTTATTATATAATGTATCGGTCACAAACGTTATAAAGGAGTCTGTTATGCAATACAAATACGAAACCCATTGCCACACAAAGCTTGTAAGCCGTTGCGGTCAATTGGAAATTAAAGAGCTTGTGGAGCATTACAAGGCGGCAGGCTACTCGGGTATTGTCCTCACCGACCATTACTCGCCCATGACCTTTGATTTACCTGATTTTTTCAGTAAAAAAAGGGCTATCGACCATTACCTTCGCGCCTACCGTGAGGCTAAAAAATACAGTGACGATAACTTCACAGTGCTTTTGGGAATGGAGCTTCGCTTTCACCTTACGGTAAACGACTACCTTATATACGGCATCAGTGAAGAAATGTTGCACGAACTCCCCTTCCTTTTATCACTTTACATAAAAAAGGCAAGTAAATTGTTCCACAAAAAAGGCTGTCTTGTTTTACAGGCACACCCCTTCAGGGAGTTTATAAATCGCAGACATCACAAGCACCTTGACGGAGTTGAGGTTTTCAACGGTAAGGCATCTGCCGAAGCCAATGCAAACTCCGAAAAATGGGCGGAGGAGATTAACGCAAAAATAAAAATCAGCGGTAGTGACTGCCACCGTGCAAGCGGAGTCGGAAAAGGCGGCATTGCCACCGACACACCAATACGCACCAACGAGGATTTGATTCAAATATTAAAAAGCGGAAACTTCAAATTAATAAAAGACGGTGAGATTTGCAACTAAATTCACTTGTAATGTATAAAAATACAGATTTTAGCAAAAAATCTGTATTTTATTTTTTCTTTTTTAGCAAAAACACTTGATTTATTTTTCCAAATATGATAATATGTTTTGGAATTGCGTGAGAGGATGCGGTAGAATGATAAACGAAAACAAAAGGCGCCTGAACCACACTGACAGACGTGTTAAGAGAACCCGCAAGGCTCTAAAGGACGCTCTTTTCGAGCTTCTTGAAACCAAAAACATTAATCAGATTACCGTTACCGAGTTAACCTCCCTTGCAGACGTTAACCGTGCAACGTTCTATTTTTACTATACTGATTTACACGATATGCTCAAGCAGATTCAGAGCGAAGCATACCAGACCTTTGAGCATATATTAGACGAGGCAACCGGTTCATTTTCCACCGTTGAGGGTTTTGCAGAATACGCAAACAAAATGCTTATAGTGTGCAAGGAAAACGAATCCCTCTGCCGCTTCATAATAAAGCACGATGGTGATAACCACCTTTATCAGCAAATCCGTTACCTTATGCTCAAAAAAATCCCCGATACAAGAGCCGTATTCCCCGAGGATAACCCCGCTCGTTATTCCACAAACTTTGTGCTTACGGCAGTTACGGGTGTTCTTATTGACTGGATGAACGACGGTATGAAAATCCCTACCGAGGAACTTGCATATTTCTTTGCAAACCTCTACATAAACGGTGCGGCAAAAACCAAGGATATTTACCTTAATTATCAACCACCCGAAAAATAATTTTACAAATAACAAACCCCACAGTTCCGAGAACTGTGGGGTTTATCTTATTTATTCAACTGATTTAAGGGATTCAACCATACTGATTTTCTTGAGCTTGAAGTGCATAATTACGTTTACGAGCACTGCCATTAATACAGTGAACACAACCGCAACCAAGAAGCTCTGAGGCTCAAGGGTTGTTTTAAAGGTAAGGGTATCAATATCAACAACACCCATAACCAATGCATTAAGCGGGATGCCGAGCACCATACCCAACGCTATACCGATGAACGTAAGAATTACGTTTTCACGGTAAATATACGCCGAAACCTCACCATCATAGAAGCCGAGAACCTTAAGGGTTGCAAGCTCTCTGATACGCTCGTTAACGTTGATGTTGTTAAGGTTGTAAAGCACAACAATGGCAAGTGCCATAGCAGCCACTATAAACATAAGAATAACAAGGTTGAGGGTTTTGATAATATTATTGAAGTTATCAATAACCACGGTTGTAAATACAGAACCGCTTACACCCTTCATATCGTTAACCACGTTTTCAAGCTGTACCCTTTCACCCTGAGTCATATCGGGCGCCACCTTGCAGAACAGGTAGTTATAGGAAAGTGTGGTACCTGTAACCTGATTATAGTAGTAAGGTGTCATATATACGTAATGGAAAGCGTAGTTATCAACAATTCCCGTAACCTTAACCTGATAGGTAACGGTTTTTGAGCCCTCAGTCCACGATACGGTCAACATATCGCCGATTTTGGTGTCGGTTTTACTTGCAAGTTTTTTGCTGATAACCGCACCCTCGTCAGTAAGGGGAACAGGCTTGTTATTAAGCTTAAGATTTATAAATCCACCCAAAGTTGCGGGGTTTTCGGGAACGAGAACGTCAACCTCGAGCACCTCGTCAGTTTTATCTGAATAGCCCTTACAAACCTTAAGATAGCTGAGCATTGAATCTTCAAGATTATCACAAGCGTTTATATCTGCAACAATTTCACTATCGTTGTAGTTAGCCTGACCCTCTTCAAGAACCACCTGGAAGTCGTACTGAGCAATACCCGTGCCCTCGCCGTACTGAGTATCAATAACACCGCTTATGGAGTCACGAAGACCGAATGCCGCAAGAAGAAGTGCGGTACAGCCTGCAATACCGATGACGGTAACAAGGAATCGCTTTTTGTTTCTGAAAAGGTTTCTTACGGTAACCTTTGAGGTGAAGCTGAGCCTTGTCCAGATAAAGTCAACACGTTCAAGGAATACTCGCTTGCCTGCCTTGGGCGGCTTGGGTCTCATAAGCACTGAGGGAACCGATGCAAGCTCCTTACGACATGCAAGGTATGCGGCAAGCATTGTTGAGCCCAAAGAGATAATAACACCCAAAACAAGGTACAAGGGCATAAATTGAATTACTGGATCGGGCATTTCGTACATAATGCCCCACGCGGTACATATTATCAGCGGTATTGCCACAAAGCCTAACACGACACCGATAATAACACCCACAACACTTGCTGTTGCAGAGTAGAGCATATATTTTGACGAAATCATTTTGTTGGAGTAGCCAAGTGCCTTCAAGGTACCCAGCTGTGTTCTTTCCTCCTCAACCATACGGGTTAAGGTGGTAAGACAAACCATTGTTGAAACTATAAAGAAGAAGGTGGGGAAAATGTAGGCAAGTCGCACCATATTGGATGCCGCCTGACCATAACCCGTGTAGCCGGGACTGTCGTGCCTTGTGTAGACGCTCCAGCCCACACCCTCTTTGATATTATGAAGAAGGCTTTCACCCTTCTGATACTCGGTTTTTACAACACCAAGCTTCTGATTTGCTTCTCTTTCGGCTTCTTCAAACTGAGCCTCTGCAGCTGCAATAGTATCCTTGATGTTCTGGAACTGAGTTGCCTTAAGAGCAAGTGTTGCCTGTGCGGTCATATACTTTGTCTGAGCCTCAATTGCGCCAAACTGAAGAGTATTACCGCTTGACTGTATTTTTTCCTTATAGGCTTCGAGCTGCTTTTCTGCATCCTCAAGCTGCTTTTTAGCGGCAGTCAACTGAAGGTTAGCAGTTTTAAGCTTAGCGTCCGCATCCTGCCACTGAGCATAGCTACTGTCGTACTCTGCCTTGCCCTGATTGTATTCAATCTGTGCAATGGCAAGTTCCTTCTGATACTGTTCAAGAAGCTGGTCAACCTCAACAATAGCATCCGCCGCCATACCCTGAGCCGTAAGATTTGATGCCGCACGAAGCATTTCGGCAAGTTCGGGGTTGGTTTCCGCAAGTCTGTCAGCCATTGCATCAAGGTCCAAATCCTCCTGCGAAACGTCCTGATTTTGCTCAAGAGTTTCAAGGGTGCTTTGTGTTGTAGAAATAAGCGTACCTATGTATTTAATTTCCTTCTCGGCGATGGTAAGCTGAACGTTTGCTTCGTCCAATTGTGCTTTAGCCGCATCTGCCTGAGTTTTTTTGTTGTTATAGTCGGTTTCTTTATTGGCAAGCTCTATCTGACCCTGCGAAACCGCAGTAACCTTTGCATTATATTCGTTTACGGCGGCAAGATATTCCTCGCTACCTGTCTGCAACTGACCCTGTACCTTGGCGTATTCCTCGTCCATAAGCTTCTGAGCCTCTGCAAGCTGTTGCTCACCGGTTTTTTCAAGCTCGTAAAGCTCTTCGAGTTGTTTACGACCTTCCTCTAATTTAAGGTTAACCGTAGCCTCGGCATTTTCAATTTTGGTTTTACCTTCGTTAACTCTGTCTTCAAGACCTATAAGAAGATAGGCTCTGCGAAGTGCGGCAAAATCCTCTGCCCTTTCGGCAATTACCTGACGCATTCCGTCAACAAATTCATCATATTCATCTGAATATGCCTCATATTCGTCGGCACCGTCAAGTGTAACGTACGCTTCACTGTAATAATTGATTCTTTCGTTAAAGGCGTCGTTGCTTACGTAAACGAAGTCACCAAGCTTACCGCTACCTGCGGTTGTAACACCACGCTCGTAAGAAACCCAATAGGGAGTCTGAATAACACCAACGATTACAAACTCGTCGTGCTTGAGGTAATATGAAATATCCTCGTCATCACCTGCAACCTTAATTGTGTTACCGATTTTGAACTGCTCGGGTGTTGTAAGACCGCTACAGGTTACAACACACTCGTTAGGTGCGTGGGGGTATCTGCCCTTAATTTCACCATTCTCTACAAGTCCCAGACCCTTTGTGCTTTCGTTTGTGCTGATCTTCTTTACAGCCTCATCGTATTCCTTACCCGAGTAAAGCTTTTTGATTTCATCGGGACTAAGAAGCTTAAGCCTGTTTATATAATCCTTGTTATCCGCATTATTTTCAAAATCAACAGCCTTTTCAATATCAAGACCCGAAACCCTTAAGGTAAGCTCGGAGCCGTCGATATCAACTATACCCTCGTACTCGTCCTTGGCATTTTTAACCTGCACGTAGCCGTCAACAAATTTAACGCCCTGCACGGATTCAACGCCCTCGATAGCACGAACCAATTCAAGGTCCTCGTCATAAAGACCAAGGTATGACTGCAATCTTAAATCCATAAGATTATATTCTCTGTAATATTCGTCCGCCGTTTCAATCATATCGGGACCTACGGCGTTAAGACCACAGAACAATCCGCTACCCAAAGCAACAATGGCTATTATGGATACAAAACGACTGAAGGTTCGTTTTATAGAACGGAAACTGTCTGTAAAATAGGCATTTGTCATTTTTTACTTATCCTTTCAAGTACATTCCAAACAGATAGTTTACCATTCAATATCTGCAACAGAAACGGGATTGTCGTTAGTTTCCATACTAACTACACGACCGCTTTTCATAGAAATAACTCTGTCCGCCATGGGGGTAATAGCTGAGTTATGGGTAATAACGATAACCGTCATACCTGTTTCACGGCTTGTATCCTGAAGAAGCTTAAGAATCTGTTTACCTGTGTTGTAGTCAAGAGCACCCGTGGGCTCGTCACACAAAAGAAGCTTGGGGTTCTTGGCAAGTGCACGTGCAATTGAAACACGCTGCTGCTCACCGCCTGAAAGCTGTGCGGGGAAGTTATTAAGACGTTCGCCCAAGCCAACTCGTTCAAGAACCTTTGCAGGGTTAAGTGCCTTCGCACCAATCTGTGTAGCAAGTTCAACGTTTTCAAGAGCAGTAAGGTTGGGAACAAGGTTATAGAACTGGAAAACAAAGCCAACGTCAAAGCGTCTGTATTCAATAAGACGCTTACTGTCGTACTCGTTTATAAGGTCACCCGCAACACGAACCTTACCGTCGTCGCAATCGTCCATACCGCCTAAGATGTTAAGGACGGTTGTTTTACCGGCACCACTGGCACCGACAATAACACAGAACTCGCCCTGTTCAACGTTAAAGGTAACGCCATCGGCAGCATTGATGACAACCTCACCCATTTTATATCTTTTGTAAACAGAATCAAACTCAATAAAACTCATTTGTTTCAGCCTTTCAAGTCATAGTATTTCAATATAAAGTACATTTTACTATATATGTCGTAAATAGTCAATGAATTTTGCAATTGGTAATAAAAACTTAACAAATTATTTCGCACAAAAAAAGCACCACAGTACCGAGCTGTGATGCTTAGCTTTTATGCAAGAGACTTATATATTGCTTCCATAGTAGCGGATGCTACGGGCAGAGCCTGTGAGGAGCCCCAACCGCCGTTTTCTACCACCACAACAATTGCCACGGGGCATTTTTCGTTATCGGAAAAGCCCACAAACCATGAATGGGGCTTTTTATCATCAGAAACCTCGGCGGTACCGGTTTTGCCGCACATCGAAAGACCTTTGAAGTTGTAATCACCGTAATTGGTTTCTACGTTATTGCGCATCATAGCCTTAACCTGATTTGCAACCTCGGGTGATATATAAGTACGGCTTTCGGTTGTGCCCTTTTCGACCACGTAGCCTGCGGGCGTTTTTATACTGTCAACAGTATATGGAAGCACCGCCTCGCCGTTATTGGCAACGGCACCCGCCACCGTAAGCATATGGTACGGATTCACCAGAGTATCGTACTGACCCACACTTGCCCATGCCGTGTCGGACACACTTGCACCCGACAAATCAAATACACTTGCCTTAGTCTGAGAATTGCCGAATCTAAAGGTCTCGCCGAAGCCGAATTCCTTTGCCGTAGCACTAAGCTTTTCTTTGCCCAGAAGCTTCGAAAGCTCGGCATAAGCACCGTTACAGGAATTTGCAAAGCACTCCTCAAAATTCATTTTACCGTGAGCACGAGGGCAGGTAACCTTAACCCCGTCTATCACAATTTCACCCTTGCAGGTGTAGGTGAATTCGTTGATATTACTGATGTTTTCGAGAGCACTTGCAGTAGTAATTATTTTAAAGGTTGAGCCCGGTGTATAAAGACCGTCAATGAGTCTGTTAAGATAAACACCCTCGTATTTGCCATTCTTATTTTTCTCAATTTCCTCGGCAGAGGGCTTATTTTCAATATCATAATCAGGGCTTGAAACGGAGCAGATAAGTTCACCCGTTTTGTAGTTATAAGCGGCAACAATACCCTTTCTGCCGTCAAGCTTATCATACGCCACGGCACTTACCTGACTGTCGATTGTAAGCACCACGTCATTTCCCCTGCCGTATTTCTTCAAGGAATATATACCCGTTACAGGGTTATATCCCGTAAGACTTGTTTTATATGCAGTCTGCACACCTGAGGAAATATAGCCCTCCGTATCTCCGACAATATGAAGCGTGGAGCGTCTTATTCTTTCAGAGTCGTTATAAATACGCTTTTCGTTTTCCGTATGAGCTAAAAGCTCACCGTTTCTGTCCACAATATTACCTGCGGCAATAAAGCTACCGTTTTCATTGAGATGCTCGTTAGCTCTGAGGGTTGCCCATTTTTCACCGTTTGTGACAAAGCGGATACCCAATATACTGAGCCCCACAGTTACGGCTACCACCAACAGTAACACTACAAAGCCTCTTTTAGCGGTTGTTCTCATTGAGCCTCGCCCCCTTCCTCAGCATCGAGCTTTGGCCTGAAGTTTGCGAAGGTTCGCATATCAATTGATTTTATATAAGCAAGTAAGCAGAAGCAACTGATAATGCTCGAGCCACCCTTACTTACAAAGGGTAAGGTAACACCCGTCAGGGGTAATAAATCGGTTATTCCGAAAATACTGAGCATTGATTGGAAAAGCATCATCGCTATTGCTCCGACACCCGCTATAGCGTAAAAGGTTGACTTGGTTTTATGGGCATTTATTATTGCCCAAACGGCAATTGCACAGTAAACCATCGGCACTGTAAAGCCCATTATAAGGCCAAATTCCTCACACACGACACCAAAGACCAAATCCTCGGATGCGGCAAAAACGTTACGTAATTCACCGTTCCCGAGACCCAAGCCGAAAAGTCCGCCGCTTGCAGAATAAATAAGGGTTCTTGTCTGTTGATAACCGCCCTCATCCATAAATTCCCACACGTGAAGATAGGTAGAAAAACGACTTGCTACGTAGGGCTTAAGTATAAGAATTGCAACGGCACCCACCGCAGCAACACCGCACACAAGTGACAGGGTTTTAACGTCACCCGAGCGCATAAATGCTATAACAATAAAGGTAAAAAAGAATATAAGCGCCGTACCGAAATCGTACATTAAAAAGAGCTCACCAACACAGATTGTTGCAAAAATAATGTATAAGGTAAGGCTTTTGATGGATTGTAATTTTTCAAGAGTTACCGCACCTGCAAAAATAAATGCGATTTTAACAAGCTCCGAGGGTTGAATTGAAATCCCGCCCAAGGAAATCCAGTTTTTGGCACCGTTGGTGGTTTCGGCAATAACAAGCGTTGCACCCAGAATAAGCACCGAAGCTCCCGCAAGAGCCCATCGCATTGACTTAAGTGTGTCGATATTACGCATTATAATAACCATAACACCGAAGCCCACAACACCGATTACAACCGCAAGGAACTGCTTAAGCACCGCACCGGGATAGATGCTTCCCACAATGGCAAGTCCCACCGAGGTGAAGGCAAAGCCAATCATTTCAAGCTCGAAATTATGGATTCTTAAAACGAAGGTGGCAAATAAAAAGTACAACCATTGCACGGCAATAAAACCGAGATAGGTCAATAAAATCTGAGGTTGAATTTCACCGTCCACGGATAAATTCAGAAGCATTGAGCAGATATTAAAAAGACCTATAAGAATTAAAACTATGCCGTAAGAGGGTCTTGCAAGAAGTGAACTTCTGTCTTTGATGAATTTATATCTCGCCTCGTGCAGAGTATACTCAAGTCCGCCAATATCAATTACGTCACCGTGGTGAATACGGGCTTTCTTATCAATTTTTTCACCATTTACACTGACACCCGATTTTGAAAAGGTGTCAAAAATCACAAAGCCCCTGTTACGATACGCCAGAACCGCGTGAAGCCTTGAAACCGTATCGAAGGGCAACACAAGGTCGCATTTTTTATTCCTGCCGATGGACGTTTCACGGTCGTACAAAAAGATTTCCTCGTCGGTTATGGTGTTAACAAGCTTACCCCTTACAGGGTCGGTGGTCTTCTTGAAAAACAAAGACAGAAGCATTCTGATAACCACGTATAACACTATACCGAGCATAAGATAACGAGCACCTGACGTCATCAACGTAATAAATGCATCCAAGCTGACACCTCCCCTTTCGGTTATTGTTAACATAATAGCATATTTTTTACAAATAATCAACGAGATTAATAACCCGAATATTAAGGATTTGATAATAATGTGTAAACAAATGTTAATTTAAAGTTAACTTATCAAACCGCCCTTGACTTAGTGCCTTTTAATAGGTTATATTTATAATAGAGATTTTTGGGGAGGTAACTGAAATGGCAATTACAAAATCACTTTACGGCACCTTGAACGGCAAGGACGTAAACGCTTATATTATCGAAAACAAAAACGGCACAAGAGCCCACCTTATTGAAAAGGGTGCAACACTCGACAAATTATTCGTAAAAAATAACGAGGGCGAATTAATTGACGTGCTTGTAGGTCACGATACCCTTGACGGTCACGTTAACCGTTCGGATTATCAGGGTGTTGTGGTTGGTCAGTACGCCAACCGCATCAAGGACGGCAAATTCTCAATTGACGGCGTTGAATACAACGTTACCCTTAACGAAAAAGGTATCACAAGCCTTCACGGTGGCGGTGAGTACAGCTCCGCAGTATGGAGCACCGAAATCCTTGGTGAAAATGCGGTTAAATTCACCTACTTCAGTCCCGACGGTACAGAGGGCTTCCCCGGAAACGTTCAGGTAAGCGTTACATACACCTTAAGCGACAACGATGAATTAGAGCTTCTTTACAATGCAGTTTCCGACAAAAAGACCGTTATCAACCTTACAAACCACGCTTATTTTAACCTTAACGGTACGGGTAGCGGTGATATTCTTAACCACACACTTACAATTAATGCGGACCGCTTTACTCCCATTGATGAAATCAGCATTCCCACGGGTGAGCTTACTCCCGTTGAGGGCACCCCCTTTGATTTCACAAGTGAAAAAACCATTGGCAGAGATATTGAAGCAGACTATATTCAGCTTAAAAACGGTCTTGGCTACGACCACAACTTCTGCATTGCTAATTATGACGGCACACTTAAAACCGCCGCAATTGCCAAGGGTGACAAGAGCGGTATTGTTATGACCGTAAAAACAGACCTTCCCGGAATTCAGCTTTACACGGGTAACTTCTTCGACGGTTCAATCGAGGGAAAAAACGGCATTCCTATGACAAAGCGTTGTGCCTTCTGCCTTGAAACACAGGTTTTCCCCGATTCACCCAACCACCCCGAATGGCCCACCTGCATTTATGATGCAAACGAGGTTTATGAAACCCGCACGGTTTTCGCATTTTCCAAATAATTACATTTGACTTAAAACATATTATTTGATATAATACAATTTATGTTTGCAAAATCTTTTGAAAGGAGATGGACATTATGAAAAAAAGCATAAAAATATTATCATTTTTTCTTGCCGTAATTGTTATTTTCGGCTCATTTTCTGTTTCCGCCTTTGCAAAAGAATTTGCACCCACCTTTGATATTTCGAACCCCGGCATTCAGACCCAGTACCTTTACGATTCCAACAACCCCTCATGGGTACGTAAGCTTGTGGTTAAAGAGGATATGCTTTCAACACAGGGTATTTTTACCGAGTTGGCTCTTTACCCCGTAACGGATTACCCCTACACAAACGATGCCAAGGGCTTTAATGCAGAGGTTGAGGAGTACGTTGAAACCTACACGCTTGATGAGGAATCACAGCGTGCCGCTTACATATATTTCCTTGAGCAGGTTGGCGCACTATCAATTATTTCAGACCCTTCCGCTTCAGATAAATCAAAGGCTGACTGGCTCCGTCAACAAGGTATTGTAATTACCGCCGAGGACGAGGCAGATGCGGACAAGGTGCTTATGATTAGCGCCCTTTACGCTATGATGAAAAACGACCTTTACTACGTATATACGGGCGAACACCTTACAATCCCCGCAGGAACTCCTCTTGAGGAAGCGATTGTTTTATACGTATCCGCCCTTTCGGGTAATCAGAGCTCCCTTTCATCATTTATCTCTAAATTCTTCGGCTCAAATTCCCTTGGCGACCTTGAGGATTACATTTATTATACCTCCCTTATGGCTCTTTACACCAACGGGTACGTTTCCGCAAAGGAAATAGCAACGATTACCCGTCAGGAGGTTTACAGACGAGTTGCAATTATGGCAATACGTGACTACGGTCTTGCCATTGACTCCGAGAATGCAACAACCGAGGAGCTTCAAAAGAAATACCTTACCGCTATGTTGGGCACACAGTATAGCGTAAAATTAGACCCCGACACCCTCGAAAAAACCGCACAAAACCACTCTGTTGCATATTACATACTGCAGAGAATGGCTAACGAGGATGCTAAGCTCACCATTTCACAGAATAAATACAGCTATGAGGCTTGCTTTAAATTAGTAACCCAGAAAACCAACCGTTTTGACCTTAAAAACGAGTTTTATTCGGATATTTACGAGTACAACATCTATCTTGAAAACAACCGTGAAACAATCTCAATTAACCCCACGGCATTGAATTCAAATTCCGTAATAACCATTAACGGAACTAAAATTTCAGGCGGACAGTACGCCAAGGTTTCACTTTTAAACGTTGAAAAGCAAATGATTAACATTGTTTGCAAAAACACTGATAACGGTGCTACCAAAACCTCTACGTACAAATTAAACATTTTTCAGGGTACCACACCCCCTCCCGATAGTGACCTTACGGGTCTTATTCCCACATACGGCACTACCCAATCCGGTACGGGCGGCAACTCTAATGCAAACGGCACTTATGCCGAGGTTACACTTACCATTCCGGGTCTCCCCTACGTTAGCGGTATCAACGGTGTTGCATCAAACCTTGCAGGTAAAATTTTATCCCTTAACGACAAGGGTCAGCTTGTTGACCAGCAGGGCAACGTTATAAGTCAGTCAACCTTTGAGACCCTTCCCGAGGGCTACAAATACGTGCTTACTGACGACGGTATTATCCAAGCCGTTTTTGTGGGCGATACCACGGACGCTACCGACTACATTTACGGTGACGAGGAAAAGGATGATCAAGCAAGAAAGCTTATAATCATTGTTTCAGTGGTTATTTGTGCTCTGCTTATACTTGCCCTTATTATCACCCTTATTCTCACAAAGAAAAAGGGCAAAACCAAAGACGAGAAAACAAAAGCACGTCGAGCTAAGGAAAAGGCTAAAAAAGCAAAGCAGGAAGCTAAGGCGGCACGTAAAAGCAAATAATAATCAACAATGGCAATAACAAAAATTATTGCCATTGTTTTTATTAAATACATTTTTATTTTAAAAATTGTTCATATATTCCATAGTAATATGGTATATAATGTATTCATAAACCAATAAAAACACAATTCAAGGAGGGCTATTTGTGGCAAACGAAAAAATCCTTATTGTTGATGATGATATAAATATCTGTGAGCTTTTAAGGCTCTATCTTGAAAAAGAGGGATTCGAGACAGAGGTAGTTCTCAACGGCTTGCGTGCCGTTGAGAAGTTCAACTCAACCTCGCCCGACCTCGTTTTACTTGATATAATGCTCCCCGGTCTTGACGGTTGGCAGATTTGCCGTGAAATCCGCAAGACGTCTCAGACCCCTATTATTATGCTTACCGCAAAGGGCGAAACCTTCGACAAGGTATTGGGTCTTGAATTAGGCGCGGACGATTACATCACCAAGCCCTTTGAAACCAAAGAGGTTATGGCAAGAATCAAGGCAGTTTTAAGAAGAAGCGGCGGCAAGGCGGCTATTACCGATACAATCAAAGAGGTTTCTTACGACAAGCTTACAATTAACCTTACAAACTACGAGCTTATTGTTGACGACAAGCCCATTGACACTCCCCCCAAGGAGCTTGAGCTTATTTTCCACCTTGCAAGTAACCCCAACAGAGTGTACACCCGTGACCAGTTGCTCGACGAGGTATGGGGCTTTGAATACTACGGCGACTCCCGAACCGTTGACGTTCACGTTAAACGAATCCGTGAAAAGTTAGAAGGCGTCTCCGATAAATGGGAACTTAAAACCGTTTGGGGCGTAGGCTACAAATTCGAAACCAAGTAAGCCTTTATGAAGTTAATTAAAGGTAAAAAGGGTGCTTTCTTCTTCAAGTACTTTATGATTTTTTCATCAATCGTGCTTGTAAGCTTTATTGTTGTCGGCACTTCATTTATGCTTCTTATTACCAACACCCTTTTAAATAAGGTTACTGCCGACACCAAGAACACCGCTTCAAACCTTGCACAGATGACCTGTGAGCTTTTTGCCGCTGATGTTACGCGGGATAATCCTCAGGCAGCGGTTATAACCATGTGCAAGAACATTGAATTTATAACCCGAAGCAAGGGCTACGACGCTTTTATATGCAATAAAGACGGCGAAGTTATAGTTTGCTCTGAAACCTTGGATGAATTTTCCGTAAGTGAAAAAACTATATGCGAGGAACACGGCAGCATCAAAATTTCGCCCCTGCTTATTAAACGGGTAATGAATGGGGAATTCAACGAGTTTTCAAAGCTCAACGGTGTATACGACACCTACTACTCGGTGTGTATGTCGCCCCTTTATTTAGACGATAGTTTTATAGGCTTTTGTGTTGTAAGCGCCCCTATCAAGGATAATATGATAACCAACGTCGAAAAGGTTTTCGTTATGTTTGTGCTTTCGGCGGCGGTAGCGTTGCTTCTTGTTACGGTTGCGGTTTCATTTATGACCGAGCGTATTGCAAAGCCTATCAGAAACCTTGAAGCGGCTACAAAATGCTATTCATCGGGTGATTTTTCTTACAGAGTGCCCGAGCTTAAGTCTAACGACGAATTGGCAAATCTTGTTACCAAGTTCAATACCATGGCAACGTCACTTTCACAGATTGAAAATTCACGCCGAAGCTTTGTTGCCAACGTTTCACACGAGTTCAAAACACCTATGACCACCATAGGCGGGTTTATTAACGGCATTCTTGACGGTACAATCCCTCCCGAAAAACAGGATTATTACCTCAAAATTGTTTCAAGTGAAATTAACCGACTTTCAAAAATGGTTACCACAATGCTCAATATTTCAAAAATTGAAACGGGTAACGTGGATATGAATATCGAGCAATTTGATATTGCACCAAAGCTTGTTACAACCTTCTTGGGCTTTGAGCAGCTTATATCACAAAAGAATATTGAAATTGCAGGCTTCGAGGATTTACAATCTGCCACAATTCACGGTGATAGCGCAATGATTGACCAGGTTATATATAACCTTGCGGATAATGCGGTGAAATTCACAAACGAAGGCGGTACCATTACCGTAAAAACAACCTCGGATAAGAATTACACCTATCTTGCCATTACCAACACAGGCAAGGGAATACCTGCAAACGAAATCGACAAGGTCTTTGAGCGTTTTTACAAGGTTGACCAATCACGAAGCACCGACGTTAAAAGCACGGGTCTCGGTCTCTACCTTATTAAGAGTATAATTGACCTTCACAACGGCTCAATTACAGTTGAAAGTGAAGTTGATTCATTCACACGCTTCACCGTAAAACTGCCCAAATAATATAAATTTTCTGCTATACCGAGCAGAAACGGAGGAAAACACATGGACGACATTTACAACCCCAATGGCATTCCTGCAGAAAACACCTCTGCAGAGGGAAAAGAAAGTGCTGACACAGAGCAGTTCGTGCCTCAGACACCGACTCAACAACCCGCTGAGCAGACTGCACCCCCACAGGCACCCACACGTACTGCACCCGTGCAGCCCACACAGGCCCCGCCTATATACAACAACGCTCCTACGGAGCCTCCCCGAGGCTTTATGCCCCCTCAGCAGGGTTACGTAAGGCAACCCCAACAGCCCTTACAGAATCAGCCCCCTGTTTACTTCAACCCCAACGGTACTACTCAGCCCATGACTCCCGTAGTGCCACCCAAAAAGAAGAAAAAGAATAAAAAGGGTCTTGCAGGTAAAATTGTTTTTATAATTCTTATTTGTATATCCATAATATCTTCATCCGTTGCCATAGGCTTAAGTATGTCGAACAATAACGGCGGACAGACTATTACAGATAACGCTCCGCAGAACAACAACCAGACAGACTCTGCCGACAAATACGGCTCAGGTGCCGCCCCCTCGATGGAGAACGCACCCGCCACCTACTCGGAATACTCGGGCACAGGTCCTATGACCTCTGAGCAGGTTTATTCTCACGTAAAGGACATTAACGTTGGCGTTATAGTTTACTCCCACTCCCAGATTTCGGGTGAGGGCTCGGGCATTATAGTTGGCGAGGACGAAACCAAAACCTACACCTACATTATTACTGCGGCTCACGTAATAGCCGACAGCGGAATTGAAGTTCAGATTCAGTTCTCCGACGAAACAGAATGCGAAGCCGAAATCATCGGTATTGATTCAAAAACCGACGTTGGTGTTTTAAGAGTTAAGAAAACAGGCTTCAAGGCGGCAACCTTTGGTGATTCGGATAACTTAATCGTAGGTCAGAAGGTTTATGCCATCGGTAACCCCGGCGGCACAGAGTTCTTCGGCTCATTCACAAGCGGTATGATTAGCGCAATTGACCGCCCCGTGCCCACCAACAACAGCTCCTACGACCTCCCCTGTATTCAGCACAATGCGGCTATCAACCCCGGTAACTCAGGCGGTGCATTGGTGAACGAATACGGTCAGGTTATCGGACTTAATTCATCTAAAATTTCAAGCACAGAATATGAGGGTATGGGCTTCTCAGTACCCACCAACACCGTCCTTGAGGTTTATAATCAGATCGTTTTACATGGCTACGTTACTAACAGACCCAAGCTCGGCATTACCTATATACCTGTTTCATCCGACTATTCATACTCGGCAATTGCATGGAAAAACGACCTTCCCTACGGTTCAATTGTAATTGCAACAATTGATGAAAACAGTGACCTTGCAAACTCCAACGTAAAGGTCGGCGATATTATTACAGCCGTTAACGGCAAGGAGCTTGAAACAACCGACATACTTCTTGAAACCATTGAAAATGCAAAGGTCGGTGACACACTTAAGCTTTCAATTTGCCGTGTAAATAACAACGGCACTATTGACACAACCTTTGACGTTAAAATAAAGCTTGTTGAAGACAAGGGCAATCAGGCAACACCCTCCGCAGAGGTTGAAACCACACCCTTTGACAATTATTTTGAGAATTTCGGATATTAATAAAAAGTCGCTTGCTAAGGCAAGCGACTTTTTTCAATTAGGAATGAGGAATTAGGAGTGAGGAGTTTCGGGACCTGCGGTCGGCAATTATAATTGGAAATGAGGTTATCCCGAAATTTTGTTTCAAAAACACCTTCTGCTACTGCAAGAGGTGTTTACCTTTTATTTATTCCAACGGTCAATATTTCCGCGCTGCATTGCGCCGATGATTCTTTCGGGCACGTCGCCGTAGCGTGAGCTAAGCTCGTTAATAAGCATTTTTATTTCTTCACGCTTTGTGTTTTCGTTGGCGGGGCAACCGCTTTTAACAACGGGCAGATTAAGCCTTTCAGCGGCGGCTGTAACCTCTCTTTCCCTCACGTATATCAAGGGTCTTATCATAGTCAAATCACGCCTTGAAAGGTACGTTACAGGTGCAAAACAACCAATGCGACTTTCCACAAGCAGATTCATCAAAAAGGTTTCTGCCGCATCGTCAAGATGATGTCCAAGGGCTATTTTATTGCATCCCGCCTCCTTAGCCGCCTCGTGAAGAATGCCTCGGCGCATTCTGGCACAAAGACTACAGGGATTGGGTTCTTTTCGTATATTGAAGATTATTTCGTATAAATCCGTGGGCTTGATAATATACTCAACGCCGTAGTCGTCGCACATCCTCTGAATTTCCGAAAAATCTCCATCCTGATTATTAAAGCGCATATCAAGGGTTATGGCAACCACCTGAAAATCTGCCGAATAAAAGCGTCTTAACTCGCACAAAGCCTTAAGAAGCATCAGGGAGTCCTTACCGCCCGAAATACCAACGGCTATTTTATCGCCGTCATTAATCATATTATAATCGTCAATGGCGGCACGGGTATGACTTAAAATCCTTCTCATATATATCCTTTCATCTTATGCATTTATAAAGAGTATGGACGAGGCAAGTAATGACTGAGCCAAAAAATATGTAGCAATATTAAATACCTTAAGGGGCTTATTCCTTTTCTGACCGCCGAACATAATAATGCCAAGACTTGCATCAGAAAGCATAAAGCAAAGGGAACCGATTGATAACACCAAAAAGGCTAAAATGCCGTATTTTCCGCCGTTAAGCCAGAAATTAAGCCCTAAGGAGGATGCCTTAACAAACATACCTATAAGCAGCAAGCCGTAAATAAAGCAACCGACCTTCAATACTTTTGAATGTAAATCCACCTTAAAAACCTTAATAAGCACAAGACCCAATATAAAAATTGATACGGATACAGCTATTTCGTAAATATTGAAATGATTGTAATCGGCTTTCATAATAGGCAGGGTTTTAACGTAAGCGGCAATATACACTATGTGACCTACAAGAAAGCAACAGAAGCCTGTGGCAAAAGCCTTATTTGATGTATTAAGATGAAGGAATAAATCCCCGAGCCAACCGAAAACAAGACCCACAAGCATAATAATGGCGTAGGTTGACTTGTTGCCGACAATATTAATGCTAAGCACACCCATACTTAAAAAGGACGTGGCACAAATCATTTTAAAAAACAATGATTTACGGCAGATACCGGGCCACTGTGCCTTTAAAAACAGGGGTACAAATATAATTTGTAATACTATGCACAAGCAATAAAGAATTTTTAGTAACATAAAACTACTCCTCGAATGAACCTACGAATATTGTAGCATAAAATTTTCAAATTGACAATAAAAAAAACTCTCGGTTCCAAACCGAGAGTTTCGATTTTAATATTGAAGGTCTGTTATTATTGCCGTGCTTATAAGCTCCTGTCGTTCAAGACCAACAAAGCCTACACCCACAACGTCGCCCGAGCCCTTTATACTAACGTTGCAAATCTGAGTAACACTTACAACCTGCAAGGTATCGGGGTTAAATTCAAGCTCAACCGAGCAATCGTGATACCTGAGCGAATATTTAATATTCTTAGCAAACACCGTTACAATGGGGTGGTAAACCGTGCCGTCAATACGCTCCTTAGACATAGGGGCAAATACCGCACCTGTGTAGCTCGGTGATACGTTTGAATTTTCGGCAATGGGTTCGGGATTATCCTCACTCACAAGCACAAAGCTCATTTTAACGTTGCCGTTAGGAAGCACTTTATAGGTATAGCTTTCTATACCGTTGGGGTCCGTAAGATATGAACCCTTTTCACGTAAGAACACAGGGAAGTAAGTCATATCCGCATCACCCTTTGTGTGAACGTAGGGCTCTGCCTCTGCAGTCTCCTTAGGAACAAAAACACCTAAATCCACAAAGAAGCCAAGTAATTTGTCCATATCCTCCTTGGTTACGGTATCCGAATCCTTACTTATAACTCGGTTTGCTGCATCCTCGGGAAGTTCCTGATACTCAACCTTTTTAAAGCCGGGCTTTTCCGCCTTTGCCTTGTTCATAACGGTAGCGTAAATATTAACAATATCGGCTTTGGTTTTGTTGGTATCAAGTAAATTATTAACGGTCTGTGACGGATTCTGAGTAACGCCACCCTGTTGCTGATTCGTATTTACATTATTATTAACCACAGAGCCACCGTTGTTCAGGTTGTTATTTGCGTTACCGCCGTTAACGTATCCGTTATCGACATAGCCGCCGTTATTAATGTCGGGAACAACTATCATATTACCGTTTTCATCCTGAACAATAATATTCTGATTATTAACGTCCGTAACCACGGTGTTATCGGTTTTAATTAACGTGCCGTTTTTGTTTTCGTCGGCAATAACACCCGCTATAACAAGAGTTATGTACCCGCTGACTGCAAGTAAAAGGCTTAACGCCACACAACCAATTATAAAACCAACTTTTCTTTTGCCTTTTTTCATAATAACCTACCTACAAAATAATACTATACTAAGATTATCCTAAAACCGCAAAAAAGTCAATAAGATTAACATTTGTATAACAAAAAAACCGACCCGCTAAAGCGAGCCGGTTAATGTTTAGTATTTAATTAATACTGGAAGTTTGTGTACTTTGCATTGAACTCAAGCTCACCGCTAGCATTGATAGAGCCGTTAAGGTTAGCCTTTATATAGCCAACACCCCTGTGAGTGATGCTGATGAACTTGCCGTCAGATGTCATTTCAGCAGTGATTGTGTAATCCCTGTAAACGATTTCGCCTTCAAGGCTCTTAACAATGCTGATATTTTTAGCTTCCTTTTCAACGTCCTTGTAGTCAAGGAATTCTCTTGTCATAAGAGGATAGCCGTCTGTATCTGCATAAGAGGGGTTAGTAGCGTCTGCTAAAACGATAACAACAGTGTAGTTGTCGCCATTCTTTGTAGCTGTTGCAGATTTAATCCACTGAGAAGATGCATTACTTGCGGGCATTCTGTTCTTAGCGTCGTCAGAGCCCTTGGCGTTATTACTTGGTTTAGCCTCATCCTCTGTTGTCATGAAGCTTTCAAGGATGGGAGTGATAACACTGTCAAGAAAACCGAGACCCTCAATCTTAAGAGGAGTCTGCCAACTGATTTTGTCATAGCCTGCAATACCCTTTGTATGGATATCGTTAGCTGCCTTTGAGTAGAATTCAAAAGCATTTATATCAGCTGCATCTGTACCCTGCTGAGCGTCTGTACCAGTTCCAGTGCCAGTGCCTGTGCCTGTATCTGTGCCAGTGCCTGTACCTGTGCCAGTGCCTGTACCTGTGCCAGTGCCTGTACCTGTACCTGTGCCAGTGCCTGTACCTGTGCCAGTGCCTGTACCTGTACCTGTGCCTGTGCCAGTGCCTGTACCTGTGCCAGTGCCTGTGCCAATACCTGTACCAGTGCCGGTGCCTGTACCTGTACCAGCTTCTACACCGTCAGTAGCAGTAGCACCGCCACCGATGAAGAGCATAACAACTGAAGCAACTGAAACAGCGTTTGTTGTGAAGAGTGTGAAGAGAAGAGCTATACTGAGGATGATAGCAATAACCTTCATATCTGCGTTTTTCATTTGGTATAATACCCCTTTCACTATGCGCCCCATTAGGGCAACATAACATTCTTTTTCAATATCTTAAGATTACCGCAAAATGTCAAAAAAGTCAAGCATATTTTTGTTCAAATGCTACACAATATTTTAAATTCGTCAAAAAGCCGAAAAAATATTACATCTTTTGTGCATTCCATATATTCTTTGCATATTCATTTATTGCACGGTCAGCGGCAAATCTGCCGGAGCCTGCAATATTCATAAGGGACATCTGATTCCATTTCTTTTTATCAAGGAAGGTTTCGCGAACACGCTTTTGTGCCTTCTGATAATCAGCAAAGTCCGCAAGAACCATAAAGGGATCGTGATGCATAATTGTGCCTGAAATGTCCGAGAAATCCTTACCGTTGATTCCGCCGTTTGAAATAAAGTCAAGAACCTTGCGAATTTCGGGATTGTTGTGATAGTAATTCTGAGGATTGTAGCCGTTCCTTCTGAGGTCAGCCACCTCGTCGGCGTGCATACCAAAGAGGAACATATTGTCGTCCCCTACTGCCTCGTGAATTTCAACGTTAGCGCCGTCGAGTGTACCTATAGTAAGTGCGCCGTTCATCATAAGCTTCATATTACCCGTACCGCTTGCCTCTTTACCCGCAAGTGAAATCTGCTCGGAAACGTCTGCGGCGGGCATAAGTCTTTCGGCATTGGTAACGTTATAATCCTCAACGTAAACAACCTTAAGTCTGCCTCTTACGTCGGGGTCCTTGTCAATCATTTCGCCAAGGGCAAGAATCATACTGATAATACGCTGTGCAACATAGTAGCCGGGAGCCGCCTTAGCACCGAAAATATATGTTTTAGGAACAAAATCGCCATCGGGATTTTCCTTAATAGCAAGGTATTCCGAAATAATATTGAATGCGTTAAGGTGCTGACGCTTGTACTCGTGCAGACGCTTAACCTGAACGTCGAAAATTGAATCTGTATCAAGCTTTACGCCCGTTGTTTTGTAAATATGCTTTGCGAAGGCTTCCTTGTTTGCCTTCTTGATTTTACCTATTTTTTCAAGAACCTCGTCGTTATCCTTGAACTCGGCAAGCTTTGAAAGGTGCTCGGCATCATAAACGAACTTGTCTTCACCGAGAAGCTCCTTGATATATTTGGTAAGGTCGGGGTTTGCCTGACAGAGCCAACGTCTGTGTGCAATACCGTTTGTAACGTTTGTGAATTTATCGGGTGTGAGCTTGTAGAAGTCGTTGAAAAGTGTATCCTTAAGAATCTGACTATGAAGTGCAGAAACGCCGTTTACACAATGACAAGCCGCAACACAAAGGTTTGCCATACGAACCGCACCGCCCGAAATAATTGCAGTACGCTCAACGTAGTCTGCATCGTGGGTGCTCTCCCAAACGTAGGAACGGAAGCGATTGTCAATCTCTTTAATAATATCGTATATACGGGGAATAAGGCGCTTAACAAGCTCCTCACTCCAGCATTCAAGAGCCTCGCTCATAACGGTGTGGTTGGTGTAAGCCACGGTGTTTGTAACAAGACGCCATGCATCATCCCAACCGTAGCCGCACTCATCAAGAAGAATACGCATAAGCTCGGGAATTGCCATTGTGGGGTGGGTGTCATTAATATGGATAGCAAGTTTTTCGGGAAGATTGTCAACAGTGCCGTATTCACGAAGGTGATGACGAACAATATCCTGAACAGAAGCCGAAACAAGGAAATACTGCTGACGAAGTCTTAAGGACTTGCCCTCGGGGTGGTTATCCATAGGATAAAGCACCTTGCTGATAACCTCAGCCATTGCCTGACGCTCCATAGAACGCATAAAGTCACCCTGATTAAAGGACTTCATATCAAACTCGGGTGCTCTTGCACTCCAAAGACGAAGAACGCTGATACCCTTGCCGTCCTTACCCGCAACAAACATATCGTAGGGCACCGCCTGAATAACGTTTCCGTCCTCAATCTCTACGTGGTGGTACTGATTATCCCAAATCTCTTTAACTCTGCCCTCGAAGCAAACGTTTACAGCACTGCTTTCACGGGGTGCAAGCCAAACCTCGCCGCCGGGAAGCCAGTTATCGGGAAGCTCGGTCTGTCTGCCCTCAATAAGCTTCTGACGGAAAATACCGTATTCATAAAGGATTGAGTAGCCTCTTGCAGGATAGCCCTGAGTTGCAAGACCGTCGAGGTAACAAGCCGCAAGTCTGCCGAGACCACCGTTACCGAGACCTGCATCGGGCTCACAATCGTAGAGTGTGTCAAGCTTAATGCCATAGTCCTTAAGGACATTTTTGAAGGTATCGGTAAGATTAAGGTTGTAAAGAGTGTTCTTAAGGGAGCGACCCATAAGGAACTCCATTGAAAGGTAGCAGATACGCTTTTTGCCCTCGTCATCAACCTTTCGGGAAAATTCAGCCCTACCCTGTGCCATCATATCACGTAAAATCATAACGATGGCTTTATAGTACTGCTCGTAAGTAGCATTTTCGGTTGAAATGCCGAAATAATGAAGGAGTTTGTTTTCAAGCATTTCCTTTGCTTGGTTCTTTGTAAGCTTATAATTCATACAAAACCTCCAAAAAGTTTTATAAAAATATAGTATTTGCACTATTCAATTATACATTTTACACTAAAAACACAATAAAATCAACAGTAAGTAAGGGTAAAAAATGAATAATATATTGTTGGCATTTTTGGAAGAAATAACATAAATAGTGAGGAGTTAGGAGTTAGGCGTGAGAAGTGTCGGGGCACTTCGTGCCGATTTTATAGTTGCAAGCGGCAAGTTAAGGTTCTGATTGTAATTTTATCTCATAAAAAGTTTTATCCTTTATTTAAAAATAAATTAAAAAAATCAGTTGACAATTCTGTTTTGTTGTGATAATATACTTAGGCAATATGCAGAGATACCGAAGTGGTTATAACGGAACGGTCTTGAAAACCGTCGTACGGCAACGTACCGTGGGTTCGAATCCCACTCTCTGCGCCACCTCTTTTGAGGACAATTGAATATCCGTATTCAGTTACCAATGCAGAAGTACTCAAGTTGGTGACGAGGCGCCCCTGCTAAGGGCGTAGGTCGGGAAACCGGCGCGAGAGTTCGAGTCTCTCCTTCTGCGCCAGAAAAATAA
>JAFYLQ010000006.1 GCA_017550105.1 Clostridia bacterium | reverse complement strand
TTCACTTCCGTTATATCCACTAGACTGAATAATGGGCCTTTTATTATTATCATTTTTATCTATAGCCATAAATACTACCTCTTTCATTTATTGTTATTTATCATAGCTTTGATTTCTTCAGGAGAATAAGCCGGTTTTCTACTATGTGCTATCATGTGACAATTAGGACAAACAGGAAGCAAATCATTTATTGCATCTATTTCATATTCAGAACCTATAGATGAAATTTCAACTAAATGATGAATGTGTATTTTTTCTACAAACTCATCACCATATACTTTGCCAAAATCAAACCCACATATTTCGCATTTTAATCTACCATTATTTTTCTTACGATAATGGTTAATGCATGCAATTCTTGCTTGAGGATTTCTTTCATAAGCATTAACCGTAATTTGTTTCTTTGCACCCTCAACAAGAACATCGTTTTCTTGTTCATTAATTTCTTCAGGTAAACAAGTCAAGAAAGATGATGACTTAATGAATCCTTGTTTATCATTGATAATCTCAAATATTGCGGGCAGTAATCCAACAACCTTCTTTTGATGACTTTGATTGAAGGTCTTGAAAGTTGGGTCAATGCTTGCAAACTCGTCTTTTGTTATGGGTTTATTTAAAAAAGTAATACTACCCGGAGCAAACTGATAGTAACCGTTATATTCATTTCCATCAGAAAGCATTAAAGGTTCATCGAATTCTACGGTATTTGTGTGAATAGCATATCCTATAAGTTCACCACTATATTGAAACAAAACAAATGCATTAGTAGGACAATCCATCTTTGATTTCATGTAGTAATATGTCCCGCCTCTTTTAGGCATTGTATCAATAATAAAGTGTTTGGCTTCTTCGTATGTAAAAAATACAGATTGGCTCATCGGCAAAAAACGAATTTCACTTATTAAATATCCTTCGCATTCTTTTACCTTAGAGCAAGGAAATGCATTCTCGTGAGGTCCCTTCTTGTTTGAGCGACACTTGGCACAATGGCTTTGTAATCCCATTGGGTTGTTAGATGTTATACGTTTTGCAGTGGTTCCAAAAGCATTAGGGCAAAAATAATGAATGTGTTGTTTACTATCTACCGAACACCCGGGACACGATTTATATACAACATCGTTTACCAATAAATATTGTGCATCAGATAACGGATTCCCACAAAAATCGCAGTTTATCATAACATGTACGCCTCCTAAATTAACGCTTGAGTAATTATACCATCTTCCAAATCCTTAATATTGTAGATGTGCTGCATAACATCAAAGGTTTCTTCAAGATTGTTTCTTGCGCTTGTCCAACCTTTTCCATCAGTAAACCAAACGAATGTAAATCCGTCTATTTCTTCAGTTTCCCAAGCAAGAGTTTTATAACTACGTGCTGTTTCATTTAATTTGCTTCCACCACTACCATAGAAATTGGTTTCGATACCATAAATCATATCGTGGGTTTTGATTACAAAATCGAAACGTTTTTCCATTTTTCCTTTGTTGGAAATGGCGGATAAATCTATATCCCATTTATCAGTTATCTGATGAATGTACATTTCTTTGAAATAGTTGACATCTTTGATGAATCCTACTTTCTGAATAAAGCTCTCAACTAAATCCTCCATAAGATGTCCGCCTCGATTTTTACGACCGTTAGAATCAAGACCAGTTTCTACGCCTGTAGCGTAATCTACCAAGTTGTTAACAATATGATTCTCCAACAAATCAAACAAGCCGGTTTCTCTCATAAAATATTTATAATTATCTCTATTTGATGATAATCCGTTAAATTGATATAAGCATCCGCCGTTCTTGTCCTGACAATATATCTCATTTGCTCTTACAGCTAAAAGCAAAGGTATGCATTTCAGTACTTCAGGATATTTTTTCAAAAGATTGTCAAAATCTTCTTCAATATTTTTTGAGCCAATAAGAGAATTCAAAATATTTAATTCAATTTTTACGCTCTCCACATTTCTATGAACTTTTTCAAAGTCAATGTAATAACCATAGTCTGCTATACTATCACGAAAACCTGATAACCAAGCATTAAAATCTCTATTCATAAAACTTCTCCTTAAAAATTAGAAATAAGCAGTTCCTTTATCTTTCCTCTTGCTTCACTGTTACAGTTAATCATACGCGTTGCTTCTACTCGTTTGATTTTATGCGCTGAATAGATGTTATCAAAGAAATCATCTTCAGTATTTGAGTTCTTGGGGTCAGAATTGCTAATTACAACTTTAGCACCTTTCTTATGCATATCATCAACGAAACGAGCAAGTTCAATTTGTTTTTCATCATTAAACAAGTTTTCAGTATATGCGGTAAAACTTGATGTGTCAGTTATCGGTCTATACGGAGGGTCAAAATAAACGAATGTATTTTCATCAATAAAATCAGCCGATTCTTTATAATCACCACACACGATATTAACCTTTTGCAATTTTTCTGACACTGAACGAAGATTTTTCTCATCGCAAATCAAGGGATTCTTATATGCTCCCATAGGAACGTTGAAGAGTCCTTTTTTATTCACCCTAAACAACCCATTAAAACAGGTTTTATTTAAAAAAATCATTAACGCTGCTTTTTCAATATTTGTGCTTTCGTTTCCGTTAACTTTCAAATCATTGAAACGTTCACGCTTTTCATTGTAATAAAGTTTACGACTGTCAGTATCCAACGAAATAAATTCGTTTTGCATCACACAAAGCAGCTTTATCAATTCATCAATGTCATCGCGAATAATTAAGTATGTATTTATAAGTTCCACATTAATATCACTGATGTAAATCTCTTTTAAATCGTATTTGCCAAGAATATCAAACAAAACTGCACCACCGCCAACGAATGGCTCGGCATATTTCGTAATATTACTTTTAGCAAAAGGATAATACTGCTCGATTTCTTTAAGAAGCTGCCCTTTACCACCTGCCCATTTCAAAAATGGCTTAACTAATTTTTCTTCGCTATCAATATATCTGTGGCTACGTGCATCTTCGGGCTTTTGTGCAGTGATAGGTATAATCCACATATTACCCAACATTGCGACGTCTGTTATACGATTCTCTTTGCATAAAGTTAAAACTCGTCTATGAGAAATATTCCATTTTTCAGCCGCCTCGTTCGCAGTCATATACGCCAACATCATCAACCACTTCCTTATATGTATGATTATATTCCACATTTGGAACAAAAGCAATACCAAAACACAAAAAGGATGGTCTATCGATAAGATAAACCATCCTTTTACTATCCTTTAGAGTACGACTTATGCGACTCCTGCTTCTGTTTTTATTCAGTTAAACTTAAAGTTTGCAGATGTCTGCCTCTGTAATAAGATGGAAGCCTGCATCCTCAAGTACCTTTTCTGCCTCTGCATTATCCTCAACACGGATTACAACGTAAGCGTGCTTTTCGGTACGTGCCATAAATGCGTAAAGGTATTCCATATTGATTTTGTTCTCATCAAGCACCTTTAATGCTTCAGTAAGCTTACCGGGTGCATCACCGATTTTAACGCCCACAACGTCTGTAATTTTAATAAGGTAACCGCTTTCTGAAAGAATTTTTTCTGCGGTTGCTTCGTCGTTTACAATAAGACGGAGAATACCAAAATCCTGAGTTTCAGCAATAGAAAGGGCTCTGAGGTTAATGTTGTTCTGAGAAAGTGTCTCAGTAATACTGACAAGTGCACCCTGTTTGTTTTCAACGAATACTGTTAACTGTTTAATTGCCATAAATAAAACTCCTTCCCGTTCTTATATAAGCTTTCTTTTATCTATAACTCGAACTGCTTTGCCTTCGCTACGAGCAATGCTCTTAGGTGCAACAAGGTGAACCTTGGGATTAATACCAAGCATAATCTTCATTGCATCAGCAAGGCTTCTTTCCATACTGAGAATGTCGCTGACCTTATCGGTAAATTTATCCGCTGTCATTTCAACGTTAACCTCGAAGGTATCGTTATTGTTTACACGGTCAACAATAATCTGATAGTTGGGCTCGTAGCCCTCCTTAAGAAGAACTGTTTCAATCTGGCTGGGGAATACGTTAACACCACGGATAATAAGCATATCATCGGTTCTGCCCATAGGCTTAGCCATCTTAACAAGTGTACGTCCGCAAGAGCATTTTTTACGTGAAAGAACACAGATATCACGTGTGCGGTAACGAAGCAAGGGGAAAGCTTCCTTATCAAGAGATGTGAAAACAAGCTCACCCTTTGAGCCCTCGGGAAGAACCTCGCCCGTATCGGGGTCAATAATTTCTGCAAAGAAGTGGTCCTCGTTAATGTGCATACCCGCCTGCTCAGAGCATTCGAATGCCACACCGGGACCTGTTGACTCGGTAAGACCGTAAATATCATAAGCTTTAATACCGAGGGTTTCCTCAATACCCTTTCGCATTTCTTCAGTCCAGGGCTCTGCGCCGAAGATACCTGCCTTCAACGGAATATCCTCGGGCTTGTAGCCCTGCTCCTTAAGGCTTTCGCCGATATATGCGGCATACGAGGGTGTGCAGCAAAGAATTGTTGCCTGAAGGTCAGTCATAAACTGAATCTGACGCTCTGTGTTACCTGAGGACATAGGAAGTGTAAGGCAACCCACCTTGTGTGCACCGCCGTTAAGACCAAAACCGCCTGTGAAAAGACCGTAACCGTAAGCAACCTGACAAACGTCTTTTTTGCTTCCGCCTACCGCTACAATTGCACGTGCACAGCAATCATCCCATAAATCAACATCATTCTGAGTATAAAAAGCAACTACACGGCGTCCTGTTGTTCCTGATGTTGAGTGAATACGAACACAATCCTCAAGGGGCTTTGCAAGAAGACCGTAAGGGTATGCATCACGTAAATCTGCCTTTGTAAGGAAAGGCAGCTTGTGTAAATCCTCAATTCCCTTTATATCATCAGGTGTAACGCCCTTTTCATCCATAAGGTTACGGTAATAAGGTACGTTTTCATAAACGTGCTTAACCTGTTTAACAAGCTTTTCGGATTGAAGCTTTTTCATTTCTTCAACTGGCATGGTTTCAATTTCTTTTTGGTAATAATTTTGTGCCATTCAGACCACCCTTTCTTAGTGTAACTTTTCATCAGAGTTTAAAAGGGAAATAAAAAACGCCCTCCGCATTCCGATAAAGAATACAGAGGACGAGAAAATCAATAATCCCGTGGTACCACCTCAGTTCGTCACTATCTCACGGTAGTGACCTTTTCAGGTACTATCATACCTTAGTTCTGTTACGGGAACCCCCGTTGCAGCCTACTTAAGGAAACCCTTGTTCAGTGCACTGCTAACAGAATGAATTCGAGAAGGACGTCCTCATTGCCTCACACCAACCGACAACTCTCTAAAGATTATTTCCAACCTACTACTTTCTGCTCAAATGCATTTACAAATGGAATTGTAACACCAAACCCCTATGTTGTCAACCGTTTTTAATACTATTTATGCACATTTGTTAAGAAGCATCTGAGTTTCGGATTTTGTAGGCTTTTTTCTTACGGCAGGTATAAGGTCAACCGCAACTGCCGAGGTAGATGTGAGAACAACTGACTGAAATGTTGACATAGATGCGGAAAGAAGCAGCACCATAACAATTGCAAGAAGGAGAATTCCCAATATGTAAACAGCTTTTTTATCACAAAAACAAATGGATATCCAAAAGCTTAAAGGTGTTTATTGAATATATAAAAGAAAACGAATTTTCAAATTGAATGTACATAAAAAAACAGAGAGCAGATTTCTCCACTCTCTGAAAATGCTATATTTTATAATGTTTTAATTAACCAAAATATCTCTTAAGAAGACCTTCGAATGCTTTACCGTGTCTTGCTTCGTCTCTTGCCATTTCGTGAACTGTGTCGTGGATAGCGTCAAGATTCTGCTCCTTAGCCATCTTAGCAAGCTCGAACTTACCTGCAGTTGCGCCGTTTTCAGCTTCAACTCTCATTTCAAGGTTCTTCTTTGTAGAATCTGTTACGAGTTCACCAAGAAGCTCTGCAAATTTAGCTGCATGCTCTGCCTCTTCGTAAGCTGCCTTTTCCCAGTAGAGACCGATTTCGGGGTAGCCTTCTCTGTGAGCAACTCTTGCCATTGCAAGGTACATACCAACCTCTGTGCATTCACCCTGGAAGTTTGCACGAAGACCCTCGATGATTTCTTCGCTAACGCCCTTAGCAACGCCTAAAACGTGCTCAGCAGCCCAAGTCATTTCTTCTTCTTTAACCTCTACGAATTTTTCAGCGGGAGCTTTGCAAAGGGGGCAAGCCTCGGGTGCGTGTTCTCCTTCAACGATCTGACCGCAAACTAAACATTTCCATTTTTTCATAACATAAAACTCCTTTTATAAAATAATTGATTTCAATTTATATTATCACGGCAATTTTTACATACACCATAATAAACAGTTTTTTGAGACTCTACCTGCAAGCCCATTTTAGCAAGCTGACTTGGTACAGGTGATTTGCACCACACATCCGTAATATTGTGACATTTTTTACACAAAAAATGAATGTGATCGGTAAGGTTACCTTCGTAGTGAACCTTTGTGTCACTACTTTCGACAACGGTTATAAAGCCTTCGTCCTTAAGCTGACCTAAATTTCTGTAAACGGTGCCGAGGCTAATATTGGGTATTTCCGTTCGGACTCGTTCAAAAATCATATCCGCCGTAGGATGGTCGCATGAAGAACGCAAAACTTCAAGCACCGCGTCACGCTGTCTTGAACTTCGCATTTCATCACCTCGTGTTTACTAAGTAGTAATGATTACTATTACTGTTATTACTATAACAGACGAAATGCACTTTGTCAACACTTTTTTATTATTTTTTAAAAAATTTTTTCAATACAATATATTCCTGTATTTCATCGGATAATTCCCTGTAAAATACGTTAGTCTCGTCGTTTAAAAGCAGATACCTGCCCACTCTTTTGACGCCCTTGGCAAAGCGTCTTGTAATTTTATATTCACCGCTTGTTAGGGGGCAGTCCGCACGTGGGTCAAGCTCCACCTCTATATACTCCCCTGCTTCGTCCTTTTTTATAACGGGAAACAAGGGGTATATTCTGCAGGCTAAGGGTCGTTTATTTCTGTCGCAGCTGCCGTTACACACGGCGAAGCTGTCGCCATTTTCATTTTTTATAATTTCAATTTCGGGGTCGATTAAATTTTCCTCACCGGGATAAAGAAGCATACCCGTTTTGCCGTCACCGCCACAGCATTTACCCTTGCAGATTTTACCGCAGTCAAATTCTAAAGGCGTTACGTTACGTAGCGATGAATAGCAGGATTTAATTACGTTTTCTTTTTTCATAAAAATTTTCCTTTGTTTATTTTCAAAATGGTTGGTTAAAATAATTATAACGATGGGTAAAAACCCGTCCAAAAGGAGGTTAAATAATGAAAGACAATAAAAACAATTGCATTGGTTGTACGGTTGACACCTGCAAATACCATTGCACAGAGGCAAACTATTGCACCTTAAACTCAATTGAGGTTGGTGCTTGTAACTGCGACCCCAAGTCAGTTGATTCAACCTGCTGTCAGTCCTTCAAGGCAAAAACCTATTAAGTCAAAAACCGACTCCGAGCAAAAGCTTAGAGTCGGTTACTTTTTGGGGGTATCGGTGGTAATATTCACCACGTTTTTGGTGTTCACCCACCTGTAATTCAGGGGCTTACCCTTATACACGTTATCACGCAGCAGAATATTTGCCGAATCGCTTATATTCACCGCGTATATATTATTGATAATAAAAAGGTTATTTTCAATTAATATATTATTATGAACCGGCCCTGCGAATTTTTTATTTTCGGGTTTAATAAGAATTGCATTTTCCTCGCAATTCATAAAAGCGTTGCCGCTGATTGCAACGTCCTTAACGTAGCCGCTTGCATAGTGTGTTGAGGCATCGTCCGAAATCACAATCCCCTCCTGCCCCGTATTCAAAAATCTGTTGTTTTCAATACGGATTTTACCACGGGTTGTAACAGACACACCCACACCCACAACACGGTTAAGTGAATTGCCGTTGAACTCAAAATCGGGACAAGCGGAAATATTCTCAACCACACCGCCCACGTCCAGAGGTGCCTCGTAGGTGGAAAGGACTATATCATAATAATATTCATCGCGCAGAGTAGCGTGGAGCACCCTTGACCTGCCAACCTCCAACAAGGTTTTTGGGTCGATAAATGCCAGTGTATCGCCCTCGCGGATACACTCAAAGCCGTAGTTTCTGTGATGACAGAATTTAAGGGTAATTTTGTCACGGTCGTTTTTAACTATTTTAAAATGAATGCCGTGAAGGTGGCAACCGTCGTCACCCGACGAATCGAAGGTGGAGTCAAGAACCCTTACCCTGCCACGGCACATACTGAACCTGAGAAAATCTGAAACTGACGAAAAATCAACCTCCACCTCGGGATTGGGCGCAAACTCAACGTTTTTAAGGGTAATGTTCTCGCTGTTCTGAGCCACTAAGCCGATGGAATTATTGTAATGCTGTTTTACGTTCTCAAACTCAATATTGCTTGAATTTTCAATAAAAATACCAACCTCTTTGCGGAGCCTCGGGTACATAAAAAAGACCTGACCCACCTCATAATCCTTTGGTATTATAAACCTTGCGGTAAAGGTGCGGTCCGCAATCTGCTTAATAACGGTTGAGCCTGACAAGGGGTGATTACCGCATCTTGTCAGATGAAAAAGGTTTGAGGGCTTGGCGGTTGCCATCCACCAACCACGGTTTTTGTGTTGGGTAAAGCCCATTTTATAATCGGTGCCGTACCAGTAGTATTCGCCGTTTTCCTCGCCCAATTTACTTTGCCCGTCTATTTTAAAGGTAATATAAAACGGAGAAGCCTTAAGAACGGTAATTTTGTGCACGTTGGGATTTGCCGTTTCAATGTTAAGGTTTTTAAGCTTGACTTTCTCGCAATTGCGCAGAACTATGCTTGTCATAACTCCGTCCATAATAAAGTTGGAGTCGCAGCAGTCAATCTCCATATCCTTAAGGTTTTCAATAACAATTGCCGTTTTGTGTTTGTTGGGTGTTTCACCCTCACCGTATTCCACGGCGGCAGTAGTATTAGAAATTGCAAAAACTCTTTCCTCAGCATTTTTACTGCAAAAAACGTAATTGCCCTTAACAAGGGTCAGGGTTTTGTGCACGGCGGTTTGGGAAGCGGTGTTAAAAAGATTCCTGAAGCCGACTGTTGCTTCGATATTCGGTTTTATACTGAATGACTCGGGATAAATAACCACTTCTTCCACCTCCGCAAAAATATAATCATCTACTTAAATATAATACAATACACCCGTCAAAAATGCAACCACACCCGAGAAAAAAGCACAAGAAAAGACCACTACTTTTATTGTAGTGGTCTTTTCTTGAACGGGAAATTTTACTAACTTCCTGCGTATCGTATTGGCATCTTTATAATAACCCACTGATGTTGTATCCATGTTGCAGAAATATGAACATTTTGTTAACACTTTGTGTCATTTTTGTGTCATTGTTAAAAAATAAGCCCGTTTTCGTCAACGTAACCAATGACCCGCAGGGATTTTTGTGCAACATTATTTTAGGCACTTTTGTTGAAACAAGGGGCTTAATATGTTAATCTATACCTATAATCTGCGTGGTTTTTCACGTAGGAACGGAGGTATATTAATGGCAAACATTCTTGATGCTTTCAAAGAAAAGCAGAACGAAGAAAGAGTTTACACCGGCAAAAAAATCAAAGTCGGTATTATCGGTTGCGGCTGGATTGCAGAAGCACATCTTCAGAGCTACCTTAAATGTGACGACGTTGAGGTTGTTGCATTTGCAGATCTTGTACCCGGCAAGGCAGAAGCTTTTGCAAAGGCAAACGGCGTTGACGTATCAAAGGCAAACTTCTACTTAAGCGACAAAGAGCTTATCGACAACGAAAAGGACCTTGACGCTGTTTCAATTTGTACATACAACCGTCAGCACGCACCCTGTGCTATTTATGCACTTGACCACGGCGTTCACGTGCTTCTTGAAAAGCCCATGTGTGTTACACTTGAAGAAGCAATTGAAATCTGCAAGGCAGAAAAAAGAAGCGGCAAAATTCTTTCAATCGGCTTCCAGCCTCGTTTTGACGAGAATATGAAAATGGTTAAGAAGATTTGCGAAAGCGGTGTTCTTGGTCGTATTTATTACATTCAGACCGGTGGCGGTCGTAGAATGGGTATCCCCACCCCCTTCGGCACGTCCTTCATTCAAGAGGATACAGCAGGTCTTGGTGCATTGGGTGATATCGGTTGTTATTCACTTGATATGGTTCTTAATGCAATCGGTTATCCCAAGCCCCTTACAGTTACAGGCTTCAAGGCGGGTCTTTTCGGCAAAAAGCCCGAATACCTTCAGAAGCCCGAATACACCGAGGTATTCGGCGTTGATGACTTTGCGGCGGCTTACGTTCGTCTTGAGGGCGACATCGTTCTTGACTTCCGTATTGCATGGGCAATGCATTGTGACACTCCCGGTGACACAATTATTATGGGTACCGAAGGCGGTCTCAGAATTCCTTCTACCGAATGCTGGAACGGTTCAATCGGCGGACCTATGACCATTTACCACAACATTGCAGGTGAATGTGTTGAAACCGTTATCCCCGAAATGAACAACGACGGCGACAACTTCGACAAGAAAATCCGCTCCTTCATTGATGCAATTGAGTTCAACCTTCCCTCACCCGTTCCCTCAAGCCAGATTATTTACAATCAGGCTATTATCGACGGTATTGCCCGTTCTTCCGATGCCGGCAAGGAAGTTGAAATCGTTATCCCCGAGTTTTAATTGAGCTTATAAAAAATTCCTCTCAGTTGAGTAATCAACTGAGAGGTTCTTTTTTTAATAAAATGCTGTTCTGTTTTCGGAAAGTGTGATGTTCGTTTCACCGTAAATTGCAAGTTGTAAGGTCTGTGCCGCAAGAGGATAGTCAACCTCCCAATACCACACGTCACCCGAGTGGGCTTTACGGCAATTTTCGTCGGGCATAACAATCTGATTCACCGAGAATCTTGCCCAACCACCTCTGACTGCATCGGAGCCTAACAAAATAAGCTCCGCTTCGTTGTAGCTTGTTTCGAAGTAGGGTAAAAAGGTTTTAACGTATTCGGGAATTTCAGAGGCCTTTATTGTAGCCGCCTTCTGCAAAAGTGCTATAAGCACCTCACGCTGGTTCTGTGTACGCTGAACGTCACCGTCGTTATAAATCTTACGGCTACGGCAGAAAACAAGTGCCTGGTCACCGTTAAGGTTTACGGATGAACCCGCCTGTAAATCCCAACCGTGATTTTTGTTGAAATACTGTGCCTCGTATTCACTAAGCTCAACGTTAACGCCGCCCAATTTATCAATAACGGCTTTAAAAAGAGCAAAGTTCACCATAGCGTAACCGTCAATACGGATTTTAAAATGGCTTTCAAGGGTATTTATAAGGTTATCAATACCATAGAACGGGAAAGCGGAGTTAATTTTATTAAAGCTACCCGTACCATCGGGAGATTCAAGGTAAGCGTAGCTGTCTCGCATAACTGAGGTGAAGGTAATTGTACCAAGCGCCTTGTTTACAGAAACAATAATCATAGAGTCCGTAAGACCCGAAACGGTGTTTTTGTTACGGGTGTCAACACCGATGCAAAGAATATTTATAACGTCCTCACTGTACATAACGTCGCCGCCGTTGGTAGCCCAATCCTTGATGGCCGCCTTAAGCTCTGCGGCATCACCCTCAAAAATCTGTTCAAAATCGGGTGCATCCTGCAGTGAAACCGCAACGGTTTCATCACCGTCAAAGTCATAGGTCAAGGTGTCCTCAACCTCGGGCACCGCATTTTTAATGCTGTGCCAATAAGCCACAAGACCACCACAGCCAATAGCCAACACAAGCACGAAGCACAAAAGCACAACTAACGCCTTTTTACCTTTTTTCTTATTCGTTTTTGACATAAACATCACCTTTTTAGTTTGTGGGATAATTATAGCATTTGATTAATTAATTTACAACAGGAATTTATAATCGGCACGTAGTGCCCCTAAACTCCTCATTCCTCATTCCTCATTCCTCACTACTCATTCCCTTATATGCCGTCATAACTGCATCCTCTGACATATCGCAGGACATTTCGTAAATGGGAATATCACTAAGAATCCTGTTAAGTGTATCAAGCATATTTTTCATAAGCTCCTTATCGTAGGGTCGCACCGTCTGGTCCATAAAGGGCTTAAGCGCCTTGATACCGGGGATTCTTTTAATTTTATTTTCGCCACGACTGAGGAAGCATATACCACCAATGGGCACACCCTCGTTTACGCTTTCGTCAGTCTTACCGCTCCAAGGTGTACCGTAGGCATAAAACACCCCGTCCACAAGCCTTATGGCAGGCTTGTCGTCATTAATAATCCTTGAACCGGGCAGATATTTCAACCATAAATGTGTATGGGTGGACTTACCCGTTCCCGAACGGGCAGAAAATAAATAAGCCTTGCCCTCGTACTCAACACAGGAAGCGTGAAGCATAACACCCTGATATTTAGCAAGCTTCTCATAAAAATGAGCCCCGCTCCACAGATACTCCGCCTCACCAAGGGTAAGATTCGGATGCTCCGCCTGACGGTCAATATAGTATTTTTCCGTAACGTCAAAAACTATATCCGCCTCGCCATCACCGTCGTACCTGTACGGCTCAAGACGTGACGCCAAAAGCTCGTGATTAACGTTTAATTCAACAATCAAATCAGCAGTTTTAATCTTCAAAGTGATTCTCCTTTATGGTTTGCAATCCACACGTCAGCATTGCTATCAATATAATCCCAGGTTTCGTTGTAATCATCCATATTAATGATGATGTGGTCGTAATAACCTCTTTGCCACACTTCCATCAAAGGATTATTTATATGTATTTCTTTTGTAATACCTGATTTTAATCCACCAACAATTGTTTTCAGATTAGGGAAAGAATATTTGTTGTAAATGTTATTCAACAAAACTTCATCATTGTTAGGCAACGCATCACAACCAATTGTAACAAGAAGATGAATATGATTAGGCATAATTGTGTAATTGTCGATTTTAATACCAAAATAGTGTGACGATAAATCATTAATATGCTTTTGAACAATTAACCCTAATTCATTTAATGCATTATTTTCCCAAAAAATATTTTGTTTGTTCTTAGTGCATATTGTCACAAAATACGTTTCTTGCGATGAATAATCGAAACCGCACAAACGAGGATTTTTGCGTTTTGGTAATTTTTTCATAAATTCACCTTTTTATAATTTAATTTGTACCTCACAAATTACGTTATTTTCGGGCTAGGCGAGCCTAGCCCCTACTGTTTCATATCTACCTTCCGTAGGGGTCAGGCTTGCCTGACCCGTCAGGTTATTTGTTTATTTCAACCTACAATTTTTATAGGTTCAAATAAACGGATAACCGTTATTTTCGGGCTAGGCGAGCCTAGCCCCTACTGTACTGTTATATCTACCTTCCGTAGGGGTCAGGCTTGCCTGACCCGTTAGTATACACTTATTTCAATACACCTAAAATGAATTCAAATAAATGAACAATCCTTGCTTTCGGGCTAGGCGAGCCTAGCCCCTACCGGGGATTTTCCCATTTTATATCACACAAGCCGAGGTTTCCCTCGGCTTGCGTTTTATACGACTTATTCAGTCGGGTGGATTAATACCAGCCGTCGTCGATATCACCATCAGAATAAGAGATGGTGAGTACATCTTCGAGCTCGAACTCCATGATTTCGAGCTCAGGTGTTGTGTATTTTTTCATAGTGAAAAATACTCCTTTCAGTATTCATTTAAGTAATTGAATGTTACTGGAAAAAGTCCGACCAGGGTACCGTTACCTGACTGCCGCCACCAATGGAGGCACCGGGCAACGTAGTGCCGGGCTCCGTGGGGGCCGTGGTAATAACGGATGAATTTGTAAGAACGTCCTCAAGAGAAAATTCCACAATTTCAAAGTCAGCTTTTTCGTAAGCTTTCGAAATCATTTTAATTAAGCAATACCTGTCATGCCGTTGCCAACAGCTGCATCGTGAACGTCAGCCGCGTCGATAAGCATCCAGTTTGAGAAGTAAGTGTTACCATTTACATCAGTGATGTAGTTTCTTACTTCGATAAGTGAGTTAAGACCA
Source organism: Clostridia bacterium (assembly GCA_017550105.1). Taxonomy (GTDB): domain Bacteria; phylum Bacillota; class Clostridia; order Oscillospirales; family Acutalibacteraceae; genus DTU089. The sequence goes on along the minus strand of JAFYLQ010000006.1, from coordinate 8,047 downwards.
TCAGCGTCGATACCTGTGATAGCAGGACGATAGTTGAAACCGTCACCTGTATCATAGATGCATGTGCCTTCAGCAGCAGCAACAACGCCGTCAACGCGAACCTGTACACCTACTGCTGCAAGGTTAGCAGCTGTTGCACCAGCTTCTTCACCTGCACCGTTGTATACGGGAGTTTTACCGGGGTCGAAAGAAGCAGTAAGAACTGTACCTGTGATACCAAGATCTACAGTACCGTCAACTTCGCCGGGACGCATTTTAGCAGTGAGTGTGTCACCACCAGCAACAACTGCAGGAACTGCGGGCTCGTTGTTAATGATGTTAGCAGCTGTGAATTTAACCTGCTTTGAACCTGTAGAGTAAGCAAGAAGAGTCTGCTTTGTAATTGTGCTTGCAGGGATACCGATTACGTCAGCTGCAGTGATTTCTCTAACTGTTGTGAAAGAAAGAGAGAATACTTCGCAGTCAGCGTCAACGGGGAAGCCCTTTGCGTTAGTTGTAACTGAAGTGTCAACAACCATCTGAGTAAGAACCATATCGTTCCAACCATAAGCTTTGTCAGCTGCAGTAAGACCACTGATAACTGTGTTAGTAATTGTAGCACCTGTGTTAACGTTACCAGCAGGTTTCATATAATCTGCGTAAGCTGCACCCCATGTACGACCATCGTAACCAAGAGATGTGCTACCGTCATTCTCAGTGTTGTAGGTGTATGCTTCATTGTTGTAAGCAAGAACAACGTTACCAACACTCATAAGCCAGCTATCGAAGTCTGTGCCTGTGGGATAAACCCAATAAACCTTAACTGTAACTTCTTCACCAGCGGGCATACCAACGTAAGCGTCAGAAACCACACGGAAACCCATCTGGTTTGCACCGGGGAAGGTTGTAGTTACAGTTGTGTTTGCTGCACTTGCGGAGAAAGCTAATACAGAGAAGAGCATAACTACTGCAAGTGCAATACTTAAAATTTTCTTAGACATTTTAAGTAGCCTCCTGTAAAAATATTAAATTATTAAAACCAACTAAAAATTAGCCGATCATTGCGATGATATCAGCCTGATACATACGCATTCCGTCTGAACCTGCTTCATAAGCCCAAGCGTCATGAAGTTCAACGTCACCGGAGTCAGTTGTATCAACGTTTTCGTCGAAAGCAATATCAGCTGCAAATACCTGATATGCGAGTTCAAAACGCATACCGTTTGAGCTTGCTTCGTAACCCCAAGCGTCGTGGAGTTCGATGTCACCGGAGTCAGTTGTATCAATAACACCGTCACCGTTTACGTCACCGAAGATAACGAGAACGTAAGTTTCAACTACGTTACCGTCAAGGTCGAGAACATTAACGATTGTACCTGTACCGGCTTCTGAACCAGCTTCAGTAGCAATGATTTCAAGTTCACCGTCGCCAACTACTTCGAAGATAGCGTCAACAGTTTCGCCTGCTTCGGGTTCTACACCATAGATGTAACCAGTGAAAATTCCTTCATCCATTGCGAAGCCGCTTTCATCACAGTATTCAGATGTTCTTGCTGTATCGATAACACCGATAGTGCCGTCGATAACGCCAAGAGTGGGAGCAACTGCGGAAGCACCGATAATTACGGACTCACCAACAGTAACTGTCTGACCTGTGATGGGGTCACCTGTAACAACGTCACCGTCGCTCATACGAGCAGCGATAAGTGTACCTGCGGGGTTTGTTTTTGACTTTGCATTGTCATCGATAGCGATTTCTGCTGAGCCTTCACCTGCATAGGTGTAAACAACAGTAGCGATAACGCCGTCGATTTCTTCAGCTGCGATTGTGCCGGTACCTGCTGTATCAGCAATGATCATAACTTTGCCTTTTGATTTTGAAACGCTAACAGTAGCGTTGTAATCAGCGGGGATAGCATCACCGAGAATAACTTCATCGATAGCTGCTACAGATGTATCAGTGTTTGTGAGAACGAACTGAATGGGGCCTGTTGCATAGTTTGTTGTAAGAAGAACATCTACGCTCCAGGTGCCGTCGCCGTTATCAACGGGCTCACCGAGTGCCCAGTCCTGAGTGTACTCAGCAACTGTCTCTTCATCCTCGTAGCTTGCAGCGTTTGCAGTTAAAGCAAACATTGAAACTACCATCATGAGAGCAACAAGTACACTTAAAAGTTTTCTTGTCTTTGACATTTGTTTGCCTCCTAAGGAAATTATTTTCAATTTCTCTCCAATAGCGACTTAGCGTCGCACCGCTTTAACTGAATTATCGCTTGCGATAATTCGTTAGGAGTGAGAAGTGAGGAGTGAGGAGTTTCGGGGCAAAGCTGATTATATAGGACCTCCCACCACCTGGCGGCGGTCCCCCCTCCTCCTAAAGCAGGAGGGCATGGCTTCGCGTTATGAGACTCTTTCCTTACTCTTAAACCTTTCTTAATACCGCGAAAGCAAGATGGACTATATATACTATTATATATATATGTGAGCACGGGAAGGGAATTAGTTCGGTTTTGCGTAAGCATATAATGCCGTACGCAGTACCCTTAACTCCTAATTCCTAACTCCTCATTCCTCATTTTTCGTCCATCTCCCCCTCCGGGTTTCCCCGGAGGAGTGATAGCTTCAGTTTAAAGGGTTTTGTATTAATTCACATTAATACCGTTAGACTTAATTCAATTAAGCAAGAATCTTGTTGATAACTGCTGAATAGTCAGCTGCAACGATTTCTTCTGTAGCTGCATCAAGGTTACCTGCAAGGAAGTAACAACCCTGAAGTTCAGCATTTTCGTTAGAAGCGAGCTCTGTAAGAGCACCGTCAAGAACGTCAAGAGCACCGTCACCGTTAACGTCAGCTTCAACAACAATCTTAACTGTAGCAACGGGAACCTTCACGCCACCAACGAGGGTGTAGAATGTAACAGTTGCATTTGTACCGGTGAAACCTTCAAGGTCTGTATCAACGGTATAGTGAGTTTCGTTAGAAACTGTGATAAGGTCTGTAGTAACATTTGCGCTTGCAGCAGTTGCGCCAAGAACAGCCTTAACTGCATCTGCATTAAGTTCAGGAGCGATTCTTGCAATAGAAGCTGTGATATCTTCGATACCTGCTTCTTCGTCACCGGGAACGATAACTTCTGTAGAAACGTTAGCACCTGTAATGTTGAGGCCTTTGAATTTAAGTCTTGCGAGAGCTTCCTTAAGTTCGTTAGCTGCTACGTCGATAGCTTCCTGCTCGTCAACACCGTAAGGCTCTTTATTTACATAGAGAGCTGAGCCGGGGAAGAGCTGGATCATATCGCCGTCTGCGTTTTCAAAGTCATGGTAACCAAGTTCTGCAAGAACCTGACCAAGCTCTTTGTTTGTGTTGTCATAAAGATTTGCATTTGCCAATGCCTGTGTAGCCTGAGCAATAAGTGCTTCAAGCTCTGAGTAGTCAGCTTCGTCCTCTACCTTAACGAGTTCGTTACGGCAGCACATAAGCTCGTACTTAGAATCGAATACTGTCATCTGAGTGGGGTTAGCAAGAACAGCCTGAGCATTGTTGTAAGCTGTTTCATACTTAGCCCAGCTACGTGCTGTGTATTCGCTTTCGTCACCAACCATATTGTCTGCAGAAGCAATTTCGTCTGCAAGGTAGGTTGTAATTACACCGTGGTCACGAGCAAGAAGACGGGGACCCATACGGTCAAGGTAGTTAGCAGCCATTTCAACGTCAAGAAGAGCAGTTGTCTGATATTCAGCCTTTCTGTCTTCAAGCCATTTAGCTGTAGATTCGATTTCTTCTTCGTCCATCTGTTCGAGAAGAGCTAAGATGTAATCTTCGTACTTATCACCGTCAACAAGAGCTCTGAGGTCATCCTCATTGATCCATGTGTAGGGGAATGTTTCGTCGATTTCAGCAACTGTTGCGTTAGATGCATCGTTCTTAAGGGTGATGTAATACTGAGCATCATCACGAGCATCGTTGTAACGGTTCCATCTGTACATCTTATAATCAGTATAGTCCTTAGTATCGCTATACTGAGCTTCTACTGCTGCAAGGTCTGCCTTAAGAGCGTCAACGGTAGCATCGAGGTTGTCGCCCTTGCCTTCACGAACGCTCTGGATAGCAGATTTCTGACAGTAACCAACGTCATTAGCTGCTACGTAAAGAGCTTCATAAAGAGCATCAAGGTTCCATACGGAGTTAGCGTTCCATGCCTGAACACCACCGCGAACACCGTTAAGGAATGCGGGAACGTATGCATTAACTGCAGAAGCACAGTCAATAACTGTAACCTTCTTAACGTTAATCTTCTTTTCGCCGTCCATTACGTAACCGGCTTCGCCTTCTTCGTCAGTAACTGTAACTGCAGATGCAGCGTACTCTGTAACTGTTTCGGTGTAAACTGTGCCGTCAGCGCCTGTGTAAGAACCTGCCCACTTACCGGCATCAGAGTTTGCAATCCATGCAGTTGTTGTAGAGTTAGTTTCACGGTAAACTACTTCGCCCTTATCATCAGTTGTGTTAGCTGATTCAAGAACACCGTTTGTATAAGCCTTACCTGTAAGGTTGTAGCCGGATGCAAGTCTGAGAGCATCCATTTCAGACATTGCAAGAGAGTTCAACTTGTTGTATGCAATATCATCATAGTAGATAAGAGAAAGGTTGTGAGGTCCGTTTGTCTTACCCTTGGACTTCAATGTGATTGAGAAGGTTGTGTTTGAACCTGATGTCTTATTAGCAGCTTCCCATGTTGCCTTGTTAACGCCACCGCTGATTGTAAGAGCGTTACCTGAACCGCTCTGCTGTGTACCTTCATCGTCAACGCAGTAGGTTGTGTATGAGCTGAACTGCTTAAGATCTCTGAAGTAAAGTGACTTGTTAGAGAATTTAACGCTAACGTTACCGAATGTGATACCGTCAATTGTTGTTGTTGAAGCACTGATACCTGCTTCCTGAGATGAAGTGAAGAGCTTGTAATCACGGCCGATTTCACCTGTTACGATTGTGGGAATGTAATCTGTAGCAGTTGAAAGAGGAACGTATTGAGGAGCATACATTTTTGCGTAGGAAAGAGAACCGTCGTTGTCCCAATATGTTTCCTTACCTGCGTCGGAACCGTTGTAGTTAAGGTATGCGTAAGATTCTGTGTAGAATGTCTTACCGTTAGCCATTTCCTGACCATCTTCGTCGATAACCTTATAGCCAACCTTGAATCTTACAAGAGCACCGGTTGTGGGAACGTTAGCAGCAGTGTATGTGAAGCTACCGCTTGCACCGTAACCGATTGTCTGCTGTGAAGCAGAAACTGAAACGTATGCTGATGAACCGTCTTCACCAAGCTGGTCATAAACGTTAACGCTCATGAGCTTGATCTGATACTGTTCGTCAGTGTATTCCTTACCTGCAGCATCTCTGTAATGTCTCCAAACACCGTTTGAAGCGTTACGTACTGTAACAGTCTGAGCTGACTCTGTAGCACCGTTTACAAGGTCAATAGATCTTGAAAGTGAAATTTCGGGTTCGTTGAACTGCTGTTCTGTACCCCAGCCCTCGATGAACATACCAACAACGGGAAGAGCACAGTTAAGAAGGTCACGGCCCTGAGTGTAAAGAGCTCTGAGGAGCTGCTGAACAGTAATCTTAAGGTTTGCCTTAGTAATTACGTTGTCAAGTGAACCAGTGCCAACACCCTGAAGAAGACCTGTTACACCATCACCGTTTTCGCTGATGGGAAGAACGAGGTTAACAATACCGTTTACAAGGTTAAGAACCATGTCCATAAGGTTTGTTGTGTTAAGGATGTTGTAAGCTTCTTCATTTCTACCGAAGAGAGAAGCAAGCTCTGTAAGGTCGAATGTTGTAAGAAGAGATTTAAGTTTATCAAATACAACACTGATATCGAATGCAAATTTGTCTGTTGTACAGCCACAGATAAATCCGAGAGGAAGAATTGTGTTAAGTACATAGCTGAGCTTGTCAAGAGGATCGGTGTAAGCAGCAAGCTTTGAGGGCTCGAAGCCGTGGATAACGCTTGCAGAACCGTCACTTACATAGTTAGCTGCCCATGTAACTGCTGTACCGAGCATATCCTTCCAACGAGCTTCTGTGATGCCCTGTGAAGGAATAGCTGTGTTGAAGTTTGTAAGGTTGTTGAGGTATGTGTAACCAACATCAAGACCCATATTAAGGATGATGTTGAACCATGCTTCAGCATCCTGTACCTTGAACTGTCTGTCGTTAGCTGATGTTACAGTACCTTCTGCGAAGATGTACTTATCATAGTTAACGTTGGGAGCGATTTCAGTAATGAATTCACGGAGAATGATAGCACCGAATTCAAGAACCTGAACGCCGCTGTGGAATGCGAATGTGCCGTCTGCATTCTTGGGCATAATAAGCTGGGGCATAACGTCCTCGAAGAGAACGGGTCCGATGATAGCAACGATGTCGAGAAGCTCGTAATCAGCGATATCATCATATTCCCAAGCTACATAAGCAGAGTCAGAACCGAAGATCTCGTCTGCGTGCTCAGCAAGGAGATACTTAAGAAGACGAGATGCGTTATCCATAAAGATGGATGTGCCGTCTGCGTAAGTTTCTGTTGTAGCACCGTCAACCCAATAGTCACCGGTCATTTCTGCGAAGTAATCCTTAACGTCCTGCTTAACAGCTGTTTCGAAAACAACGTAGAGAAGGTGGTTAATGGATTCCATAATTGAACCGTACTCAGCAATAAGAGCTTTGTAGTTAAGAGCTGAAAGGTTGTCAAGAGCAAATTCTGCAGAATCTTCCTCTGCACCGGGCATGGGAGCTACGAATTCCCAACCGAAGTCGATAAGGCTGAAGAAGTCGTTAGCTGAGCCTGTGTTAGCTCTGTAGTACTTACGTACTCTTTCGCTCATTTCGTTGCCCTCTTCATCAAGAACGGGCTCACCGTCTTCAAGAACGGGTTCACTCTCCATTGTTGTGTAGTAGAAGATGTCGCCGTCCTGATAAATACGGTCGTAAGCGATGTAGTTAACATAGCTTTCTTTACCGTCTTCTGCATCTGTTTCGAAGTCAGCTGCAACGTAGTCGGGAAGGATAGCAACGTCAATTTCGTTGAATTCAACCTCAACAGCTTCAAGAAGAGCTTTCTTAAGGTTGTTGTTAAGTGCGTTAACACCAAGGTCATAAATAGCATAAGGAGCAATTTTGTCAACAAGACCGAAAACGCTGTTTTCAGTAATCTTTGTCATTGCCTTAACTTCTGCCATACCCTTTGCTGCAAGTGTGGGCATAAGAACTGAATCTTCGTCCCAAACCTTAACGTTGTCTACATACTCGTAATCCTGAGGATTAACAAGAAGACCACCGATAGCCTGAGCTACCATTTCGTCAAGTGTGTCAACACTTGCGGGAAGAGTGTTACCCATCTCTTCGTAATCCTGCTCGTAGCCGTAAGAACCGTAAATGATCAAATCGTAGAGCAAGCTCTTAAGGAGCATGGGGATATCGCCGAGCATGTCGCCAATATCGCCAAGATCAAGGAAGTTACCAACAAGACCAAGAGAGATACCGTCGCTTGTACCGATACCGTAAGCAGCCTTAGAAAGGATGTTTGAGTTGGTATCATTACCAACAAGTTCCAGAACGTTCATTATCATGTTCAGGTCGCCCTGGCTTCTGGATTTATTTTTAATAGCGCTAAAATCCATATCACCAAGGTCACCAAGAAGTCCTTTACCGATGGTCCAAACAAAACCGCCTGTGAGAGAAGATATATCTGCACAGATATAGTCGATTTTGTTGAGACGGAGCTCACCGAGGATAGAAAGGTCGATAGGCTCCATGCGCAAATCGGGTGCGGTATAATGTTTTGTGACTAACACCGTCGCTTGTACCGAGACCGTAAGCAGCCTTAGAAAGTATTTCAGAGTTGTTATCATTACCAACAAGAGTAAGAACGTTCATTATCATCTGAACGTCGCCCTGGCTTCTGGATTTATTTTTAATAGCGCTAAAATCCATATCACCAAGGTCACCAAGAAGTCCTTTACCGATGGTCCAAACAAAACCGCCTGTGAGAGAAGATATATCTGC
>JAFYLQ010000066.1 GCA_017550105.1 Clostridia bacterium | reverse complement strand
TAGGTGTTATTTAATAAAAACAACACGTTAACTGTACTTTTAACAAATTCAAAAATTGCTAGTTGTGCGGCGGCAGTTTCGTTCCTTTTAATGCAACGATTGTAGTTGTACTGTCCCGCTTGACCCATAAGAAGTAAATTACCCGCAATTTTCTTTAAGCGTATATCCTCGGGATATTTACTTAGTCTGTTTCTTATTTCTGTGAACTCGCCGTAGTTGTCGCAAAACACCCTGCCGTTTACGGCTTCTGCCAAGGCATATTCAGGTACAGTGAGCCACTGACCTATTGTTAAAATACCATCTGTAGAACCTGTTTTGCTTTCGAAAAAGTCGGCGGTTTTTATAACACCGTGTCGGTTTCCTCCAACGGCAGAATATGCGCTTCTTTTGTAGCCAATAAACTCCTTGGGGAGCCTTGCATAGGCTTTTTCTAATTCAAATTCACGCTTAATGTCTATAACGCCATCGGGAATAAAAATACAAAAGCCCGGTTCAAAATCGTGGTCTTTTGATATTTCATCGTCGAATCCAAAGCACTCGGAACCGCTACCTGTAAGACCAACTGCAAGATAGGGGAGAATGTCACCGAATTGCTCCTTCAACAAAGGCTCGCCGCATTCTTTATAGAATTTTTCGGATAACTCAAGACCCTTCATAAATCCTCCTTGCACGTTCGTTTAACTCGTTTTCGTAATAAAAATACCCGTAATATCCGAATGCGGGTGCACACTTTTCACAAACGAAGGCGTAGTTGCCGTCGTTTCTTAGCATACCCACATCCAACAGAAGCATTGCCTGTTTAAGGTGCTCTTCAATAATGCCGTGGCCGTCCTCTAAGCCGTATTGCATTTCGGCGGCTGTAGCCATATTAAGGTGGGTTATGGCTTCCTCGGGCTCGTTGTTTTTTATTTTACCAACAACATTTAAGGCTTTTTCGTACATTTCATTTGCTTTATCAAATTGCTTTAAATCAACAAATGAGAGTGCCATATTGTTAAAAAGACCGCCGAATCTGTAATCTTCGGGTGATAAATTCTTTTCATAAATTTCTTTTGCTTTTTCAAAAAGCGGGATTGAAGCCTCTGCCTTACCAAAAGCCTTGTATGCCGTGGCGCAGTTAATATAGGTTGTTGCGGCACCTGTGTTGCCTTCAATTTTCATTTCCTTGATTAAGCCGAGCGCGGCTTCAACGTACTTTAAGGTTTCCTCTTTTTCGCCTAGCTTACGGGAAAGACCGATAAGCTCGTTGGTTGCAAGAAGTGCATTGTTCAAATCACCTGAATTTTTATATTCCGATAACCAATATAAAGCGTGTTCTTTGGCACTTGCATATTGATTTCTTTGCAAATGATTATCAAGGATATTTAAAAATTCGGTTGAAGAAATATTTTTGTTCTGCTCCATACATACACCACCTTTATGTATCTGAATCGGATTTTAGGAATATACTTTACCTGCTTTATACTATTTTATATCAAACCGCTAACGGATACAAGATAAAAATAAAAGATGGTAGGTTTACCATCTTTCATTTTTATAATTAAAGATTATTGATAATGTCAAGAACGGTTTTAAGTTCTTCGGGCTCAAATCTTTCAACAGGCTTGTCGTTAACCACACAGTCAAAGAAGTATTTAATTTCGTTTGCGTATGCATCACATTTGGGAAGGTTAATGTCACCTGTGTCACCCTCGGCAACCTCTGAAAGGTCGATTTTTTCATCATTTCTGAGGTAAATAATCATTTTGCCGTTTTCGTTAGCAACAACCGCATCCTCAAACTGGAAACGGAACTCTGCAGTAAAGGGGTAGCTTGTGGCATACCATGATGCTTCTGTGTTAATTGCAAAGTCACCGAAGCTATAGTTGATTGTTATAAAATCCTGATCGGGAAGCTTTGAGCGGTATTGGTACACAACCTCGGGCTTACCAAAAGCGTATACAAGAAAATCAAGGTCGTGGATATGTAAATCAAAGGGAACAAGACCGCTACGCTTTTCGTCCATCATCCAACCGTCCCAGCTCCATTTGGGGTAGCAACCAAGACGTGTCATTGTGCCTGAAAGCAATTTGCCGTATTTTTTTGTGTCATAGATTTCTTTTAATAATTCATATTCGGGCCAAAAGCGGAGCACGTGGGCAACCATAAACTTAACGTTGTTTTTCTTTGCTGTTTCGTAAACCCTGTCAACGTCCGCCTTATTCATTGAAATGGGCTTCTCGGTTAAAACGTTAATACCGCGTTCCATAGCCTTAACCGCATAATCTGCGTGTAAATAGGTGGGAAGGCAGATATCAAGAATGTCAATTTCTTCGTTGTTGAGCATTTCTTCAAAATCTGTGTAATGGCGTTTATCTTCGTATTTTTCCATACGTTCAGGACGTATATCGCATAAAGCAACTAATTCTGCGTTTTCCATTTCGTCCCAAGCAGGGATGTGAGCACCACTGATTCCGCCCACACCAACAAGTGCAATTTTTAACATAATAACCTCCGAGATAAAGTGGAGCTTTTCTCCACACAGTATACAGTAATTTTACCACATTATTTTAAAAATACAAGAGTCCGACGTATATATATTATATAATAGTATATAAAAAAAGTCCCCGCCTATAACAAGCGGGGACTATGATTTAAAAATTATGAGCGAACGATTTCAGCGTTAAGCTCTACAAGACCATCAGTAAGTGCTGATGCAACACCCTGACCAAGAGAGATAAGCTCGTGGTAGTGGTTTGCAGGGTCACCCATTGTGTAGTCGTTGTCGGGAACGATGTAACCGATAGCGTCGTTCATAAGACCGAAGCACTGAACGTCATCACCGAAGATTGTACAAGCAACCTGGCTCTTGTAATCCTTACCTGTAATTGCATATTTACCGATAAGTGAAATACCATTGGGAGCAACAAGGTCCTGACAAACCTCACCGGGAAGGAATACTGTCTTGAACTGGTCACCGATTTCCATATAACCGATTTCTGTGATAGTTGCGTATGTGCCGTCGTCCTTTGTGATAACAACGTAGTTAGCCATATTGAGTTTACCAACAGCCTCGATAAGTGCGTTGCCGATGGGGATTTCAACCTGCTTGAGGTAAAGGTTAAGGTAGGGCTCTACTTCAACCTCTTCAACTGCTTCCCAACCCTCGTACCATACTGTGTAGTCGGGGTTGATGGGCATCATTTCGTCTTCGTAAACGTTGCCGTTTCTTGACTTAACAAGCTTTGTGTGCTGAGCCTTCTGAACAATATTTGTAAGTTCAAGCTCAAGGTAGGGAGTGTTGTTGAAGTTAAGCTCGTAAACACCTGTTTCGCTGTTTATACCAACTGTTGCTTTGGATTCATCAACAAAGAGTTCAAGAACGTTGCCGTCTTCATCTGTAACAGCTGCAAAGCCGTATAAATCCATAGATGTTACGAAGGCATCCTCACCGTATGCATATTCATATGCAACCTTGTCTTCACAGTAAACTGTAACTGTGTTATCAACGTCGCTTGAAACGAATGAGAAGGGAGCGTTGATGTTGTGAACCTTGAAGCTCATTTCATCGGATGTAACGTTTGTTGTGACGTAGTTAATGAAGCTAAATTCGTAGTCTGTGAACTGCTTTTTGAGTTCGCCGTTTTCATCGTAGATGGAAACTAACTTAGTGTTCTTTTCAACTTCCTTGATGTTTGAAAGTCTGTCGTCTGCAAGGATTTCTTCTTCTGTAAGGTTCATTGAAAGAAGGATTCTTGCAAGCTCGTAGCCGTAACGCTGTGATTCTTCAACTCTCTGCTGAGTTTCAACGCCGTCGCCTGTTGCACTACGTGCCATATAGATACCTGCGATAGCGCCCTGGAAGAACATAAAGTTGTAGCCGTATTTTTCAAGGAACTGACCACAGTAGAATACGTAGTCACCACTGATTTCACGACCTGAGTTGCTTTCTGTGGGAAGACCTGCAACGTCGGGGTGTGCAGCAATGTTAAGAATCATTGTGGGCTTAACGTCTTCGTTTTCGGGTCTGAATACGAATCTTGTGATGTCTGTCATAGCGATTTCGGTTTCACCTGTGAAAACCTGATCGCCGTCTTCGTTGGTTTCGTAAATCATCTGACCTGATGAAGGACGGTTTTTGTTCTGGAAGTAATCCTGGCCGATATCCTTAGTGGAGTAGGTGAGTACACCGGGTTCCATTTCGATGAATGCGGCCTTAAGAGTATCAGCTACGGTTTCCTTAAGGAAAGCCATATATTCGGGGTTTGTACCCTGCTGAAGTTCTTCGTCTGCCTTAGTACCGCTTACAATACCGTTAGAAACAATCTTTGCAATGTTTCTTGTCCAGAGACCTTCTGTATCGATACAGCTATGTGTATGAGTAGAAGCAACGTTGATAGCAACGATGTTGTTGTCTGCTGCAAAATCTGCAAGTAAAGCACGGATATCTTTGATATCAGCATTTGTGATACCGATACAGTCAATGGTTGCAAAAAGAACGGTGCCTTTATCTGTGCCGTCGTTAATAGCAATAGCTCTAACCTTCATATCATCTCTGCCGAGACCGGGAATCTGAGCAATGCCTTCAACAACGTTTGTGAATCCGTTGGTGGGGTCGATGTAACCGCCGATGTAGTATTCGCCGTTGTCATAATCCTCGGGGATAAGGCTTGCGTTTGCGTAACCGAGATTCCACTGAGCATCATCTTCAGCTTCGCTTACAAATTCGGTACCTATACCTGAATAGAAGTTTTGACTTGCCAATTCTTCTGCGGTGCCTTGGTCTACAAAGCCGGGTCCGTTGTCGAAGATACCTGCAAACAAATCAAGTATAAATCGAAGAAGGGTGTCAACGAGGTCTGAGAAGATAATACCAATGGCATTATCACTTTCGAGGAAGGGGTATGCACTTGAAGCTCCTGCTGTTACAGCACTGAATGCCGAGAACGCCAAAATAAGGGCGAGAGCAACAGCAATGAGTTTTGTGAACCTGCTCTTTTTCATATAGTTCTGTCTCCTTTTACGTTGCCGTTTATACGACAACATTATTTGATACCATATTTTACAATATATTTATAAAAATTTCAACTATCATTATTGCTAAATTATAACCTTTTAGTTTAGTGTTTTGCACAAAAAAACACATTTCATAAAAACAAATGAAGTATCGTCACTTTTTGTATTGACAATTTGGGTTCTATTGTGTAAAATGTTATGGAAGTTATATGGTATCAAGGGGGATACTCAGATGAAAAATACAGATAAGAAATCAAAAGGCAGACTTTCAACGGTTGTTGTTATGGTGCTTGCGACCTGTGTTGTAATGGGTCTTTTAACAAGCTCAACAATCAAGCTCGTTTCTTCTGCATATCTTTATAAGGATAGCTTAAGCCAGATTCCTGTTATAGGTGAGCATATTGCTAATATTGTTGATCAGCTTCCTACACAGGCACCTACTCAGGCTCCCACACAGGCACCTACTCAGGCTCCTACAAAGGCTCCGGATACTACAAAGGCTCCTGATACTACAAAGGCTCCCGAGACCACAAAGGCTCCCGAGGCTACAAAGGCTCCCGAGACTACAAAGGCTCCCGAGACCGAATCCACAACAAGCAGTGCTCAGCTTCTTAAACAGAATCAGGCAATTCTTAAAACATACAACGACGTTGTATCCGGCGCTAAGATGTCAAGCGGTCGTCCCGGCTTTACAAAGGCTACATACAGAAGCCTTAAATGGGATTTCTGGGGTAAGCTTTGGTTCGGTAACGTTGCATCCAACAACCCCGAATACTTCGTTTCTGAGGACGCTGCTAAGGCTTCACCCGTAGTTGTAAGCAAGGGTGTTGCTAATACAGAACTCTGTATTCCCAATAAGCTTTATGCAAGCCTTCTTGACGATGGAAATGCAAAAGCGGTGGAAGAAGCAATTAAATCAGCTACTAAGGAAGACCTCGGCGACGGTACAGCTAAAATTACAATCGTTCTTAATGATGAGGCTAACCCTGCACCCATCGGTGTTAACGATAAAAAGGCAAGCAGCTTCACAAGCAAAATGTTCCCCGTAATTACCGCTGAAGAATTCAGAATCGGTATGGATAACAACGACGTTGACAACGTAAGCCTTAATTATACAGATTGTACCGTTGAACTCGTTTACGTTATTGCTACAGGTGATATTGTTTCCTTGAAGCAGACTTCAACTTACGTTGCTGATGTTCAGATGGGTAGCCTTACCGGTGCAGGTACTGTTACAGAAACATCCGAATACTACAACTTCATCTATTAATCCCTTACCCGATAAATAAAAAATTAAGGAAGAACAGGTTAAAAACTTGTTCTTCCTCTTTTTTATAACTTGATTAATGTATAGTAGTATGATATAATGAATTGATATTTAGAGTGGGTAATACTATTCTGAAATTATGGCACGATTGTGAGGAGATTTATATGACCAGGAGCGAAGCAAGAGAACAAGCGTTTTTTGTTCTTTTTGAAAAATCTTTTTGCGAAGATTTAACAATCAATGAAATCCTTGAAACTGCTCAGGAGGCGGATTTAATCAAGGTTAATAACTTTGCTAAAATTCTACTTGGCTATGCAGAGGAAAATGCACAGGCAATTGATGATATAATTACTGCAAATTTACGAGGATGGACAATTCAGCGCTTGCCCAAGGTTTCCCTTTCAGTTTTACGTCTTGCCGTAAGTGAAATTAAATTTGTTGATGAAGTACCCGCAGGCGTTACCGTTAACGAAGCGGTTGAACTTGTTAAAAAATACGGAACAGCTGAAGATGCATCGTATGTGAACGGTGTTTTAGGCTCGGTTGTTAAAGGTTTATAATATGAATTCACTTGGCTTTGATACAAGTAATTATACCACCTCCGTTGCATTTTATGACGGTGTTGGGTTTGTGCAAAGTAAACGTCTGTTGCCTGTTAAGGCAGGGGAGCGTGGCATTCGTCAGAGTGATGCGGTTTTTCATCACACTAAGGCGTATCCCGAGCTTCTTAGTGAACTCCTTGAAAAAGCGGGTAACGACATACACTCTGTGGGTGTTTCGGTTACCCCCACAACTCAGGTCGGCTCATATATGCCTTGCTTTCTTGTGGGTGAGGGTGCCGCACGTTCGGTTAGCTCTGCACTCGGTGTACCTTTACACAGGTTTTCGCATCAGCAGGGGCATATTGCCGCAGCATTGTTTTCTGCAGGCAAAACAGAGTTATTACAAAATAAGTTTCTTGCCTTTCACGTTTCGGGCGGCACAACCGATTTGGTGTTATGTGAGCCTGACTCCGACAGTGCTTTTAAAACAATACCCTTGGCGTCTTCTTCTGATTTAAAGGCGGGACAAGCCGTTGACAGAATCGGTGTTAAAATGGGCATACCATTTCCTGCCGGTGTGGGGCTCGAAAAACTTGCTCAGAAATCAGATAAAACCTTTAAAAATAAAATAAAACTACAGGACGGCTTTTGTTCTCTTTCGGGTCTTGAAAACAAATGCCTTAAAATGCTCGAAAAAGGTGAATCCCCCGAGGATACGGCTAAATTTTTGTTGAGTTATATTGCGGATGCGGTAACCGAAATGACCTACCATGCATTTAAAAATTACGGTGAGCTTCCTGTTATTTATGCGGGCGGGGTAATGTCCGATAAAATAATAAAGGATATTATAACCTCACGTTATGAGGCGTTTTTTGCTGAGCCTGAATTTTCTTGCGATAATGCCGCAGGAGTGGCATATTTAAGTCATTTAAGAGGTGAGTTATGATAACACCCACTCCGACTGTTTACAGTGTTAATGACCTTAACACTTACGTAAAGCAGGTATTGGATAATGATGAAAATTTAAAATATATTTTTGTAACCGGTGAAATTTCAAACTTTAAGGCACATTACAGTGGCCATTTATACCTGACCTTAAAGGATGAAAAGGCGGCAGTTAAGGCGGTAATGTTTGCAGGGAATGCTTCAAAGCTTCGCTTTATGCCCGAAAACGGTATGAAAATACTCGCCTTCGGCACGGTATCCCTTTTTCCGAGGGATGGTTCATATCAGTTATATATCAGTGATATGCAACCCGACGGCATTGGTGCTTTGAGTATTGCCTTTGAACAACTCAAAGCAAAACTCGAAAAAGAGGGGCTTTTTTCACCCCTACACAAGAAGCCCGTTCCACGTTTTCCACGAAGAGTTGGTGTGGTTACGTCTGAAACAGGTGCCGCGGTGCAGGATATTTTTAACGTTCTTTCAAGGCGCTTTCCCTCTGCCGAGGTTGTTCTCAGACCCGCTAAGGTGCAGGGCGAGGGCTCCGCTATAGATATTGCTAAAGCAATAAAAGAGTTTAACGAGCTTGATGCTGCGGACGTGCTTATTGTGGGCAGGGGCGGCGGCTCAATTGAGGATTTGTGGGCATTTAATGAGGAGATTGTTGCAAGAGCAGTTTTTGAATCAAAAATTCCCGTCATATCCGCCGTGGGTCACGAAACAGACTATACAATATGCGACTTCGTAGCGGATTTACGTGCTCCTACTCCCTCCGCTGCCGCAGAGTTAGCCGTGCCCGATAAAATAGAATTGAAAGGTGAGTTGCTTTCATTAAAACAACTTCTTTTCAACAGTGTGAAGGGCACTATCAACAATGAACGTGCCAACATACGGGCAATTGAACAGAAGGATGTTTTAAGAAATCCCATTGTTAGAATAAACGAAAACCGCAAGGATTTGGTTTATATCAGCGAACGAATTGAAAATCTTACGGCAAATGCCGTGAATTTGAATAAAAATAAATTAGGCACTTTAGCAGAAAAACTTAACGCTTTAAGCCCCTTGGGTGTGGTTGCAAGAGGCTATTCCTTAGTTGAAAATAAAGGGAAAATAGTTAAATCCGTCGCAGACGTTTCCATTGAGGATGAAATATCTATGAAATTGTCGGACGGTTCGGTTGTTGCTAAAGTTTTAAGGATAAATGAGGGTTGAAAATGGAACAGAGCTATGAGCAATCATTAAAAAGACTCGAAGAAATAGTAAAGCTTCTTGAAGAGGGCGGTCTGCCTCTTGAAAAGACCTTGGAACTTTTCTCCGAGGGTACTGCACTTATAACGTCTTGCAGTAAATATCTTGATGATGCGGAGCAAAAGATAACAAAACTTTTGGGTAATGGTGAGAGAGATGCATAATAAAATTAAATTCTTTGCAGAATTAATCAACGAGGATTTGTATAAATACCTTGATTCCTATCGTGACGAGTACAAGGTTATATTTGATTCAATGCGTTACAGTGTTGAAAACGGAGGCAAAAGGGTAAGACCCTTACTTACACTTCTTTTCTGTGATGCCTGTGGCGGTGACGTAAAAACAGCGTTACCCTTAGCAGATGCAGTTGAATATATCCACACCTACTCTTTAATTCACGATGATTTACCCTGTATGGATAACGACGATTTCCGTCGCGGTAAGCCCTCAAACCACAAGGTTTACGGTGAGGCTTTCGCACTTCTTGCAGGTGACGGTCTTCTTACCGCCGCATTTGAAAGAATAACTGATTGCTATAAAGCGGGTCTTTATAGTGCGGAGGTTGCGGTTAATGCCGTTTCAACCCTTTCTGCTCTTGCAGGTAGCCGTGGTATGATAGGCGGTCAGGTTATAGATTTATTGAACGAAAATAACAGTGATGCGGATTTTGATAATCTTAAGCTTATGGATAACCTTAAAACAGGTGCATTGATTGAGGCGGCGTGTGTTATGGGTTGTATAGCCGCAGGTGCAGACGCTAAAAAGATTTCTGCCGCTTCCGAATTTGCTCAGAAAATCGGTCTTGCCTTCCAGATTAAGGACGATATCCTTGACGTTACAAGCACACTTGAAAAGCTTGGCAAAATGGCGGGTAGTGACGCTCAGAACGGCAAATCAACCTACGTTACACTTCTTGGTGTTGAAGAGTGCCAGAAGCTTGTGGATAAGCTTACGGACGAAGCAATGGGTGCTTTGGATGTGTTTGAAAATAACGATGCGTTAATTGAATACGCAAAATATCTTGCTGACAGAGAGAATTAATATGGAACATAAAATTCTTGAAAATTTAAAATCCCCCGGGGATGTAAAAAAACTAAACTATGACGAAACCCTTACTCTTGCCGATGAGGTGAGGGATACAATCATTTCAACCGTGTCTAAAACAGGCGGTCATCTTGCCTCCAACCTTGGTGCGGTTGAGTTGACTATTGCTTTGCACAAGGTTTTTAATTCACCCGAGGATAAAATTATATGGGACGTTGGTCATCAGGTATACACTCACAAGCTTTTAACAGGTCGATACGAAAACTTCGGCACTTTAAGAACCGAGGGAGGTATTTCGGGCTTCTCACGTCCTAATGAAAGTGAGCACGACATAGTTTACAGCGGTCACAGTAGCGTGTCCATTTCAACTGCATTGGGTATTGCCGCCGCTAACAAGGTAAGCGGTAAAAAGAACTATGCTGTTGCAGTTTTAGGTGACGGTGCTCTTACAGGCGGTCTTATTTACGAGGCTATAAATAATGCGGGTCGTATGAAGGATGCAAGACTTATTATCGTTCTTAACGATAACGGTATGTCCATTTCTAAAAACGTAGGTAACCTTGCAAAACGACTTGCGGCAATGCGTTCACGCACAGGATATTACAGGCTTAAGGCTTTTGCTGAAAAAGCAATGTCCAAAATTCCTCTTGTGGGCAAGCCCCTTGCAAACAGATTCTTCAAATTAAAAACAAAGGTTAAAAACGCTATGTATCAAAGCAACTTCTTTGAGGATTTCGGCGTTACTTATATGGGTCCCATCGACGGTCACAACATAAGTCAGTTGTGTAATGCTTTTGAAGGTGCCAAAATTATTAACGGCCCCGTTCTTGTTCACGTTAACACAATCAAGGGTAAGGGCTATTCACCTGCAGAGGTTAATCCCTCTGCCTTCCACGGTGTGCCTCCCTTTGACGTTGAAGAGGGTGAGCTTCCTCAGTCCAAAAACAATTTCTCTGAAAAGTTCGGTGAGTTTCTTTTCAATCAGGCGGCAAGGGACAAGCGTATATGTGCAATCACCGCCGCTATGTCTTTAGGTACGGGTCTTAAACGCTTTGCAGACGTTTATCCCGACAGATTCTATGACGTTGGCATTGCAGAGGAGCATGCCGTTCCCTTTGCCTTAGGTCTTGCTAAGGGTAATATGGTACCTGTTTTCGTTGTTTATTCAACCTTTTTACAGCGTTGTTACGACCAGCTTATGCACGACTGTGCTTTGCAGAATACCAAAATGATTATTGCCGTTGACCGTGCAGGTATAGTCGGTGATGACGGCGAAACCCATAACGGTATTTACGATACTGCATTTTTTAACGGTATTCCTAATATAACGGTTTATTCACCCTCATATTATTCAGACCTTAATAATGCCTTTGTTAATGCTATTTATCATAGCGATGGTCCGAGTGTTATCAGATATCCCCGAGGCTCCGAGCCTTATATGCCCGAGGGCTATACCTGTAGCGGTAAGTCTTTTGACGTTTTCGGTGATGAGGATGCAGAGCTTGCGATTGTAACCTACGGCAGAATTTTCGGCGATGCATATAAGGTGTACGAAAAAATCAGGGCTGAGGGTACAGCGATTAAGCTTGTTAAGCTTAATGTTATTGTTCCTGTTCCGGAGGAAGCGGTTGAAGCACTTAAAAACGTTAAAAAGATATTCTTCTTTGAAGAGGGTATAAGAAGCGGCGGTGTTGGAGAAAGCTTCGGCAGCGTAATCCTTGAAAATAATCTTAAGCCTGATTTCGTTCATACTGCATTTCCTGATTGCTTTGTGGCTCAAGGTAAAATCAGTAGTGTTCTGAATAAATACAAGCTTGATTTTGATGGTATGTATAACACTATTAAGGAGTCCTTATGAGTGATAAAAAAAGACTCGATATAGTTTTGTTTGAGCGTGGCTTTGCAGAAAGCCGTGAAAAAGCAAAGGCACTTATTATGTCGGGTATTGTTTATGTTAATGACCAAAAGGAAATAAAAGCCGGTAGGGACGTTAAGCCCGACGATATTATCGAGGTTCGCGGAAGTACCTTGAAATACGTCAGTCGTGGGGGTCTTAAGCTTGAAAAGGCTATGGAAAGCTTTCCGATTTCGCTTAATGATTGCGTTTGTATGGATATAGGCGCATCAACGGGTGGCTTTACCGATTGTATGCTACAGAACGGTGCCAAAAAGGTTTACGCAATTGACGTGGGCTACGGGCAGTTAGCATGGAAGCTTCGTAGTGATGAAAGGGTAGTGAACCTTGAAAGGACCAATTTCCGTTACGTAACTCACGAATTGATACCTGAAGAAATCGATTTTGCCTCTGTGGACGTTTCGTTTATTTCCCTTAAATTGATTTTACCCGTTATGTACACCTTGTTAAAGGACGGTGGACAAGCGGTATGTCTTATAAAGCCTCAGTTTGAAGCGGGGCGTGAAAACGTCGGCAAAAAGGGTGTTGTAAGAGACCCTCAGGTGCACGAGAACGTTATAAGAACAATTACCGAGTTTGCCGACACACAAAGCTTTAGGGTTCTCGGGCTTGAGCATTCACCCGTAAAAGGTCCCGAGGGTAATATTGAGTACCTTATGTATCTTGAAAAATGCAGTGAGCCTCAGGATTCGACCGAGGTTATCAATACTGCTACGGAGCTTGTTGAACGCTCACACCGAGTTCTTGATAAATAACAGGTGATAGTATGAATTTTTACGTTATACCCAATATGACAAGGGAAAATACCTTTGCCGTTACTTCCGAACTTTTAAATGAAATTAACGAATTAGGTTGCAGTGCCGTGCTTTGTGAGGATTTAAAGGGCGTTTTTGGTAACCGTGACGGTGTTAATTATTTAAAAGAAAACGAGGGTATCCTACAAAGTGATATGGTCATCGCTGTAGGCGGTGACGGTACCTTTATAAATGCCGCTAAAATTGCGGTAAATAACCGCAAGCCCATAATATGCGTGAATGCGGGTAAGCTGGCATATCTTGCCTGTCTTGAGGCAGACGAGCTCAGCTTACTTCGTAACGTGACCGAGGGCAACTACGTTACCGAAAAAAGAATGATGCTCAGTGTCAACATCGTTGACAAAGACGGCAAAATATTATATCATTCAAATTGTGTTAACGATGCAGTTGTTTCACGAAGCGGCAGTATCAGAATTATGAATCTTTCCGTTTATTGCAATAATGCTCCGTTAATAGATTTTCCGGCAGACGGTGCGATTGTTGCAACTCCTACGGGTTCAACGGCGTACTCATTATCAGCAGGCGGGCCCGTGGTTCAACCGTCGGTTGAAAGTATCCTTGTGACACCTGTTTGTCCTCACAGCGTATTTTCTCGCTCCATTGTTTTGGGCGGTGACTCAAAGCTTCAGCTTCTTCACGATAATAGCGGTGAGGCAATTCTTTCCTGCGACGGTCAGGCGGCGGTGGTTATACCCGCTGAGGCCCTTGTAACTATTGAGCGTTCCGAGGATTGTGTTTCCTTTATAAAAATAAAGGAAGATACCTTTATTGACGTTTTAAATAAAAAAATTTCCGGATAAGAGTGGGTAAAAATGAAAAAAAGAAGACATAAGCTTATACTTGATTTAATTGAACAGTATGATATCGGCACTCAGGAGGAGCTTCTTGCAATGCTTAAGGAAAAGGGTTGCGACGTTACTCAGGCAACGGTTTCCCGTGACGTTAAGGAGCTTCGCCTTTTAAAGACGCAGGGTGCTAACGGTATTTATAAATATACAGTTGAAAAAGCCAAGGATAACGGCTATACCGATATGTTTGACGCTCTTTTCCAGACTGCAATGACAAAGGTTGATTATGCAGGTAATATTTGTGTTATTAAATGCTCACCGGGTCTTGCAGGTGCCGCTTGTGCTACAATTGATGCAATGAACGTTAGTGAAGTTGTAGGCACAATAGCGGGTGATGATACAATATTTATGCTCTGCCGCACTACCGATGAAGCCCACGGTGTTGCAGAAGCACTCAACAGAATGATGATAAGGTGAAAAATATGCTTTCCGTTTTGAAAATACAGAACATTGCTATAATTGAAAGTGCAGAAATCGAATTTTCTGAGGGCTTTAATGTTTTGAGTGGTGAAACGGGTGCAGGTAAATCCATAATACTTGACTCTATAAACGCAGTACTTGGTTTTCGTACTTCCCGTGAGCTTATCAGAACAGGGGAGAGCGAAGCGCAGGTTACTGCGTTGTTTTCGTGTGTGGGTGAAAACGTCAATAACAAGCTCAAGGCTTTGGGGTTACCCGTGTCGGACGACGATACCTTGCTTGTTTCAAGGGTAATAAGTGCTGACAGGAACGTTTGCAGAGTCAATAATGCACTTGTGAATGTAACGGTGCTACGTGATTTGGGGACGGAGCTTATATCCATTCACGGTCAGCAGGATAACAGGGATTTACTTAACGAAGAAACCCATATTTCATATATCGATGCTATGTCCTCTGCCGACGATTTGCTTTCTGAGTATAAAAGCACCTACGAGGAACTCTCGCTTACAAAAGCTAAAATAAAGCGACTTTCGGGTGAAAAAAGTGAAAAAGCACGTAAGGCGGATATACTTGCTTTTCAGATTAAGGAAATTGAAGATGCGGATATTAATCCCGGTGAGTGGGAGAACTTGAAAAACCGCCGAAGTGAGCTTCAGAATTATGAGAAAATTCAAGAGGGTTTGTACGGTGCCTTCGGAGCATTATCGGGTGACGATTCGTTCCACGGTGCGGTGGAGTTGGTATCAGGTGCCTATAAGGAGCTTTCATCAATAGCCCAATATTCAAGGGATGTTGAGGAATTATCCGAAAAATTAGGTAATCTGTATTACGAATTAGAGGATATAGCCGACAGTGTAAGAGGCTGTGTAAGTGACGAGGGTTATTCCCGTGAAGAGCTTGAAAGCGTAGAAAACAGAATAAATACTATATATAATCTAAGTAAAAAATACGGTGACACAGAGGATGAAATTCTTCTGTTTTTAGAGAAAGCCAAGCAGGAGTATGATGAAATTTCATTCTCCGATGAAAAGCTTGAAGAGCTTAAAGTCCTTTGCGAAAAGCAACAGGATAAGGCGATGTCTCTTGCAGAAAAGCTTTCAGAAAAACGCCAAAAGACCGCTTTGGACTTCTCAAAAAAGGTTTGTGACGAGTTAAGATTTCTTGATATGCCAAACGTTGAGTTTGTGGTGGATTTCAAGAAAATTGAGCTTAGTGACAACGGTATTGACGAGGTTAAATTCCTCATTTCTGCAAACCTTGGTGAAATTCCCAAGCCCATTGCAAAAATTGCAAGTGGCGGTGAATTATCAAGAATAATGCTTGCATTCAAAACCGTAATGGCAAATAAGGATAAAATCAATACTATGGTATTCGATGAAATCGACGCGGGCGTAAGCGGTAGGGCGGCTCTTAAGGTTGCTTCAAAGCTTAAAGAGGTGTCTGTGGGCAAGCAGGTGTTGTGTGTAACTCACCTTGCTCAGTTAATGTCCTATGCGGACAGTCATTACCTTATTGAAAAAGCAACTGATAACGGTAAAACCTATACAAGCGTTACACCTCTTGATATTACGGGCAGGAAGAACGAGATTGCCCGAATTATAAGCGGTGGTAAAATTACCGAAACACAGCTGAAAAATGCTGAAGAAATGTTAACAGAAGCAAAGGCGGGCGTTGGTTTATGAGATTTGGTGTTTGCAGAGGCTTTGATGACTTCAATGCAATGAAGGCGGCTGTTGAAGCGGGTGTTGATTATCTTGAAACAGGTTTTGGTTGCCTTGCAGAATACAGTGATGAAAAATTCAATGAATGTAAAGGCTTTCTCGATAGCTTGTCCTTACCCTGCATTGCCTCAAACGGATTTATTCCCGGCACAATGAAACTTGTGGGTGACGAGGTTGATTACGTTGCTCTTAACGAGTATATTGACCGTGGCTTTACCCGTGCCGAAAAATTAGGCGTTAAAATAGTTGTGTTAGGTAGCGGTAAGGCTCGTAGCTTTCCTGAGGGTTATTCATTAGAAAAGGCGAAGGAACAATTAGCCTATTTTTTAAGTGAATATGCCGCACCAAGAGCCGAAAAAGCAGGCGCAATAATAGTTATTGAGCCCTTGCGCTTTTGCGAATCAACTATGATTTATACTGTCAGTGATGGCCTTGAAATCGCCCGATTAAGCGGCAAGGATAACGTGAAGGCGCTTGCAGACCTTTATCACGTTTATGGTAATGACGACAGTATTGAGGGCTTAGCGTCCTTTAAGGGTCAGCTTTGCCACGCTCATATTGCCGAGCCCGTTAAAAGACTTTATCCCGCGGCTTCCGATTCGGACGAAATTAAGGATATTTATAAATTGTTCTTCACTTCATTAAAGGTATGCGGTTGCGAAACCTGTTCAATCGAAGCACATACGGATGATTTCGAAAAGGACGTTTTTGATGCAATAAAAACTTTAAAAAGCATATTGTATTGATTTGTAATCAATGTTTGTTGACAATTTTCAACAAGAGTTTTATAATTAACTTGCAGATATTCAGAAAGGACTGTGTGTTATGGGAAAAATTTTAATTATGGACCATCCGCTTATTCAGCATAAATTATCTATTTTAAGAGATAAAAATACAGGCTCCAAGGAATTCAGGGCCCTTATTTCAGAAATAGCAACCCTTATTTGCTACGAGGCAACAAGGGATTTACCTCTTGAGGAAATAGAGATTGAAACACCTATTTGCGTTGCAAAAACAAAGACTATTGCAGGTAAAAAAATGGCAGTTGTGCCCATTTTAAGAGCAGGTCTTGGTATGGTTGACGGTATGTTGGCTTTAGTGCCCTCTGCAAGAGTTGGTCATATCGGTCTTTATCGTGACCCTGCAACCTTAAACCCCGTTGAGTATTATTGTAAGCTTCCTGCGGATATTGAGGAACGTGAGGTTTTCGTTGTTGACCCCATGCTCGCTACAGGCGGTTCTGCAATTGATGCAATTACTCAGATTAAAAAACGTGGTCCCAAGCACATTAAATTCCTTGGTATAATTGCCGCTCCCGAGGGACTTGACGCTCTTGCTAAAGCACATCCCGACGTTGATATTTACCTTGCTTCTCTTGACGAAAAGCTTAATGACCACGCTTATATCATTCCCGGTCTTGGTGATGCGGGTGACCGTATCTTCGGTACAAAATAATTTACTAAAAGCCGATTTTTGCATTTTGCAAAAATCGACTTTTTAAAATGGTGTGTTATGAATAAAAGAATATTAAGTATAGGGCTTGTGGCGGTTTTGCTATTGGCTTTAGCATCTTGCAAAAAGGATGAAGAAAACACCTTTGAGCAAACAATTGTGGCAGTTTCCTCCGTTTCGGGGAATGTTGATGCGGCCCGTGAATTTGCAAAGTCAAAGGGTGCCGAGTGTGTTACCTATTCTACGGATTCCGATGCAGTTGTGGCAACACTTAACGGCAAGGCGGATTACGTGGTGTTGGATGAGTATGCAGGTAATTTGTTTGAAAAAGAAAATGATAATTTAGTTTTTTCAGAAAAATGCAGTTATAATATTGAATACAGAGCTTGCTTTACTTACGATAATACCGAGTTGTGTAATGATTTTAATAAGGCTATTAAGGCTTTAAAAGAAAACGGCACAATCGATAAGATTAAGACCGCAGTTTATAATAACGAAGAATACGTTTGCAGTAAGTCAACAGGGGATAAAGGTACCCTCGTTATGGTGTGTGACCCGATTTTTGACAATCGCGTTTGTTTTGATGATAACGGTGTCGTTACGGGAACGGACGTGTATATTGCAAAAGAAGTTTGCAGCTACTTGGGCTACACTCTCGTTATTGAAACCGTGGATTTTGAAAATTTTTTTAGTGTTATTGGTAATGGTGAGGCGGACTTTATAATGAGCTGCGTTGAAAAGACCGAGCAAAGGGCGGAGCATTATCTGTTCAGTGACATTTACTCAACGTACGATTACAACGTTTATAAATTGAAATAAAAAATAAACTCCTTAAGGCTTTCGCCTTAAGGAGTTGCTTTTGTTTAAGGTTAATTAAGCAAGTTCTGCAAAGTACTTGATTGTTCTAACCATCTGGCTTGTGTAGCTGTTTTCGTTGTCGTACCAAGAAACAACCTGAACCTCGTAAAGGTCATCAGCAATCTTAGCAACCATTGTCTGAGTTGCATCGAAGAGTGAACCGTATCTCATACCGATAACGTCGGAAGAAACGATGGGATCTTCGTTGTAGCCAAAGGATTCAGAAGCAGCAGCCTTCATAGCAGCGTTGATGCCTTCTTTAGTAACGTCAGCACCCTTAACAACTGCAGTAAGGATTGTTGTAGAACCTGTAGCAACGGGAACTCTCTGAGCAGAACCGATAAGCTTACCGTTGAGCTCGGGGATAACAAGACCGATAGCCTTAGCAGCACCTGTTGAGTTGGGAACGATGTTAGCAGCACCTGC
>JAFYLQ010000065.1 GCA_017550105.1 Clostridia bacterium | reverse complement strand
GCAGCTGTGTTGGGAGCTTCTTCTTCGGGAAGTGAAAGGTAAGTAACGTCGTCGTTGATACCGAGTGTGAAGTGTTTTTTGCTGTCAGCCTTTGCAAGGTCAGCAAAGATAGCGAAGATTGATGAGGGAGGAGTATCCTTTGAACCAAGACCGTAACGACCGCCTGATACGAAGATACCGTTTTTGTTGCAAGCGTCAAGAGCAGCAACAACGTCAAGGTAAAGAGGTTCACCGATTGAACCGGGCTCTTTTGTTCTGTCAAGAACAGCAATCTTTTTAACAGTTGCGGGAAGAGCTGCAACGAATTTTTCAGAAGCGAAGGGTCTGTAAAGACGAACCTTAAGAAGACCAACCTTTTCGCCCTTAGCAATAAGGTAATCGATAACTTCTTCAGCAACGTCACAGATTGAACCCATAGCAACGATTACGTTTTCTGCGTCAGCAGCACCGTAGTAGTTGAAGAGCTGGTAGTCTGTGCCAAGCTTTGCGTTAACCTTACCCATATATTCCTCAACAATTGCGGGAACTGCATCGTAGTAAGTGTTACAAGCTTCTCTGTGCTGGAAGAAGATGTCACCGTTTTCGTGAGAACCACGCATTACGGGATGCTCGGGGTTAAGAGCTCTCTTTCTGAATGCGTTAACTGCATCCATATCGCACATTTCTTTAAGGTCCTCGTAATCCCAGATTTCAATTTTCTGAAGCTCGTGAGATGTACGGAAGCCGTCGAAGAAGTTGAGGAAGGGAACACGGCTCTTGATTGTTGCAAGGTGAGCAACAGCACCAAGGTCCATAACTTCCTGAGTGTTTGTTTCAGCGAGCATAGCGAAGCCTGTCTGACGGCAAGCGTAAACGTCTGAATGGTCACCGAAAATGTTAAGTGCGTGTGAAGCTACACAACGAGCTGATACATGGAAAACGCTGGGGAGAAGCTCACCTGCGATTTTGTACATGTTGGGGATCATAAGAAGAAGACCCTGTGAAGCTGTGTAGGTTGTTGTGAGTGCACCGGCTGCGAGTGAACCGTGAACAGTACCTGCGGCACCTGCCTCAGACTGCATTTCGGAAACCTTTACGGTTGTACCGAAGATGTTCTTACGGCCGTTTGCGGACCACTGGTCAACGTAGTCTGCCATAGGGCTGGAAGGTGTGATGGGGTAGATACCGGCAACCTCTGTGAACGCATACGAAACGTGTGCGGCAGCGGTGTTACCGTCCATGGTTTTCTTTTGTCTAGCCATAGTTTTTCCTCCTGTGAATAATATAGTAAATTAATTATAAGTATTATAAAAACACCATCAATTATATTATCACGAATATTTTGAAATGTAAACTGTAAAAAACTAAAAATTTGCCGAAAAATTAACAATATATGCAGATTTTTTTGTTTTTTTATTATATCGGGGTCTTGTTTTCGGACAATTGCTTTAACGGTTGACAAATTCTAATAAAAGTATATAATATATCCTAATGTGGTGTAGTGTTTTCACCACCTATTACAATTTTTCTTTTTTTGAAAGGAGCAAATCCGACTATGGATGACCCCGGACCTAATTTTATTTTGGCCCAAGCACAGAATTTAATCGAAAATGATGCCGATACAGGTGTTTTAAGCGTTGTGTTTAAAATCGTTTTACTTCTTGTGCTAATACTTGTGAATGCTTATTTTGCAATGGCAGAAATTGCGGTAATTTCACTCAACGATGCCAAGATGGAAAAAATGGCTGAGGATGGCAATAAAAAAGCCCGTCTTGTTTTAAAGCTTACCAAGAATCCCACACGCTTTTTATCCACAATTCAGATAGGTATTACCCTTGCAGGGTTTTTGACATCGGCTTCGGCGGCAACATCATTTGCAGAAATGCTGACCAATGCAGTTACGTCAAAATTTGGCGCTCAGTACGAAAGCATCGTATCACCCGTTGCGGTTGTGCTTATCACACTTATAATGTCCTATTTCTCACTTGTTTTAGGTGAGCTTGTCCCCAAGCGTATCGGTATGCAGATACCCGAAAAGGTTGCCTTTATGGTGGCAAAGCCCTTGCTTTTTATTTCAAAGGTTACAGGACCCTTTGTAAGATTTTTATCCTTCTCTACAAACCTTATTGTTAAAATTCTGGGCTTCGACCCCAATGCCGACGAGGAAAGTGTTACCGAGGAAGAAATCCGTATGATGGTTGACGTAGGCGGCGAAAAGGGTGTTATTGAGGACGACCAGAAGGAAATGATTAACAATATCTTTGAGTTTGACGATATTGATGCCGGTGACGTAATGACCCACCGCACAGACGTAGTAGCGGCAGACGTAAGCGATATTAACGTTGATGATTTCATTCAACTTGCTATTGAAAACGGCAGGTCAAGAATTCCTTTGTATGAGGAAGATATAGACAATATAGTGGGCATAGTTTACGTTAAAGACCTTCTTAAATATATCGGTAAACAGGTGCCTGCAGAAAACCTTTTGCACGATATTATGCGTGAGCCCTACTTTGTTCCCGAATCCAAGGCTTGCGGTGAGCTCTTTAAGGAAATGAGAGCAAGACGTTTGCAGATGGCTGTGGTTGTTGACGAATACGGCGGAACGGCAGGTATCGTAACAATAGAAGATATAGTTGAAGCGGTTATGGGTAATATTCAGGACGAATATGACCACGAGGACGAAGAAATCTCGAAAATCGACGACAACACCTTTACCGTCGACGGTACTATTGACTTTGAAGAGGTCGAGGAGCTCATCGGTAAAGAGCTTCCCGAGGGCGATTACGAAACCCTTGCGGGTTACGTAATAGACGAGCTTCAGTGCATTCCCAAGGATGGGGAAATGAATGAGGTTGTCTTTGAAAATGTGAAATTCACTGTACTCAGTGTCGAGGACAGAAGAATTGAAAAAATCAAGGTCGAAATCTTCCCTGAGCCGGAAAATGATGGCGATGAGGAAGACGAAGATAAATAACTTTAGGGGTGTTTTTATGAAAAAGATTTTGGCAATCGTACTTGCTGTTGTTATGTGTGCAAGTCTTGTTGTAGGCGTAGGTGCGGCAAACATCAACGCAATGTATTCTTCATATGATTATGACGATTATGACGATTATTACGATGATTACTATTATGACGATTACTACTATGATGATTACGATGACTATTACTATGATGATTATGACGATTCCTACGATACCTACGGCGGTTCATCCGATGAAGAGGTTATCGGTATAGTAGCTATCATTTAAGGCGGTCTTTGCTGTGTTATAACACCAATAATTGTTGCCGCTGTAGTAGTTATTGTTGTGGTATGCGTTAAAAAGAGCAAAAAGAAAAAAGCACAGGCAGCTGAACAGGAAAATGCACAGGTTGTTGCTGAGCCTCAGGTAACAAACCCTCAGTTCGTAAGTCCTCAGCCCGTGAATCCTCAGCCCGTGAATCCGGTGGCAACACCTTATTTCCCTGAAGACGTTCTTAACCAGAACGCTTTTGATAATAAACAATAAAAAATCTGACTGCACCAAAGGTCCGTCTTCGGTGCAGTTTTTTGAAGTGATATTTATGAAGAAAATTGCAATTGTTTTTTTGAGTCTGTTAATAGTTTTACAATGTGCTGTCATTACGGGAGCAGTCGTTTATGAGGGTGATTCACGATACACAATTGACCTGCCCGAGGACTTTCGTCAGACAGGTGATAATAATTTCACGGCAGATGATGAGTCAGGCTTTTCCGTCGCCTTTGAGGATAATGTGGAGGAGCAGTTTTCCGTTGCGGATATGTCCAAAAAGGATATTGAAGAATACGTTAAAGAAATGGAAGAAAACGCCAAAGCGATTCTTAAGGAGTATGACGTTGACGGCTCAGTAAAAATGCTTTCTGCAGAAAAAATCAAGCACGTCAACGGGCAATACGCCATTGTGTTGACAGTTGAATCATCGTACACCGTTGACGGAAAAACAACTGTGAATTATCATAAGGTTTACGAATTTTCTTGTGTGGAAAACAAAATTACCTTTACTTATACCGTTGATAAAAAAGATAAACTGAGCAATTTTGACGATGCCTTTGATTCCATTGTTATAAAGGAAAAAGAAGTTGAAAGTAAGCTCGATAAAATAAAAACTGCCGCTTTTTACGTAGGCTTGATTATAGCTACTGCAGTTGTTGTAATCATATTTGTGAAAAGAAGAAGTAAATAAATTAAAAAATGACTCAGGTTCAACCTGAGTCATTTTTTGTTATCCATTCATACCGCAGCATTTTTTGTATTTTTTACCGCTGCCACAGGGACAGGGATCGTTTCTGCCGGGCTTTTTGTCCGCCTTTTTGGGCTCTTTTTTAACTGTGCCGTCATCGGAGCCTGAGGTAGAGGTGATTTTAACCGTCTGCTTTCTTTCAACGGGTTCTTCTTTTCTGATACGTGCTTTGAGCACAAAGTCAACCGTACCCTCGCGGATGCCGTCGGTCATTTCCTCAAACATATCAAGGCTCTGGTCACGGAAAACAATAACGGGGTCCTTCTGACCGTAGCCCATAAGACCCATGCTACGCTTAAGCTGGTCCATAGCGTCAATGTGGTCCATCCAACGTATATCAACGTTTCTGAGAAGACCTACACGCTCAATTTCCTTAATGGGCTCTTCGCCGTACTCTGCTTTTCTTTCGTCATAAATTTCCTGAGCCTTGTTAAGAAGAAGCTCTGTAATATCCTCGGGTTTGCTAAGAGCAAGGATTTCATCTTCATCAGCAAGCCATGAGTATTTGGTAACAAGACCCGCCATGTTCCACTCGTCCTTCTTGACGTGTGCGGGACAGTAGAAGTCAACGGATTCGGAAATGGTGTCAACAATCATCTTCTGAATGAGTGAGCTTATATCCTTGCCGTCAAGCACCTGATTACGCTGACCGTAAATAACCTCACGCTGTTTGTTCATAACGTCGTCGAATTTAAGGACGTTACGGCGTATTGCGAAGTTATTACCCTCAACCTTTTTCTGTGCATTTTCAATAGTTGAAGTGAAGAGCTTTGCTTCAACGGGCATATCACCGATGCTCTTGAATGCATTAAGGGTGTTATAGAAACGGTCACCTGCGAAAAGTCTTAAAAGGTCATCCTCTGCGGAAAGGAAGAAACGGCTTTCACCGGGGTCACCCTGACGACCTGCACG
>JAFYLQ010000064.1 GCA_017550105.1 Clostridia bacterium | reverse complement strand
TAGAAGTGAAGCTTATGTAGGTTACTTTACCAAGTGGGGCGACGGTGCTCACGATTTTAATCCCATTGCAGATCTCACCGTTACAGAGATATATGAATTTTTGCGCTATCTCGATGCTCCGAAGTGCGTTATAGAAAAAGCCCCGTCTGCGGCACTTTTTGATGGACAGACCGATGAAACGGAAATGGGCGTATCATATGCCGAGCTTGACACATATCTTTCCGGTAGTGGAATCTCTGAAGAGAAAAAAACAATTATTGAGAGATTGCATAATGCAAGTGAACACAAACGGAAAGGGATTGCGGTATATAAAAATGATTGATATGTAGGTGTTGGTTTAAGGCAAAAGAAAGTGGAATAATTAAACAGCAAAAGGGTGCCGTTCTGCAACGGTACCCTTTTTGCGTGCATTTGTCTGAAATCATACTACTGTCAGAGAATTTGCCACGAAGGGAACTGAATACCGAGACATAGGCAAAGATTGAACCATAGAACAAATTAAGGAGGCAGTATATTGCGAAGTTTGAAGAAAAACTTGCGGAAATTCCGTCCGTTAAAGATGAGAAGAACGAGCGCAAACTGCTGAAACGTTTGCTTGCAGTCGAAAAACTTGATAAGGCACCGGTATCATGAGCTTTTTGGCAAAGCACTGCAAGATTACAATTCTAAACAAAACAGACCTGACCGAAGAATAGATGACTATTATAAAAAGATAGTATCGGGAAAACAGGAAAAATCTTTTCACGAAGTTATACTGCAAATCGGTAATAAGGATGATATGAATGCAGAAACAGATGAAGGCAGACTTGCCTAAAAAATACTGACAGAATATATCAAAACATTTCAGGAAAGAAATCCTAATCTCCGTGTTTTCTCTGCTCATCTTCATATGGATGAAGCTACACCTCATTTGCATATTGACTTTGTACCGTTCACAACCGGCAGTAAGCGTGGTCTTGAAACAAGAGTATCATTAAAACAGGCTCTTGCAAAGCAAGGCTTACAAGATGAAAATGGATGCCATTAAAAGGCAAGGTAACGAGATGAACTGAAGCTGAAAATCAGGCAGTACCAAGAAGAACTGTCTGAAATCGAAAATCTTCGTACAAGCAAAGAGCAGTTTGCTTTTGCGGTTCGTAAGTTTATGCAAATGGAAACATTAACGCCTGCACTCTTGAATGAGCTGATTGAGAAATTTGAAGTTCATTCCATTGAGGGTAAGGGCAAGAACAGAACACAAAAAATCATTATTCATTACCGCTTCATCGGGGTTATTGAAAATCCTGTTAAAGAGGAAAAGATAGTCCTTGAAGCAAGACAAGGCGTAGCCGTGGAATATCTCACGGCATAACAAAAAAGAGCAGGCTCAAAACCTGCTCGATACATAACAAATTATATCAAATTTAACTATGAGGAAATGTAAAAAAAGAAAAGTGAGTATTCACTTGTGTTATGAATACTCACTATGGTGCGGGTGACAGGACTTGAACCTGCACAGATCACTCCGCTAGATCCTAAGTCTAGTGCGTCTGCCAATTCCGCCACACCCGCATATTAACTTTTTAAGCGTGATTTTCATCACTATTTTATCACTGATTTTGGCACATTTCAAGCCCTTGCACTTAGGATATGTTACCTAAATCTTGCGTGTCTGCCAATTCCACCATACCCGCATAACTATTTAATGAATAATGAATAATTTCGGGGCAAAGCCGAAATTGATACTGCCTCATTTTACCACATTGTTTTGCGGAAATCAAGCGGGGGAACAATATATTTCTATTGCAAATAAAAGCGGATGTTGTTATAATTACTGTAACTTAAAAATAAAAGTCGGTGATTATTTTGAAGGAAACAGTAAATGAAATCTGCACCCTCGTAAGGGCTTGTGCAAAGGTAATGCTTGAGGCAGACCGTGAAAAAATGGCTATTGATATGAAGTCGGGCGTTGCGGACTTGGTTACTGAATACGATACAAAAATTCAGGGTGAGTTGGAGCTTGGCTTGAAAAAAATCCTTCCCGAGGCTAAGTTTATCGGTGAGGAAGGCTCGAGTGACAGACTTAGTGACGAGGGCTATGCGTTTGTGGTTGACCCCATTGATGGCACCACGAATTTTATAAAGGATTTTCACGTCAGTGCAATATCGGTTGCTTTGCTAAAGGGCAAGGAAGCTGTAGCGGGTGTTGTTTATAACCCCTATCTTGACGAAATGTTTTGTGCAATAAAGGGTCAGGGTGCATTTTTGAACGGCAAGAAAATCAGTGTTTCAAATCAACCCTTGGATAAAGCCCTTGTGCTTTTCGGTTCATCACCCTATAATAAAGAGCTTTTCCCTAAAACTATGGAGATACTTACGGATTACTTCCACAAAGCATTGGATATAAGAAGGTGCGGTTCTGCGGCTTTGGATTTGTGCTACGTTGCTTGTGGCAGAGCTGAGCTTTATTTTGAACTTATTGTTTCCCCATGGGACTTTGCCGCAGGCAAGCTGATTGTTGAAGAGGCGGGCGGTGTGGTTACCGATCTTCAGGGTGAGCCCCTTTCTTTTGAAAGCAAAACCTCAATTTTAGCAAAAAATAACGTTATATAAAAATAATGCAGTCGTTAAGTTTTTCTTAACGACTGCTTACTTTTATTCGCAAAGCTCCTTGGCAAGGGCTTCAATTTGTTCGATTGTTGCTTCGTTTACTGCAGATTTTATTGTAATGTTATTTTCTGTAAATTCAAGGTTTTTGCTCTTTTCAAGCATTTTTTTC
This sequence comes from Clostridia bacterium, assembly GCA_017550105.1. Classification (GTDB taxonomy): domain Bacteria; phylum Bacillota; class Clostridia; order Oscillospirales; family Acutalibacteraceae; genus DTU089. The sequence goes on along the minus strand of JAFYLQ010000064.1, from coordinate 92,398 downwards.
ATAACGTTTGTGGCGGTGGGTGCCCAGCTTCCGTTTTCGATAAATGCAATTTTTCTGTTGCGGTAGCCTCTTTCGGTAAGGGCGTCAATAAAGGTTCTCATAAAGGGGAAAATATCTGAGTTATAGGTGGTTGTGGCAAGAACTATTTTTCCGTAACGGAAGGCATCCTCAACCGCCTCTGCCATATCACACCTTGCAAGGTCGTTTACCGCAACCTTGGGGCAACCTGCTGCCTTTAATTTTTCTGCAAGAATTTCGACCGCCTTTTTGGTGTTACCGTAAACGGAGGTGTAGGCAATTACAACACCCTCGCTTTCAACACCGTAGGATGACCATGTGTTATAAAGGTCAAGGTAATAGCCAAGGTTTTCTGTAAGAATGGGGCCGTGCAAGGGGCAGATTTTTTCAATATCAAGCGTAGCGGCTTTTTTGAGAAGTGCCTGAGTCTGCACTCCGTATTTGCCAACAATGCCGAAGTAATATCTTCTTGCTTCACAAGCCCAGTCCTCGTCCGCATCAAGAGTCCCGAATTTGCCGAAGCCGTCGGCGGAGAAAAGGATTTTCTCTTTATCATCATAAGTAACAATAACCTCGGGCCAATGCACCATTGGTGCGGTGTAGAAGGTAAGCTTACGGCTACCTAAATCAAGGGTGTCACCCTCGGCAACAACAATTCGTCTGTCGGCATAATCGGTGCCGAAAAACTGATTCATCATCTGAAAGGCAATTTTTGACGAAACAACCGTTGCCTCGGGGTATTCCTTAAGGAAATTATCAATATTAGCCGAGTGGTCGGGCTCCATATGTTGAACCACAAGGTAGTCGGGCTTTCTGCCGTCTAAAGCCTTTTCAAGATTATCGAGCCATTCCTCGGTGAAGCTTATGTCCACAGTATCCATAACCGCAATTTTTTCGTCGATAATTACGTAGGAATTATATGCCATACCATTGGGTACAACGTATTGACCTTCGAATAAATCAATTTTTTTATCATTTACACCGATATATTTAACGGTATCAGTAATTTTCATTTTATCAACTCCGTGAATAGTATCTTTTTGATAATTATATCATTTATTTTTCGGTTGCACAAGTGCAGATATGCTTTTGAGGGTTGATAATATTTTCATAGAATGTTAAAATTACAAAAAACACAATACGGAGCAACGCTATGACTGACAGAGAAAAAATACATTCAGGAAAAATATATTACCCAAGCGGTGATGAAATTATGAACGAGCAGTTGGGCTACGTGGATAAGCTTTACGACTTTAATGCCACAAGACCAACCGAGCTTGACAAAAGAGAGGCTCTTTTAAAAGAGATGTTTGCAGAAATCGGCGAGGGTTGTTATATCGAGCCACCGTTTCATGCTAATTGGGGCGGTCACCACGTTCATTTCGGCAATAACGTTTATGCAAATTTTAACCTTACAATGGTTGACGATACCCATATTTACGTGGGGGATTGCACAATGTTCGGACCCAACGTTACGGTTGCAACTGCGGGACACCCCATTGACCCCGAGCTTCGTGCAAAGGCATACCAATACAATATGCCCGTACGTATCGGCAAAAACTGTTGGCTTGGTGCAGGTGTAATTGTGCTTCCGGGTGTTACAATCGGTGATAACACGGTAATCGGTGCGGGTAGCGTTGTTACAAAGGATATTCCCGCAAACGTTGTGGCGGTGGGTAATCCCTGCAAGGTTTTACGTCCCATTAACGAGCGTGACAAGGAGTATTATTTTAAAGACAGAAAAATAGATTACAGTGATTTATAATATCTTAGGTAATTTGCGGTTTTACAATTACGAGGATATATGATATAATTATAAAAAATAATTCAGAGGTAAGTTTTATGAAATTGATGATTGCATCCGATATTCACGGCTCACTTAAATACTGCCGTCAGTTGGTTGAAAAATATAATGAGGAAAAATGCGATAAGCTTATACTTTTAGGTGACGTGCTCTATCACGGTCCCCGTAACGATTTGCCCGAGGAATATAACCCAAAGGGTGTTATTGCCCTTCTTAACGGTATGGCTGATGAAATTCTTTGTGTTCGCGGTAACTGTGAGGCAGAGGTTGACGATATGGTGCTTGACTTCAATGTTTTAGCAGAATATGCAATTCTTTACCACGGTAAGAGAATGATTTTCTTAACCCACGGACATAAGTTCAATCCTCAGAATCCCCCGAAGCTTAAAAAAGGTGATATTCTTTTCAATGGACACACCCATGTAAGTAAAATTGAGGAATACGACGGATTTACTTACTGTAACCCCGGTTCGGTATCGATTCCTAAAGAAAACACACCCAGAGGGTATATGGTTATTGACGACACCGCAATAACCCATAAAACGCTTGATGGGGAAGTTGTAGAACAAAAAGAGTTATAATTCGTAATTCATAATGCGTAATGCGTAATTAAAGGGGCACTTCGTGCCGATTATAAATAAAGTAATGCGAAGCCTATCATCCTAAAACAAAACTAACCGACCATTTGTTGAGGTCGGTTAATTTTTTTGTTGTAAATTTGCGTTTGGTGTGTTACACTATTTATGCCAAACTATTTTTAATATATATGGAAACAGGTGTATTTTCTTTTAAGGGATTTACGCTTATTTGCCGTATGTTGGGAAACCTATATATTAGTTAGATTTCGATAAAAATGCAAAATCCGGCTGATATGTAGGGATGAGTAATTATACCTGTTTCATATAAAAATAGTTTGGCGACTATCGGAGTTTGCGTTTTTTGTGCGTCTGCTTCGGTGGGCGCATTTTTTATTTGCGATAAAATGACACAATGTGTTTACACTTTGTTCACAAATTTGCGACATGGATGTATAGTTTGTATTTTATAATTTAAACAGAATGAAATAGCAGGCATGTGCGAAGCCCATCATCCCTGTTTCATTTGTGATGAAATAGGGATGGCAGGGACCACCATCACGCTAAGCAGATGTTTGTTCTACCTCTCTAAAGTTAGAGAGGTAGGACCAAACCACAACTATTTTTAAAAACATAAACAAATTTCAGGAGGTAAAACATATGAAGAAAATAATAAGTTGTATTTTAAGTGTTTCATTGCTTGCATCAATAATCTGTTTGCCTGTGTCGGCAGTGGATGGAGTTTTCATTTCGGAAGAGCAGTTGCTATCCAATTTCGTTGAAGATGTTGCATCTATGTGTAAGGAATATGCATTTCTTGAAGAAAATGAAACTGAAAATAATATAGTTGTTGCAAGTGACGACGATGATACTTTGGATTTTTCTTCATGCCGATTAGTTGTGAAAAGTGATAAATATCCTGAAAAATTCAATTCTGTTGAAATAGTAAGCGGATATAAAGATTACTATATAATTCAGTTTGAAAATGAACAAGATACACAGTCTGCTTACGAGGAATATAAAAACGCACGTTATATTACTGATGTTGATGTGGATAGTCCTGTTTATCTTCGAAATGGAGATGTCACTTTAACAAGCGAGGAGGACTCCTACGAAGTTCCCAAATGTCTTGAATCATGGGGCGGTTATGTTAGTGGTACTTATGATGTTAAAAAATATATTGAGGATAACAATTTAGGCAAAAGGGAAATTGTTGTTGGTATTATAGATACAGGAATTGAAACAGAAAATGAATTTTTAAAAGACAGAATTAAACGAACATACTACAATACAACCCGAATCGGAGATTGGAACAGCGAGGAATGCGAGTATGATGATTGGCACGGTAATGCTGTTGCAAGCATAATTGTTGATAACACCCCGTCCAATGTAAAAGTAGCTGCTTATAAGGTTTTTAGTTCCAAAAACGATACCTCCTCAATGGTTCGAGCCGCAACAGCTATGTTGAAAGCCAAGCTTGACGGAGTTGACATAATAAGTACCAGCTTTGGTTGTTATGACGATATAGAAAATTTCACATATGCTCTTGATGTAATGGAAGAGGTTTATAAATCAGGCATATTAATAACTGCTGCGGTAGAAAACGGTGGTGATAACACAAACAATTTCCCAACTTTTCCTGATTGCTCCCCGTATAGTTTCAGTATATCATCTTCTGCAGATAACAATACTCCGTATGGTGGGTATTATGGCGATAATGTAGCTTTGTGTGCACCTGGTATCGACCTTCCAATGGTTGCAACAGGAAACAGGTATGGATATGCATCGGGTACATCTTTCTCGTCACCAATGGTAGCCAGTGTTTGTGCAATGTATTTAACATTATTTCCTGATGCTACACCTAACGAAATGAAGGAAAAGATAACATCAACAGCATCACCCTTTAATGTTGACGGAATTAACTATTTATATGGTACAGGTGTTTTGAACGCTATTGCTGCTTGTGGTTTAGAGCAATTACCTACAGTAACCTTTGTTACTCCGGAAGGAAAATATCATGAGAAGATAGTGGTAGAATTGAAGGCACCCGAGGGCTGTGAAATTCGATATACATTAAATGATACTGACCCTGCAATTTATGAGTATATGGTGTATGAAGAACCTATTGTACTTACACAATCCACATCCGTTTACGCAAGAGTGTATAAAGACGGAAAATACAGAAGTAATCTTGATTATAGAGATTATCGTGTCACCACTATGGGAACGGATGATATGTTTACAATTGATGAAACGGGTATGATTACATCTTATACCGGAACTGCAATAGACCTTATTATTCCTGACGAAATAAACAACATAAAAGTTACAAGTGTAGATGCAAATGTATTTGATAAAAACTGCGATAAAAATCTTTTGGGTGTTCGTTTTCCGGATGCGGTAACAACAATACCGTGTAATTGTTTTAAAGCTAATCAAACCATATTATTTGTTGAAGGAAATGGCATAACGACCATAGAGGACTATGGATTATGCTCGAGTAATGTAGTTTCTCTTGATTTTCCTAATCTTGAAACAATCGGTCGATATGCATTTACAACAACATGGGCATTGGAAGGGATAAACTTTCCTAAATTAAAGGAAATTAAAATCAATGCTTTTATGCGTTCTTCTTTAAGATATGCCTATTTGCCGGAATTAAAACAAGTTCATGGGTATGCCTTTCAGATGTGTTGGTTTTTGAAAGATTTCTATGCACCTAAACTTGAAGCTTTGCATGGCATAAGAGGTTCAGAAGGTCATCAATTTCAAGGTTGTAGTATTTTGAGTAGTTTGGACTTACCGTTTGTTGAAAAAATTAATGTAGAAACTTTTGATTGTGATAACGACTTTCAGTGTGGTTTGAAACTGCTTGAATTGTCAAAAGTAAAAACTATAAAGAGTTTGCCAAGCTCTAATGACTATGAAATGACGAAAAAAGATGTTACTGTGGTTTTGCCATCAACATTGACTGAGTGTTGTTCACTCACGCATCCTGAAAAAGATACCTATACTGTCTATGCCTCGGCAACTAACGAATATGTTAAAAATTGGGCAACAGATAATGGTGCAACATTTATTGCATTGGATGAAAACACAGCTTTGCACCAGGATGTGCCAAGTGCATTTTGCGATGGTGATGAAACAATTACTTTCGGTGCTTATGGATTTAATAGAGTGTATCAATGGTACGGTTCTTACTATAATAACAATTATGCAGGAGAAATTATCGAAGGTGCAACTGACAAAAATTTTAAGCCAAATGAATACAAACAATATCCGTATTATTATTGTGAAATGACCAGTACAGATATAGATGAGTTCGGTGAAGTTGTTAACGAGTTTGATATAACAAGCTCGATCTGCCAAAATCAAACATATTATATATTTGCAAAAGATAAAAGTGAAATTGATTTTGACAACAAACTCATTTACACTGCGCAGTTTGTTCAAAAAGATTTATCAAATATAGTTGGTACTCAAAAAACAATAACAGTTGATGACATAGCTTCTTTTGGTAATTTATCGGGCAAATTTTACGGTACCGGTTCAATGTTTTTTATTTACAAAAATTCTGCTATATCGGAAATGTACACTTTGATTGTTAAAGGTGATGTGAATGGTGATAGCGCAGTTGACGTTATTGACGCCTCTGCAACGGAGCAAGTAGTAAACGGACACAAAGAGCTGTTGGGAAATTATTTCCACGCGGGTGACATCAATCGGGACGATGAATTGACGATAGTTGATTATCAGTCAGTGGTGAATTACGCGTTGATGTAAATTGAAGTTAAGTTTGCCTCAAAATCACTTGCAAAGCAAACTTCACTGCTTGCAACTTCACTACGCAGTAACTTCACTTGCCATAGGCAAACTTAGTTGCAAAAATCCTCTCGTTTTAAACGAGAGGATTTTTGTATGCCATTTCCATTGTTTTTGAAAGTGCTACGGCGTCGTGTATGCCGTAGGGTGTTGGGGTATTGTTGACTATTGACTGTACCCATAAATCGATGGGTCTGTCCTTGTCCTTGGGGGTGTTGGGGAAAATCCAACCGTCACCCACGTTGTAGCAAAGCTTGTTTAAAAAGCCACCCGCAAGGATTGTACCCTTGTCACCTACAATTTCTAATTCAAAGGGATTGTTGGGAGCAACAAAGCCCGTTTCACTGACACCGATAGCACCGTTTTTGTAGGTGAGTACGGTTACCGCATTGTCTTCAACTGTTTTAACAACCACGTTTGTGAATGCGGAGCTTGCCTTTTCAGGCTCACCTAAAAGCCAGTTAAGAATGTACATTGAGTGGGCACCTAAATCCATCATTGCACCGCCGCCGCAGGTTTTAGGGTCATAAAAGGTTTCGGGAAGCCAACCTGCAAGGGTGCCGTTATGAGCGTTTCGCATACGGCAATAGTTGACCTGACCTATAAGGCCTGAGTCAACCGCATCCTTAACCCAGATGAAATCACCTCTGCCACGCCAAGGGAAAGAGATAAGAAATTTAATCCCATTTTCTTTTACGGCTTTTGCCACGTCAAGGGCGTCTGCCTCGGTAAAGCAAAGCACCTTTTCGGTGAAAATATGCTTCTTGGCCTCGGCGGCTTTTTTTATTACCTCGTGGTGCAAATCTGTTGAGGTGCAGACCATAATTGCATCGACGTCGTCTCTTTTTAAAAGCTCGTCGTAGTCTGCAACAAATTCACAACCGAATTCTTCTGCCTTTTCCTTGCCCTTTGTGATATCGTTATCCCAAAGGGCGGTAATTTTACAATCGGGGTTATTCTGAATTTCTTTTGCATATCCGTTAAAATGCACGTGCCACGTGCCCACTAAAGCTACGTTAATCATAATTTTACCTCTTATTGAAGTTTAATTTCCTGACAAGCGTTACCTGTAAGTGCGGTGCTTACCTTGTCGGGCTGGTGACCGCCTGCATAAAGCACGATTTCACCATCGGGATTAACTCGGCTACCGTCCTCAAGAACTGCCTTAATCCAATATGTATCAATATCCATTGTAATGGTTGCTTCCTCACCTGCACCAAGCTCGGTGGTTTTTACCGCACAAAGCTGGAAGTGAGGTGTGTAGGTTCTGCTATCCTTGTAGGAAGCGTAAATCTGCGAAATTTCCTTTGCCTTCATTGTGCCTGTGTTTTTAACTGTAAGGCTTACTGTGATAGCATCATCAGTTTTGTTGATAACCTTGAAATCGGAATAATCAAACTTAGTATATGAAAGACCGAAGCCGAAGGGGTAGAGTGCATCACCGTCAATGTAACGGTATGTTCTGCCCTTCATACTGTAATCCTCAAAATCGGGAATATCGTGGTTGCCGTTGTAAATTGTAACGGGTAATTTGCCACTGGGTGAAAATTCACCTGCAATAAGTCTTGCGGCGGCAAGACCACCCAATGAACCGGGGTACCAAGCGTGAATAATTGCCTTCGCATGGCTTCTTACCTTTTCGCCAACGTCAATTGAGCTACCGCACATAAGCACAACAATAACGTTGTCGCACACGTCACATACTGCATCTGCCAATTTCTGCTGTGTTGCAGGAAGAAAGAGGGTTCTTTTATCACCGCAGGCGGTGTAATCGTCGTCAAAGCCTGTGTCCTCACCCTCAACGGAGCAGTCAAGACCGAGAGCAAGAATTGTGATGTCTGCTTCTGCGGCTGCGGCAACACCGTCACTGAATAAGTTGTTGAAGCCACTCCAGTGGTTGAGCTGCTCAAAGCAATAGTTACAACCCTTTTCAACGCTGATGTCGGCATTTTTGAACACCTCACGAACACCGTCAGCCACGGGATAGTATTTTGAAGCGTAGGCGTTGTAGTTACCCTCAAGGGCGGTTACAGAAAGTGAGTTGGGGCCGATAACCGCAATGCGCTTGTCGGTATTTTTGTCAATGGGAAGGTAGTTGTCTTTATTCTCAAGAAGAACAAGGCACTGCTCTGCGGCAGTCATATTAAGCTCCTTGTGTTCCTTGCAGTCGAGCTTTGAGTAGGGGATATCGGAATAGGGTCTTACCTCTTCAAATTCACCCAAAAGGAAGCGGATTGTGTAAAGTCTTTCTGCGGCTGCGGTAATATCATCCTCTGTAACAAGGTCTTCTTCATAAGCATCAATAAGTGCATCATAAGTTTCGCCACAGTTAAGGTCGCAGGTGTTTTTAAGTGAAACTGCTGCTGCCTCTGCCTTTGTTTCGGTAAACTTGTGCCAGGTGTAAATGTTCTTTAAGGCGCCACAGTCTGAAACGTAGTAGCCGTCAAAGCCCCAACGCTTTCTAAGAATGTCTGAAACAAGGTAGGAGTGAGCACAGCAGGGCTCGTCGTTTGTGCGGTTGTATGCACCCATAACGCCGATAACCTTACCGTCCTTAACTGCCTTTTCGAATGCGGGAAGGTAGGTTTCAAAAAGGTCGTGCTCGTTTGTGATAGCGTTAAAGCTGTGACGTGTTTTTTCGGGGCCTGAGTGTACTGCATAGTGCTTTGAACAAGCGCCGCCCTTTAAGAATTCACCGTCTCCCTGAATGCCCTTAACAAAGGAAGTGCCAAGCATTGCAGTAAGGAAGGGGTCCTCACCAAAGGTCTCCTGACCGCGTCCCCAACGGGGGTCACGGAAAATATTGATGTTGGGTGCCCAATAGGTGATACCCTTGAAAATATCAAAGTCGTTGTATTCAACGTGCTTGTTGTATTTGATTCTGCCCTCGGTTGAAATAACGTCACCGATTTTTTCGATAAGGGCGGGGTCAAAGGTTGCCGCCATAGCGATTGTGTGAGGGAATACGGTGGCGGTTCCGCTTCGTGCAACACCGTGTGCACCCTCGTTCCACCAGTTATAAGCCTTGATGCCAAGACGCTCAATGGCGGGAGAATTGTATAAAAGCTGAGAAATTTTTTCCTCAGGGGTCATTTTTGCTACAAGCTCTTTTGCTTTTTGCCTTGCTTCGTTTTTGGTCATTTGGAAAACTCCTTTTGCAATTGTATATAGTATTAAATATAAACTAAATAATAGTGGTAGTCAAGAAGGTTCGGCTTGTGAAAAGTCATAATCTTTTTGCCTGAAATCTGTAAAAAAAAACAACAAGCCGCTTTTTTGCGACTTGTTGTTTTGGGCTTTATGAAACGTTTATATATTAACTCCGGAGTCCTTTTCAGCGATTAATATGAGTGAAAAGGCTGTCCGGGGTTTTTTGCGTTAAGAGGCAGGATTACTGCATCTCTTTAAGAATACCGTTAAGCTCGATAATCTTGAAAAGCTTCTTTAAGGAGAAGCCCTTTGTTTCTTCAATTTCTTTGAGAAGATTGTTAGTGATTTCTTCTTTGAGAAGATTGTTAGTGATTTCGCGATATAACATAGTATCGGCTCCTTTCCTTTAATTTGTGACTTTATTATAGCATATTCTTCTGAAAAGTCAAGGCATAGTGCACAAACAGTGATAGTTGTGTTTGTGCAAAATTCACAAGACAAAAGGTTCAAAAACTGTTTGAGAGTTATACAAAATGGTTTTTGCAGTCCATTATTATTTGTGATAATTGCACAAACGAGCGTGCGAATATTGCAACATTATGACGAAGAAATGAACTTGTTAACATTTTGGTCAAAAAAACTTTGTGAATGTTTTTATATAAAATTAGCTGTAAAAAACAATCGTTTTTTACAGCTAATTGTTATTTTTCCTCGTGGTATTCTTGCTCTGTATTTACATCCCATATACGGGATTTACTGAGAGAATTGTCTTTTATACATTTTACCGCCTCAATAGCCGTAAGCATTGAGTGGTCCATATTGTTGTAACGGTGCATACCGTTTCTGCCGATACAGTACAGATTATCTATGCCGTCAAGATACTCGCGCACTTTGTGGAATTCGTTATACGTGCCGAAGTATGCGGGGTATGCTTTTTTTACTTTGATTCTTACCGTATCTTTGACATCCGATTTATTGATAATGCCGATTTTTTCTAATTCATCAAGGGCGAAATCTGTAAAATCTCTGTCGGACATATTCCAGTATTCGTCACCCTCGTTGCAGAAATATTCGAGTCCCACCCATACGGTGTTTTCAGGGTCTTTTACCATATATGGTGACCAGTTATTGAATATCTGAAGTCTGCCTAATTTAACATCTCTTTCCTGAATGTAAATCCAACAGTCGGGGACGATGTTTCCGAGAGTTTTATGTTTGGTTTTGTTTTCAAGAAGAAGCTTATCAACAAGCACACCAACGGTCATAAAATCCCTGTACGGAAGATTAAGGGCGATGTCTTTTACCGTGTTGGGTACTTCCTCACCCATACCGTTAACAAGGTCTTTAATCGGCATTGTGGAAATATAATAATCCGCTTTGTATTCAACGAAACCGTCTTTGGTTTCTACACCGATTGATTTTATGTTTTTGCCTTCAAGGGTAATTGTCTTAACTGAATTTTCACGTAAAATTTTACCACCGAGTTTTTCAACTTCTTCCGCGAGAGTTTCCCAAAGTTGACCAGGTCCCTTTTTAGGGTAATAAAACTGTTCAATAAGTGAAGTTTCGGTGTCCTCTTTCTTTTTGAAAGGTTTAGTTAAAACATTTATTACGGCTTTTGTGAGTGATAAGCCTTTTACTCTTTGTGCGCCCCAATCCGCGGCAATGTATTTAGGATTTATACCCCATAATTTTTCGGTGTAATCTTCAAAAAACATCTCGTAAAGGGGCTTGCCGAAACGGTTGATATAAAAGTTTTCAAGGGAGGTTTCATCTTTTTTGGAAACACAGGATTTTAAATATCCGCATCCTGCTTTAAAGGTACGGGAAAGACCCATATTTATAAAGGTTTCGGGCTTTAAGGAAATGGGGTAGTCAAAGAATTTCCTAAGGTAATAAATTCTTGAAACACGGTTTCTTAAAAGCAAAACCTTTTCGTCCGCTTCGGGGTCAGGACCTTCGGGATTAAGCACCTTAAGAGTGCCTGTTTTAATATCGTCAAAGGAGGGTGCGCCTTGTAAGGGCATAAGCTCCTGCCAAAGCTCGTTTACCTTTTCATTTTTAGAAAAGAAACGGTGACCGCCAATATCCATACGGTTGCCGTTGTGCTCTGCCGTACGTGAAATACCGCCCGTAAATTCACTTTCTTCAAGGACAAGGGGAATTATATCGGTGTTTTTTAAAAGCTCGTAAGCCGCCGTAAGACCTGCGGGGCCCGCACCGATAATTATAGCGGTTTTTTTAGACATCTTATCACTCCTTTATAAGAGTTCTCGGTAGAAAAGTCCGTTGGTTTTCGCACCGGAAATGTTATCATTATTACAAAAGGCTTCATAAATTTGTGCGCATTCATCGGGGGCTTCGGTGGTGAAGTATAGGACGAGAAAATCAACGGAGCTGAACTTTTTGTCGCCTATGTAAAGGGGTACGCTATTGTGCAGTACGGAATATTTTTTATCTCGGCAAAGCAAGGGGAATTTAATTCCCTTGCGGTCTGTAAGGTAGGTTTTTCCGCTACATTTACCGCAACCTGCATCACTTTTTTGAGGACACGCACGCATAAGCATAAGCGGTAAATGTCCGTAAACGTAAATTCCTCGGGGTAAGTCGTTGCCGAGACTTTTGATGTTTTTTTCGGAAAGCTCAAAGGATATTACAGTATCCCTGAGCCCTTGGGATTTATAAAAATCAAGGGCATTTGTGTTGGTAATGTTAAGACCGTGTGCACCGTGGATTGTAAAATCCGCTTCCTGCAAAAGCTTTATTCCGCCAACGTTACCCGTTGAGCCGTGGGTGATACCCATATCCCTGAGAAGACCGAGTTTTTCTTGAATTTTCACTTCATCATCAGGGTAAATAAGCTCGGGTAATTCGGCAATAATTCGGCGGTTGATTTTAGTGGCTTCTGCTTCGTTTTTTAGTATTTCATCAATTGGCAGAATTATGAATTCTGCATTGTTGAAATTAGCTGTATATTGAGAAAAGCTTTCAAGTCGCACCCTTGTTGTTGCCTTTTGCAAGGGGTAGTAGGGTGGATTCGGAGAGGGACTGACGTCGTTGATTTCTCGGTCGGCTTCGGTAATAAGCTTTTCAATTTTTTCAATACCCTCACGACGTAAGGCGTTAAGGGAGGATGCGGAGAGGGTGAGCCCGTCTTCGTTTGAAAAATCAATGCTTTCTGCATAAAAAGAGGTGTTTCCGAGTTTGCTTAAATTACGCTCGGCAATCTCTTTAGGTAAGGGTGCATTTCGTGGTTCTTCGGGTGTTTCACCGAAAACTATGGCCCGCTTATTTTTGGAGCAAAGTTCAAGCTTTGCAGGCTTTCCTTTTTCAAGAGTGAGCGCCATTTTGACACCCAAGGGATGAATATCATCTTTATATAAATTTTCAAGATTTTTAAGGACGCCTTGTGCGGAGGTAACGTCCTGCTTACCTCTGTAGCCGAACATTGATGTGTTGCGGCTTCCCTTGAGATAACCGTCGGTAAAGCCGTTTCTTGAAAATACACTTCTTAAAATTTCTTTTTCATAGGGTCTGCCTTCAAGGGCATTTTTAAGGCTTGAAACAGCCGCAGCAACGTACTCGGGGCGTTTCATTCGTCCTTCGATTTTAAAGGAATCAACACCCATATCCGCCAATTCATTTATGCTGTCAAGGTATGACATATCCTTGAGCGAAAGAGCAAAATCTCTGCCGTGATTGTTCTTCCAGTTGAGTCGGCAACCCTGTGCACAAAGGCCTCGGTTACCGCTTCTTTCACCGAGCATTGCAGAAAGGTAGCAGTTACCCGAGGTGCTCATACAATGAGCACCGTGAACGAAAACCTCAAGCTCAGTGGTAACGTTTTTTCGGATTTCTCTGATTTCCTCAAGGGACAATTCACGGGCAAGAACGATACGTGAAAAGCCGAGCTCCTGAAGATATAAAGCACCCGATACGTTGTGAACCGCCATTTGGGTTGAGGCGTGTAAGGGAAGGTCGGCACAGACCTCCTTGACGGCTTTAACGGTAGCAAAATCCTGCACAATAACTGCATCTGCACCACTTTTTGCAATGGCTTTTACCGTTTCATAAAGGTCGGGTAATTCCTTGTCAAAAACAAGGGTGTTGAGCGTAACGTAAACCCTCACGTTACGAAGATGGCAGTATTTTACCGCTTCGTTTAAATCTTCATTTGTAAAGTTCTGAGCATTACGCCTTGCATTAAAATTACCCGCACCCAGATACACTGCATCTGCACCGCAGATTACTGCCGCACGTAATTGCTCGTACGCCCCTGCAGGGGCAAGAATCTCATAATTTTTCATCTGTTAAATGTTGGTTATAATTTTCTGTTTTTCGGTTCGTACTCTTAAAATATCACCTTTTTTAATATCCTTGTCGCAGTCGAGCATAAGGATTTCCTGAGGATGGCAGGCGGTATCACATTCCTCGCCCTTTTCGTTGGTGATTTTTGTACAGGTGAATGACGTGCCGAAGCTGTCGGGTGAAAGAACCTCAATATTGTCGCCCAGCTTGAAGAAGTTACGCTGTTGGATTTTTAATTTACCGTCAACACAGTCCTCAAGGGCAACGCCTGCAAAGGTGCAATCCCAATGGTAAAGACCGTCGTTTTTGTGGTCGTGAACAAGGTTTCCGAAGTAAAAGCCACTGTTGTAGGGGCGGTGGCTTATGGCGTTAAGCTCATCCTCAAGAAGCTCCATGGGTGCACTTTTATCAATAGCTCGTCTGTAGGCGTTTACAACGTGTGAAACGTAGTATTCCGTCTTCATTCGACCCTCGATTTTAAAGGAGTCAACGCCTGCCGCCTGTAATTTATCAAGGAATGAAATAGCCTTCATATCGTGTGAAGAAAGAAGTGCGGAATGGTCGTCGTATTCCTCAACCTTGAGGTATTCGTTGGGGCGGTTTCGCTCTACTAAATAATATTCCCAACGGCAGGGCTGAGTGCATTCACCACGGTTACCGCTTCTGCCGTTCATATATGATGAAATAAGGCATCTGCCCGAATATGCCATACACATAGCGCCGTGCACAAAGGCCTCGATTTCAAGCTCGTCGGGGATTTTTGAGTGCATTTCTGCAATTTCGTCAATGGTCATTTCACGGGCAACAACAATTCTTGAAGCCCCCAATTCATAGTAAGCCATAGCTGAGGAATAGTTGCAGCAGTTTGCCTGAGTGCTGATGTGCACCTCAAGACGGGGCTCCGCCTGTTTTATAGCCCTTAAAGCACCTAAATCCGCAACAATTACTGCATCAACTCCTAAAGCATAGAGGTTTTTTGCGTATGCCTTAAGAGGCTCAATTTCGTTATTTTTTGTGAAGCTGTTTACGGTTACATAAAGCTTTTTGCCGAGGGCGTGAAGGTATTTTGCGGCAGTGTCGATTTCCTCCTCGGAAAAAGCGGATTTCTCTGCTCTTAACTGAAGAAGAGGACCGCCGATATATACTGCATCTGCACCAAATCTTGCGGCAGATACAAGGCAGTTCATATCCCCTGCAGGGGCTAATAATTCGGGTTTTTTCATTGCTTTTACCTCGCAAATGTATTTCAACATATTATAATACACCAAATTGAAACAAAAAACAAGGAAAAAACTCCCCGAAATGGATAATAATATACATTATAATGTCTTGATTTTTAAGAGTATACTGTGATATAATAAACTGATTTATTTTAAACCAAAACACTCTTGCAGTGCGGTAACAATTAAGGAGATGTTTCAGATGAAGTACGATGTTGCTGTAATCGGTGCAGGTGTTGTAGGCTCCCTTATCACAAGAGAGCTTTCAAGATACAACCTTAAAATTGCACTTTTAGAAAGATGCAACGATTGTGCAATGGGTGCAACAAAGGCCAACAGTGCTATTGTTCACGCGGGCTTTGATGCTGTACCCGGAACACTTAAGGCAAAATTAAACGTCCGTGGTGTTGAGCTTATGAAGGATTTTTGTCGTGAGCTTAACGTTCCCTTAAAGAATAACGGTGCCCTTGTTGTGGCATTTTCGGAGGGGGAGATACCCCACCTTGAAAAGCTTCTTAAACGAGGCGTGGATAACGGCGTTCCCGGTCTTCGCATAATTGACAGAGAAGAGTTAAAGAAAATCGAACCCAATATCGGTGATACTGCGGTGGCGGCTCTTGTAGCGCCTACGTCATCAATCGTTTGCCCTTACGAGCTTACAATTGCAGGCGTTGAAAATGCAGTAACAAACGGTGCGGTGTTCGTAAGAAACTGTGAAGTTAAAGGCATCGAATTTTCTGATGATGAATTCACCCTCACTACAACACAGGGTGAAATTAAAGCAAAGTACGTTATTAACGCTGCAGGTGTTCACTCAGGAAAAATTGCAAAGCTTATCGGTGACGATTCTATCGAGATAATTGTTCGTCACGGTGACTATTATCTTCTTGATAAATCACAGGGCAGTCTTGCTAACTATACTATTTTCCAGTGTCCCACAGAAATGGGTAAGGGTGTTCTCGTTTCACCCACGGTTGACGGCAACCTTATTGTAGGACCCTCTGCCAACGATATTGACGATGGTGACGACGTAGCAACAACTCCCGAGGGACTCAACGGTATCTACACCGCCGCAACCAAGAGCGTACCCGCTGTTTCTTTAAGAAATGCAATTACCTCATTCAGCGGTAACAGAGCCCATCCCGTAACCGACGACTTTATTATCGGCTCTTCAAAGGCTAACAAAAACTTCATCAATGCCGCAGGTATTGAGTCTCCCGGACTTTCATCATCACCTGCAATTGCAGAGATGATTGTGGATATTATGAACGAACTTACAGGCGGTATGGAAAAGAAAGCGGATTTCAATCCTATCCGTCCCGAGCCCGTTCGTTTCCGTCATATGAGCACAGAGGAAAGGGCAGAGCTTATTAAGAAAAATAAAGCCTACGGCAGAATTATCTGCCGTTGCGAAACAATCACCGAGGGTGAGATTTTAGATGCTATTCACGCTCCTGCAGGTGCACGTGACGTTGACGGTGTCAAGAGAAGAACAAGAGCAGGTATGGGCAGATGTCAGGGTGGCTTCTGCGGTAGCAAGGTTGTAGAAATCCTTGCTCGTGAGCTTGGTGTATCTATGAACGAAATTACAAAATTCGGCGGCGAGTCGAAGATTATGTACGACAGAACAAAGTAAGGAGGTAGGACTTATGTTGAATTATGATTTGGTTGTAGTCGGCGGTGGTCCTGCCGGT
Organism: Clostridia bacterium; assembly: GCA_017550105.1. Lineage (GTDB taxonomy): Bacteria > Bacillota > Clostridia > Oscillospirales > Acutalibacteraceae > DTU089. The sequence continues at coordinate 75,807 of JAFYLQ010000064.1, read as the reverse complement.
ATGGCTGCGGCTTTAAAAGCAAAAGAAGAAGGCGTTGAAAAAATCGTCATTCTTGAAAGAGCCGAAACTCTCGGCGGTATTCTTGAACAGTGTATTCACACAGGCTTCGGTCTTCACTATTTCGGTGAGGAGCTTTCAGGCCCCGAATACGCAGGCAGATTTATTGAACTTGTTGAGAAAACCGATATTGACGTTTTCACAGATACAATGGTTCTCAACGTTTCCGACGATAACGTGGTTACTGCGGTAAATAACAACGACGGTCTTATGCAGTTCAAGGCAATTGCGGTTGTTCTTGCCATGGGTTGCCGTGAAAGACCCCGTGGTGCACTTTCTATTGCAGGTTCAAGACCCGCAGGTATTATGACTGCAGGTACTGCACAGAAATACGTTAATATTGACGGCTATATGCCCGGCAAGAAGGTTGTTATTCTCGGTTCGGGTGACATCGGTCTTATTATGGCACGTCGTATGACTCTTGAGGGTGCAGAGGTTAAGGTTGTTTGTGAGCTTATGCCTTACTCAGGCGGTCTTACAAGAAATATTGTACAGTGTCTTGATGACTTCGGTATTCCGTTAAGACTTAGCTGTACAGTTGTTAAAACTCACGGTAAGGACAGACTCGAGGGTGTTACAATCGCAAGGGTTGACGAAAAATTACAGCCCATTCCCGGTACCGAGGAATATATTGAATGTGATACACTCCTTCTTTCGGTTGGTCTTATACCTGAAAATGAGCTTTCAAAGGACGTGGGCGTTGAGCTTGACAGAGTTACAAGCGGTCCCGTTGTTGATGAATACAGAGAAACACTTAAGCCCGGTATTTTTGCTTGCGGTAACGTTTTACAGGTTCACGACCTTGTTGACTACGTAACAGAGGAAAGCCAGATTGCCGGTAAGGGTGCGGCGGACTACATTTTCGGAAAGAAAAAGGGCGGAACCTTCATTAACACAAAGGGTGTTGACGGTGTTCGCTACATCGTTCCTCAGCGAGTTAATATCGAGGGTGACGAAAATCTTAAGCTTTACTTCCGTGTAGGTCAGGTTTATATGGGTGCAAAGGTAGTTGTTGAGTGTGACGGCGAAGTTCTTTCATCAAGAAAGAAAGTTAAGCTTGCTCCCGGTGAAATGGAAAACGTGGTTATTACTGCAGAAATGCTTAAGAAAATGAATGAGAACAGCGAAATTACAGTTCGCATAGAAGAATAAGGAGTGGGAGAAATGAAAAAGAATCTTATTTGTGTATCCTGCCCTTTGGGATGCCCTATTGAAGTTGAAATTGAAAACGGCGAGGTTATTTCCGTTACAGGTAACACCTGTAAGCGCGGTGATGCTTACGCACGTGCAGAGATTACTAATCCCGTAAGAAGCCTTACAACAAGCGTTAAGGTTGAAAATGGTGTTCATCCGGTTGTTCCGGTTAAATCCTCGGGTCCCGTACCTAAGGACAAAATGTTTGAGTGTATGAGTGTCATAAACTCGGCTACAATAAAAGCTCCTGTTAAAATCGGTGACGTTGTTATCGAAAATATTCTTGGTTTGGGTGTTGATATTGTGGCAACCAATTTTGATGCAGGTATCTGATTTTAAGAAATAAACCCGAAAGGATTTTCTATGAAACCCTATGAAATAGCTGCGGAGGTTAAGCCCTCTGCAAGACAAGTTGAATGGCAGAAAACCGAGTTCTACGGTTTAATAAATTTTGGTCTTCCCACGGTTGTTAACAGAGAGTGGACCGATGGTAACGTTAACCCCGCAAACTTTTGTCCCGAGGAATTCAACGCCGAGGAATGGGTTACGTTCTTCAAGGAGGCAGGCTTCAAGGGAATGGTGCTTAACGTAAAGCATCACGACGGCTTCTGCTTATGGTATTCGGATTATACTAATTACTCTGTTGAAAGCTCCGTTAACTGGGATGTTGAAACAAGGGATATTGTTGCTCTTTTGAGTGAGGAGTGCAAAAACCAGGGAATAAAATTCGGTATTGCCATATCACCCCTTGACCGTCACGAAAGGTCTTACGGTAATGGTGAGGAATATAACAATTATTTTAAAGCCCTTCTTCGTGAGGTGCTTACAAAATACGGCGATATTTTCTACGTTCGATTCGACGGTGCCGCAGAGCCCGACAAGGACGGTAACGTACAGGAATATGATTGGCAGGGCTACTATGACGTAGTAAGAGAGTGTCAGCCCGACGCCGTTATAGCAATGGTTGGCCCCGACGTGCGCTGGTACGGTAATGAATGGGGCGTTATACGTGAAAATGAGTGGAGCGTTGTGCCTGAAAGACATAGCATTTACCACGCATTCGAGCGTAGCAAAGAGGTTAAGAAAAAACGCTTATTCCAGAAGGAAGAAAAGTTTGAAAGAGATTTAGGCTCACGTAAAGCAATTAAAAAAGAAAGTGAGTTTATCTGGTATCCTTGTGAAGTGTGTGTTTCAATGCGTGACAGATGGTACTACCACAAGGATGATGAATATACTGCCAAAACCAAGGATAAGCTTCAGAAAATTTATCTTGATTCCGTTGGTAACAACTGTGGTCTTATGGTTGGTGTACCGCCTATGAAGAATGGTAAATTTGCTCAGATGGACTATCAGATTCTTAAGGCCTTCGGTGTGGATTTAAAGAGAGCGTATACATACAAGGTTAATCAGATTGGTGAAATTAGTGCAAGCAGCACTCTTTCACCCGAATACAGTGCCTCCAACCTTTTTGATGAGGATGAAACCAAAACCTGGAGACCTGCGGCGGACGATATGGAGCCCGAGCTTATAATCACACTTTCCGAAAAGGATATGTTTGATAAGTTCGTTATGATGGAAAATATCGTTAACGGTCAGCACGTTGAAGGCTACGAGGTATACATTGACGAAGGAACGGGCAAATTCAAAAAGGTCGGTTCAGGCGGTGTAATCGGCTATAAGAGAATACACAAAATTACTCCTGTAGAGGTTAAACGAGTTAAAATAAAAATCACCTCTTACAGAGGAAGCCTCGAATTGCAGTCTGTTCTGATGTATTAATATGAAAAAAATTGCAATCTACGGCGGGTCCTTTGACCCACCCCACGAAGGTCATAAGCTCCTTGCACTTAACCTTGCAAAAAGCTGCGGAGCAGATAAGGTTATTGTAATACCTACGGCAATGTCTCCGTTTAAAAGCACCTCGGGAGCCACTTCGGCTCAGCGTTATGATATGTGTAAGCTTGTTTTTAAGGAGCCTTTTTTTGAAGTGAGCGACATAGAAATTACCCGTGGTGGTAAGAGCTATACTATTGACACGGTTAATTCGGTTAAAAAGCTTTATCCCGATAGTGAGCTGTATCTATTTATGGGTGACGATATGTTTTTATCGTTTAATAAATGGTATAAATACGAGGAAATTGCAAGTAAATGTGTGATTGTGGCGGCTTGCAGGACTCAGCGCTTAGAGGAGCTTCAGAATATGAAGGCTTTTGCCCGTAACGTGCTTCGTATGAACGAGGAAAGGGTAATTTTCTGCGAGAGTGTGCCAGTTGAAATTAGTTCAACAACTGTTCGTGAAAACGTAAAAAACAATTGTTTTGACTATATCGGGGCGGAAGTTGCCGAGTATATAAAAGCAAAGGGGTTGTATTTATGAATAATGAGCAATACAAGGAGATTTTGCAGAAACGACTGAGTGAAAAACGATACATTCACTCCCTTAACGTTGCTGATTCCTCTAAGGAGCTTGCGCTCATTTACGGTTGTGACCCCGAAAAAGCATACACTGTGGGTCTTATTCACGATTGCTGTAAGGACGAGCCTGCAGGATTGCAGTTATCATATATGCTCGAAAACAAGGTGGAGCTTTCGGAATACGAGTTGGACGTTCCCAAGCTTTACCACGCTATAAGCGGCAGTGTTTTTGCTAAGAATGAGTTTGGTATTGAGGATGCGGATATGCTTAACGCCATAAGATACCACACAACGGGCAGAAAGGGTATGTCACTTCTTGAAAAGGTCGTGTTTATAGCGGATTTCATCAGTGCCGAGCGTGAGTATGACGGCGTTGATATTATGCGTGAAAAGGCAAAGCGTAGTCTTGATGAGGCAATTGTGGAGGGTCTCGGGTTCACTATAAAGGACCTGATAACAAGAAATATGATTGTGCATCCCGATACGGTTTTGGCTTTTAACGACGCTATGTTTAATTTACAAAAGGAGAATAAATAATGATTCCCGAAACAGTAAAAAAAATCGTTAAAGCCCTTGATGATAAAAAGGGTAACGATATTAAGGTTATTAAAATTGATGAGCTTACCGTTGTTGCAGATTATTTCGTTCTTGTAACAGGTAATTCAAATACACATATCAGAGCCTTGGGTGACGAGGTTGAGTATCAGCTTGAGCAGGAGGGACTTACCCCCGACCACGTTGAGGGCAGAGCCACCGGCTGGGTTGTTATGGAGTATGCAGGTGTTATAGTTCATATATTCACAGAGGAATCAAGAAACTACTACAATCTTGAAAGACTCTGGGAGGACGCAGCGAAGGTTGATATTACGGATATTTTGGAAGCGTAAATTATAATCGGGTGCTTTTCCCGATTTTACATACAGAAAGGATAGGATTTTAATGAAATACGATTTTTCAGCCGTTGAACAAAAATGGCAGAAAAAATGGGAGGACGAGGGCGTTTTCCATGCTCAGGATAATTCCGATAAGCCCAAATTCTACGGACTTGTTGAGTTCCCTTACCCCAGCGGTGCAGGTATGCACGTTGGTCACATCAAAGCATATTCAGGTCTTGAGGTTATTTCCCGTAAAAGAAGAATGCAGGGCTATAACGTTCTTTTCCCCATCGGCTTTGACGCTTACGGTCTTCCCACAGAAAACTATGCTATAAAAACAGGTATTCATCCCCGTAAGGTTACGGATATGAATATTGAAAAATTCTCATCACAGCTTAAAAAGGTCGGCTTCTCCTTCGACTGGACAAGAGTTGTAGATACCACCGAGGAAAGCTATTATAAATGGACTCAGTGGATTTTCCTTAAAATGTTTGAAAACGGACTTGTTTTCCGTGACAAGACTCTTGTTAACTATTGCCCCTCATGTAAGGTTGTTCTTTCAAACGAGGACTCTCAGGGCGGTAAGTGTGACATCTGTCACAGTGATATCGTTCAGAAATCCAAGGACGTTTGGTATCTTCGTATTACTGAATATGCAGACAAGCTTCTTCAGGGTCTTGATAAGGTTGATTACCTTCCCAATATCAAGCTTCAGCAGGTTAACTGGATTGGTAAATCAACAGGTGCGTTTGTTAATTTCGAAATTGACGGCACCGATGAGAAGATGAAGATTTACACAACACGTCCCGATACACTTTTCGGTGTTACCTTTATGGTTATGGCACCCGAGCATCCTCTTATTGACAAGTATGCTGACAAAATCGGCAATATGGCGGATATCGAGGCTTACAGAGCCGAGTGCGCTAAGAAAACAGAGTTCGAAAGAACACAGCTTGTTAAGGATAAAACAGGTGTATGCATTGAGGGCTTTGAGGCTATAAACCCCGTAAACGGCAAGAAAATTCCTATCTACATATCCGACTACGTTATGATGGGCTACGGTACGGGCGCTATTATGGCTGTTCCTGCACACGACCAGCGTGACTACGAATTTGCAAAAAAATTCGGTATTGATATTATTGAGGTAATCAAGGGTGGCGACATCAGCGTTGAAGCATACGCAGGTGACGGTGAAATGGTTAACTCTGATTTCCTTAACGGCTTTACAAAGAAAGCAGAATCAATCGACAAAATGATTGAGGTTCTTCAGGAAAAGGGCGTTGGCGAAAAGGGTGTTCAATACAAGATGAAGGACTGGGCATTCAACCGTCAGAGATATTGGGGCGAGCCCATTCCCGTTGTTCATTGTGAAAAATGCGGTATTGTTCCCGTTCCCTACGAGGAACTTCCCTTAAGACTTCCCGAGGTTGATAACTTCCAGCCCGGCTCCGACGGCGAAAGCCCCCTTGCAAAAATTGACAGCTTCGTAAACTGCTCTTGTCCCAAGTGCGGCGCACCTGCAAAGCGTGAAACCGACACTATGCCTCAGTGGGCAGGTTCATCTTGGTACTTCCTTCGTTATATTGACCCCCACAATACAGAAGCTTTTGCAGATATGGATAAGCTTAAATACTGGGGTCCCATTGACTGGTACAATGGTGGTATGGAGCACGTTACACGTCACCTTATCTATTCACGCTTCTGGCATAAATTCCTTTATGATATCGGTGTTGTTCCCTTTGATGAACCCTATTCAAAGAGAACTGCTCAGGGTCTTATTCTTGGACCTGACGGTGAAAAAATGAGTAAGTCCAAGGGTAACGTTGTTGACCCCAACGAGGTTGTTGACGTGCTCGGTGCAGACGTTCTCAGAACCTACGTGCTCTTTATGGGTGACTATGAAAAGGCAGCACCCTGGAGTGAAAGCAGTGTTAAGGGCTGTAAGCGTTTCGTTGACAGAGCATGGAACCTTCTTGAAATTGTAAAGGATGGCGATGATTTCTCAAAAGAGCTTGAGAGTACTTTCCACAAAACAATCAAAAAGGTTTCTGAGGATATTGAAAATATGAAGTTCAATACCGCTATTGCGGCTCTTATGACACTTCTTAACGATATCTACGAGGTTGGCTCAATTACTAAGGGTGAGCTTAAAGCCTTTGTTAAGCTCCTTGATCCCTTCGCACCCCACGTTGCAGAGGAAATCTGGGCTCAGCTCGGTGAGGAAGGCTTGCTTGCAGTTGCTCAGTGGCCCGAGTATGACGAAGCAAAGACAGTTGATGCTACAATTGAGGTTCCCGTTCAGATTTGCGGTAAGCTCAGAGCAACAATTACCATTGCTAAGGATTCAACCGCCGACGAAGCAATTGCCGCTGCAAAGGCAGATGCAAAGGTTCTTGAATTCCTTGATGGCAAAAACATCATCAAAGAAATTTACGTTCCCGGTAAGATTATTAATATCGTTGCAAAATAATAAAGCTTTCGGTGTGGTGCTGCTTTTTGTAGCATTACACCGAAAATCTTTTTTTGTTGACAAAAGTCTTATCTTGTGCTAAATTTTACAAGGTTATTTTGTATGATGGAATTAGAGGTGATGGTGTGACTAAGGATATGACAACGGGCAGTCCTATGAAGAATATTATAAGGTTCTGTCTTCCGCTTATGTTCGGTAACCTCTTTCAACAACTTTATAATATGGCGGACGCTATCATCGTGGGTAAATGTGTGGGTAAGGATGCTTTGTCTGCGGTAGGCTCAGTCGGTTCGCTTAACTTTCTTATTATCGGTTCGGTTATCGGTCTTTGTGCGGGCTTTGCCATACCTATCGCACAACGCTTTGGTGCCCAGGATATTAAAAGCCTTAAAAAATACGTTGTAAACATCATTTACGTTTCAATTGCCTTAGGCTTTGTTATAACCGTAGGAGCAGTGCTTTTGACGAAGCCTCTTTTGAACCTTATTAACACCCCTCAGGAAATCTATGAGGATGCATATAATTATATTGTAATAATATTTGCAGGTATCGGAGCAACAATGTTCTACAACCTTCTTGCAAGTATCGTTCGTTCCCTCGGTGACAGTAAAACACCACTTTACTTCCTTTTGTTTTCATCCGTTCTTAACGTTGGTCTTGACCTTCTTCTGATTGAACTTTTCAATATGGGTGTCAGGGGAGCATCTGTTGCAACGGTTATATCACAGGTTGTATCAGGTATACTTTGCTTTATTTACGTTAAGCGTAAATTCCCCATACTTCATATTACCAAGGATACTGCAAAGCCCGATTTTAAATATATTCTCAATTTGCTTAAAAACGGTCTTCCTATGGCGCTACAGTTTTCAATAACTGCTTTAGGCTCCGTAATGCTTCAGTCGAGCATCAATGGTTTAGGCCCCGACACCATTGCGGGCTTTACTATAGGTGCTAAAACACAGCTTATGATAGTTTTACCTGCGGAAACAATAGGTCTTACCATGGCTACGTATTGCGGTCAGAATCTTGGCGCAGGAAAGCTTGACAGAATAAAGAAGGGTATGGGTAGCGGCTTCGTGCTTGCGGCAATTTATTCGGTTATTGGTGTTTTTGTTGCAAAGTTTTTCGGACCGTATTTGTCGCTTCTTTTTGTTGAGTCGAGCGAAACCACGGTTATTGCACTTGCTCAGCAATATATAAATATGGGTAGCTATTTCTATCTTATTTTGTCAGTTCTTTTCTTGGTGCGAAATGCTATTCAAGGTCTTGGATACAGTATAACCGCTATGATGACGGGTGTTTTCGAGCTGTTTGCACGAGGTATCGGCGGACTTGTTTTCGTTACCCGCTTCGGCTATGACGCCGCTTGTCTCATTAACCCCTCGGCATGGATTGTTGCAGACTTGTTTTTGTTTCCTGCGTTTTTTATAGTGATGAGGCAGGTTGCAAAGAAGCTTAAGGCAAGAAAAACAGAATGAATTTTTGGCAGAGAGTAAACAACGGTTTCTCTCTGCTTTTTCATATCTTGATTTATTTATAATAGTATGATAAACTTTATAATAGAAAAATATGAATTTTTGTGGTGATAAAAATGAAGCTTAACGAAAATTACGTTTTAAAAACCGTTGCAGGTACACCCGTTGTTGTTCCTGTTGGTGATGCTGTTAAAAACATCAAAGGAATGATTACTCTTAACGGACCTGCCGAATGTATCTGGAAGGCACTTGAACAGGGTAAGGAATTTGAAGAAATTGTAGCCGTTTTAAAAAAAGAATACGACGCACCCGAAGAGCTTCTTCGCAATGACCTGAGTGCATTTATTGAAAAATTAGAAAGCTATAACATTTTAGATAAATAATATGAAAGAAATATCTATGGCGGATTTGCTTCCTTTTATTGAGGAAGCGTTCCAAAAAAACACCACCTTCAAAATACCTATTACAGGTACGAGTATGAATCCCCTTCTTATAGAGGGGCGTGATTACGTTATCATTAAAAAGCCCGAAGGGTCCTTGAATATCGGTGATATTCCCCTTTACCGCAGAGATACGGGTACCTTTGTTCTGCACAGAGTGGTAGATATAAAGAATAACGAATATATCTTAAGCGGTGATAATCAGTTTTTGTTAGAAAAAGGTATTACCGATAAGCACGTAATAGGTGTTGTGTGCAGTATTTGTCGCGATGGCAAATTATTTGACGTTGACGATTCGGAATATGCAAAATATAAGAAAAAGTATGTAAAAAACGCAAGAACACGTTATCCTATAAGGCGTTTGCGTTACAGACTTTACAGGTTGAGAAATGGAAAATAAAAATACTGAAATTACAAACGACATTCTCGCTACGGGTGAGCTTATAATAGGGGCTATTAAAAGTCAGATTACAGGCGGGGAGTATCAATTTCCCGAAGGCACCGACTTTTCTAAGGTTCACAAATTAGCCGAAAGACATAAGGTGACTCCCTTAGTTGCACCGTCTGTTATAGGTAGTGATAGTGCACCTGAGCAGTATAAGGCCGTGTTCAAAAAAGAGCTTTTCAGGTGTGCGGCACGTCACGAGGCACAAACCAGAGAGGCTGAGGAATTAGCGGCTCTTTTTGCAGAAAACAAAATAAAGCATTGCTTTCTTAAGGGCTCCAAGGTTTCAAAATATTACGATAATCCCGATATGCGCTTTATGCTCGATATGGACGTACTCGTAGAAAAGGAAAAGGCTGAAAAGGCTGCGGAGCTCCTGGTTGAAAGGGGCTACGTGTACGACAATTATGAGGATGAGAAGGATGCGGGTTACGTTAAAAAGCCCTTTTTGAATTTTGAACTTCATAAGGAATTAAAGTACGATTATGATAAGGGCTACGATTATTACAAGGGTGCCCTTGAAAGAATGATTGCCGACACTAACGGTTATTCAATGAATATGACCGATGAGGATTTCTACGTTTATATTCTTTCCCACACCGCTCACCATTTTGAATCTGCAGGAACGGGTATAAAAAGCATTGTTGACCATTATTATCTCAATAAAAAGCTAAAACCCTTGTGTGACGAGAAAATTTTAAATAAATCACTTGAAGATACAGGTCTTACGGATTTTGCTAAGAGTATGGACAGACTTTCGGAATTCTGGTTTTGCGACGGTAAGGCTGATGAAAATGTAAAGGAAACTGCCGATTACATTATTCTCAGTGGTGTTTTCGGCACCCAGACAAACTATTACTTAAGCGGAATAATCAAGGGTGACTATACCGATAAAAAATCATCCTACTTTTTAACAAGGCTGTTTTTGCCGTACACCTTGATGAAAAAAAGATATCCAATACTTAAAAAACTTCCGTTTTTGTTGCCTTTGATGTGGGTGGTGAGATTTTTAAGCGCCTTAAAGGATAAAGAAAAATATACAAAAGAGGCAAGTGAAATAAATTCCGTTGATAATTCTGCAAAAGACCGACAGATAGAGTTTTTAAAGCGAAATGGTCTTTAAAAAATGACAAAAAACTATTGTAGTCGGGATTTATTTATGGTATTATAAACTATATATGAAATAAAAAGGAGAATACACATGGCTTACGAAGAAAAAAGAACCCATGATGAGGATATAGGCTTAGCACCAATTCTTAAAATTTTACGCCAGATTCTCAGTAAGTGGTGGCTTATTGTTATTTTTGTTGCACTTTTTAGTGCCAGCGGCTTTGGTATAGCAAAAATCACTTATACTGAGCAGTTTTCCTCAAACCTTATTTTAACTGTTTCAAACAAAGACAAAAATATTAGCAGTGTTCAGGCGCAGACTACTGCAAGTGATGCTCAGGCATCAGCTGTAATTGCGAACACCTTAAAATACCTTATGCAGAGTGGTGACGGCTTTATTACCGCAGTGCAGAAAGAGGTTAAAAGCAGAACAGATACCTTATATGATAAGGATACGCTTCGCGGAATGATGAGCGTTGAACATGTTGCCGATTCAATGATTGTAAAAATCAAGGTTACCTCAACAGATAAAGAACTTGCTTATATAGTAGCAACTTCTATTGAGAGTGCTTATCATACCATCGTTAATGATGAGAACTTCCCCACTGCACACATTACCGTTGCTGATAGTGCTACAGAAGCAAAGCCCGTAGCTGATTCTTCAATGGTTCTTTACACGGGTGCAGGTCTTATTATCGGTGCAGCTCTTGCGATAATTATTATCCTTATTACTGCAAAGATTCAGAACAAATTGCTTTCAACTGAGGATATTAAGAATAACTTCAGCAATATTGATATTATTGCTACCGTTTCAAATATCAAGGGCAAGAAAAAGAACGACCGTACACGTCTTCTTATTACTGACAGAAACGTTGGTCTTCCCTTTATCGAAACATTTAAGCTTATCAGAACTAAGTTTGAAAACGCAAAATTGAAAAAGGGTTATTCAGTTTTTGCCGTTACAAGCTCAACTGAAAGCGAAGGTAAAACAACCTGTTCTACAAATATTGCTCTTTCTCTTGCAAAGAGTGGTAAGTCAGTTCTTCTTATTGACGCCGACCTCAGAAAGCCCGCAGTTTGCAAAACTCTTGGTATCAATATCGAGGGCGAAAGAGGTATTTATGATATCGTAAACGGTGTTAAATCCTTTGAGGAATCCGTTAAATATATCGAAAAATACAATCTCTATCTTCTTGTTTCTTCTGCAGCAGTTGCAGACCCCTCTGAAACACTTGCTTCAGATTCTACTGCACGTATTATTGCAGAGGCTAAAAAGAACTTCGACTACGTTATCGTTGACTGTCCTCCCGCAGGTGTTGTTGCCGACGCGGCCATTGTTGCAAACTACGTGGATTCAATGGTATTCGTTGCCGCAGAGGAAAGAGTTGCTATTCCCCAGATTGAGTACGCTTTAAGTGACATTTTAACAACTAAGGCTGACATTATGGGTTGCATCTACAACCGTGCAGGTACAGGTACACTTAAGATTGCTACTGAAAAAGCAGGTGGCTATTTCTCAAACCGTTACGGCGGATATTATGGCTCATCCTACTACTACGGAAGCAGACATCACAAAAAGAAAAGATAAATACAAGAACCCTGTTTGCCATTGGTGAACAGGGTTTTATAAAAGGATTTTTATGGAATATTTTGAAAATAAAATTGATGCGGAGCGTGCCGTGTTAATTTCTGTTGATACGGGTGAATTTGACGTTGATTCCTCGTTAGCCGAACTTACGGAACTTGCAAGAACTGCAGGTGCAGAGGTTATCTGCGAAATGACACAGAAGCGTGAAGCACCCGAGCCCGGAACCTACCTTGGTAAGGGTAAATTGGAGGAACTTTCGGATTTTTGTGAAAACGAAAAGCCCGACCTTGTTATTGTAGACGGTGAACTTTCTCCCGCACAACAAAAAAACATAGAAACCGTAACCGACGTACGTGTTATTGACAGAACCACTTTAATACTTGATATTTTTGCTCAGCGTGCTCTTTCGGGCGAGGGTAAGCTGCAGGTTGAACTTGCTCAGTTAAAGTACGCCTTGCCCCGACTTGGCGGCAAGGGTGCATCAATGTCAAGACTTGGTGGTGGTATCGGTACAAGGGGTCCCGGTGAAACAAAGCTTGAAACTGACCGTCGTCATATAAGACGAAGAATATCCGCATTGACAGAGGATTTAAAAGCTCTTGAGGAAAGACGTACACGCCACAGAGAAAGACGTAAAAAAGACGGCGTGGTAACAGTAGCGCTTGTGGGCTACACAAATGCAGGTAAGTCAACGCTTATGAACACCCTTACGGATGCGGGTGTTCTTGCAGAAAATAAGCTTTTTGCTACCCTCGACCCAACTGCAAGAGCCTTGAGCCTTCCCGATGGTAATTCGGTTCTTCTTATAGATACCGTAGGCTTTATCAGAAGGCTTCCTCATAAGCTTGTTGAAGCCTTCAAGTCAACTCTTGATGAAGCCGTAAGTGCCAACGTAATACTCAATATATGCGATGCTTCAAGTGAGGAATGCAGTGAACATTACAGGGTTACAAACGAGCTTCTTGAAGAGCTTGGTTGCGGTGATAAGCCTATAATTACCGTTCTTAATAAATGCGACTTGGCAAATGATATTTCCATTCCGTTAGTAGGTAATACGGTCAGAGTTTCTGCAAAAACAGGTGAGGGTCTTCCCGAGCTTCTTGAAAAGATTGCCGCAGCACTTCCCCCTACAAGGAAGCGTGTGAAAATTCTTTTGCCCTTTTCTATGGGCGGTGCAGGTGCCGAACTTCGTAAAACAGGCGTCGTTCACTTTGAGGAGTATACTGCCGAAGGACTTTTACTGGACATTACCGCAGAGATATTTGTACTTGAGAAGTATGAAGAATATATTATATAATTCGGAATGCTTAATGCATAATTCGTAATTATCGGGACCTGCGGTCGGCATTATAAAATTGGCTTTGCCCATCTAATTATGCATTACGCATTATGAATTACGCATTAAAAAAAGAAGCCTCGCGGCTTCTTTTTTTATCTTACGCTGAAAAGTAAGTCACCGTATGATGGGTAGCACCAATGCTCTGATGAGCAAAGGCTTTCCATAGTGTCAACGGATTCTCTTAAGGTGTTCATAAGGGGTATAATGCGGTTTTTATAGAACATTGCCGCCGCATCACTTTCCTCAATAGCTTTAACCTCTTTTGAAAGCTCACCTAAAGCGGTTACGTCGTCGAAGGCTTTAGCGGAAAGCACCGAAAGGGTTTTAACAAGGTTTTCTTCGTAGGTTGTGTCAATGTCACCGATTGTACGCTTTGCAATAAGTGTATCTGCAAGCTCGTGGATGTTACGGCTGACACAGGGAAGAATATCCTTCTTAGTCATTTCAATCATTGTAAGCACCTCAATGTTGAGATATTTACAATATTTTTCATTCTTGATTTCGTAGTGTGCCTTAATTTCAGCCTCACTGTAAACCTTGTGGCGTTTATAAAGCTCAACGTTTTTGTCGTGAAGCATATAGGGAAGACAATCGGGTGTTGTGCGAAGGTTAAGAAGACCGCGTTTTTGAGCTTCCTCAACCCAGGCATCATCATAACCGTTGCCGTTGAAAATTATACGCTTATGGTTTTTGATAACTCTCTTGATGAGCTTATGTAAAGCACTTTCAAAATTCTCTGCATTTTCAAGCTCGTCCGCAAAATCTGAAAGCACGTCTGCAACAGCAGTGTTAAGGGTTGTGTTGGGTCCTGCAACCGAAGCGGATGAACCGAGCATACGGAATTCAAATTTGTTACCCGTGAATGCAAAGGGAGAGGTTCTGTTTCTGTCGGTTGTATCCTTGGGGAAACGAGGAAGAACGTGTACACCAACCTTAAGAACTTCTTTTTCTTTATTGTCGTAGTCCTCATCCTTTTCAATGGATTCGAGGATTTCCGTAAGTTCTTCACCTAAGAACATAGAAACAATAGCGGGGGGAGCCTCCTGTGCACCAAGACGGTGGTCGTTACCTGCAGATGCAATTGAAATTCTTAATAAATCCTGATAATCGTCAACGGCTTTAATAACCGCACAAAGGAATAAAAGGAACTGAGCGTTTTCTGCGGGAGTTTCACCGGGCTCAAGAAGGTTGACGTTTGTGTTTGTTGAGATTGACCAGTTGTTATGCTTACCGCTACCGTTAACGCCTGCAAAGGGCTTTTCGTGAAGAAGACATATCATACCGTGCTTCTTAGCACATTTCTGCATAGTCTCCATTGTAATCTGGTTGTGGTCGGTTGCGATATTGGTTGTGGTAAAAATGGGCGCTAATTCGTGCTGAGCAGGAGCCGCTTCGTTGTGTTCGGTTTTTGCAAGAACACCGAGTCTCCACAATTCCTCGTCAAGGTCCTTCATAAATGCCTGTACACGGGGCTTGATGGCACCGAAATAGTGGTCGTCAAGCTCCTGACCCTTGGGGGGCATTGCGCCGAAAAGGGTTCTGCCTGTGTAAACAAGGTCTTTTCGCTTATTAAATACATTGCTGTCCACAAGGAAATATTCCTGCTCGGGGCCAACGGTGGTTTTTACGGAAACAACCTCGTCGTGACCGAAAAGCTTGAGAATACGTAAGGTCTGCTTATTAATAGCCTCCATTGACCTGAGAAGGGGAGTTTTTTTGTCAAGAGCCTCGCCGCCGTATGAACAGAAGGCGGTGGGAATACAGAGTACCCCATCCTTTATAAATGCAAATGAGGTGGGGTCCCAAGCGGTATAGCCCCTTGCTTCAAAGGTTGCTCTGAGTCCGCCCGAGGGGAATGAGGAGGCGTCGGGCTCGCCCTGAATAAGCTCCTTGCCCGAAAATTCCATTATTACTCTGCCGTCTTTTTTTGACGTAATAAAGCTGTCGTGCTTTTCGGCGGTGATACCTGTAAGGGGTTGGAACCAATGTGTGTAGTGAGTAGCACCTTTTTCAATAGCCCAGTCCTTCATAGCGTTGGCTATAATGTTAGCAACATCGATGTTGAGTCTGTGACCTGTTTCGAGGGTGCGCTCAAGCTCCTTGAAGGCTTCCTCGGGAAGGCGTTCCTTCATAACCTTTTCGGAGAAAACGTCACAACCGAAGTAATCTGTAATAGTCATAATAAATCAACCCTTTACTTTATCAATTCGCCTAAGAATCCTGCACCGATTCCGAGAGTAGCGGAAACAACTATGAGGATTATAGGGTGTATTTTTTTCTTGAAAATAAGAATTAAACCGATTACGGCAATAACGAGTGATACTGCCATAGTATAGAAATCCCAGCTTGCAATTGAAAGGCTGAAGCCTTCGGGGAAGAAGACGGTTGAGCCGATGTTGAGAACTGCGGCGGCAATAAGACCTATAACTGTGGGTCGTAAGCCCGTCATACAGCCCATTACGATTTTGCTTTCCTGAAATTTTTTATAAACCTTTGCAACAATGAGGATAACAATAAACGAGGGGAGCACAACGCCGAGGGTTGCAACTGCCGCACCCAAGAAGCCGCCGGGGAGGCTGAGCAAATCTCTGCCACGCTCCATACCCACGTAGGTTGCAATATTGATGGCAAAGGGTCCGGGGGTGCTTTCGCTTACGGCAATAAAGTTTACTATTGCTTCTTCACTAAGCCATCCGTATTCAAGCACCGCATCCTGTATAAGGGGGAGCATTGCGTAGCCACCACCAAAGGTGAAAAGACCGATTCTGAAGAAGGTGAAGAAAAGCTTTAAAAATTCAAAAATTATTTCCGGCATACTTCTTTACCTCGCTTTCTCATAATTACGGAGTAAATAAGTCCTACCAAGGCGCAACCGATAATAACGAAGATGATATTAACGTTTGTGAAAGCGGAAATTACAAAAGCCACGCCCATAAGAATATAACCGAAAACGCCCTTGGGACATTTTTTGTACATTGATACAAGCGCCTTTATAACAAGGGCAAGAACACCTGCACGAATACCCATAAAGGCATATTTTACAACTTTATATTCACTGAATTCCTTAAGGACAAGGGATATAAGCGAAATAATAACAAATGAGGGCAGCACCACACCGAATGTGGCACAAAAGGCACCAAGGAAGCCTGCAACTTTGTAGCCCACAAAGGTTGCGGAGTTAATGGCGATGGGACCGGGTGTACTTTCGGCAATAGCAAAAATATCAAGAATTTCCTCACCCTTAAGCCATTTGTGCTTGTCGCATATCTCTTTTTCGATAATCGGTATCATTGCGTAACCGCCACCAAAGGTGAATGCACCGATTTTAAGAAATGTCACAAACAGTATTAAGGCATTTTTAAGTTTTTCTTTCAAAAAAATCCTTCTTTCGGACATAATAATGTATATAATATAAATTACCGACTAAATTATAAGAATAAATTAAATTTTTGTCAATGTACAATAAAGCATATTACAAGCATAACTCTCGACATTTTTTGTTACTTATGGTATAATAAACAAGTTATTTGAGCATTAGGATGGTGCTGTATGAATTTCGAAGCTGCAAAGGTACGTGTTGAAGAATTAACTAAAATACTTAACGACTGTATCGAAAAATATTATATGGGTAACGAAAGTGACGTTTCTGACTACGATTACGATATGATGATGCGTGAGCTTTCGTCACTTGAAGAAAAATATCCCGAACTTTTATCCGAAAGCTCACCTACACACAGGGTTGGCGGCAGAAGTGACAACACCTTTGAGGAGGTTGTTCACACCGTCAGAATGGAAAGTCTGCAGGACGCCTTTTCTGAGGAGGAGCTATACGCCTTTGATACAAGGGTTAAAAAGGTGTTCTCCGATGCACAGTACGTGGTTGAGCCTAAAATTGACGGACTTTCATGCTCCCTCGAATACCGCAACGGTGTACTTGTAAGAGCCTCTACACGTGGTGACGGTAACGTGGGTGAGGACGTTACGGCTAACGTTAAAACTATACGCTCCGTACCCCTTAAGCTTAAAGAGGATATCCCCTTTATTGAGGTAAGGGGCGAGGTGTATATGTCACACGCTTCCTTTGACGAGCTTGTGGCAATGCAGGAATTAAATGAGGAAAAAACCTTTAAAAATCCCCGAAATGCAGCTTCCGGCTCATTAAGACAAAAAAATCCTAAAATTACCGCCTCGAGAAAGCTTGATATTTATATTTTTAACATTCAGCAAAAAGAGGGCGGCAAGGAGCTCCGCAATCACTACGACTCCCTTGAGTATCTTAAGGAGCTGGGCTTTAATGTTATTGACGGCTACGCTCTTTGCAACACTATGGACGAGTGTATAGAAAAAATTAATGATATCGGTGATAACAGAGGTAATCTCAGTTTCGATATTGACGGTGCCGTTATTAAAACTAATGATTTCGCAATGCGTGAGGAATTGGGCAGTACGGCTAAATTCCCTAAATGGGCGGTTGCTTTTAAATACCCCCCCGAGGAAAAATCCACCAAGCTTTTGGATATTGATATTCAGGTAGGAAGAACGGGCGTGCTTACACCTACTGCGGTTTTCGAGCCCGTGCTTCTTGCGGGTACCACCGTTTCAAGAGCAACACTTCACAATGCGGATTTCATAGCCGAAAAGAATATTGCAATAGGCGACACAATAGTTGTTCGCAAAGCAGGTGATATTATACCCGAGGTTCTTTTCGTTGCTGAGCATAAGGGTGAAAACGCCGAATACAAATACCCCGAAAAATGTCCCGCCTGCGACAGTATTGTTGTTCGCGAAGCGGGTGAAGCGGCAATACGTTGTGTGAATCCCCATTGCCCTGCACAGCTTCTTCGTAAGCTTATTCATTTCTGCTCACGTGATGCTATGGATATTGAAGGTCTTGGCTCTGCAGTGCTTGAACAGCTTGTTAATGAGAATCTCATAAAGAGTGCATCGGATATTTATAAGCTCAATCCTATGGATTTGGTATCCCTTGAAAGAATGGGTGAAAAAAGCACCTTCAATCTTCTTGACGCTATTGAAAAATCAAAGGAAAACGACCTTTATAAATTGATTTTTGCCTTGGGCATTCATCATATAGGCCTCAAAGCGGCAAAGCTTCTTGCTAATCACTTTGATACTATGGATGCACTTCTTGAAGCCACCAAGGAGGATATTACCGAAATTGAGGGTATCGGTGACGTTATGGCGGATACTCTCGTTAAAACCCTTTCGCTTCCCGAAAGCCGTGAGCTTATTGAAGAACTCAAAAACCTTGGGCTTAATATGAAAAATCTTACCGAAAAGGCGGATAACCGCTTTGAGGGTATGACCTTTGTTCTTACGGGTACTCTTACAAAATACGGCAGACGTGAGGCTCAGGAAATTATAGAGAAATTCGGCGGTAAGGCATCGGGCTCCGTTTCCAAGAAAACAAGCATAGTCTTAGCAGGTGAGGATGCGGGCAGTAAGCTCAGAAAGGCTACCGAATTGGGAATAAAAGTCATAAACGAGGAAGAATTTGAACAAATGATAAAATAAGTGTTCAAAATTTTATGCATTACTCCAATAGAAATTGACGTCGGATTAATATAAAATATAAATATATTCAAAGTTCAAAGGGGAGTTAATATGCCTACCACAAACATTATGAAAATCAAAACAAAGCGAAACAACCTTTATCTTCGTGTTGCTAAGGGTCATTTTGCAACAAGCTATACACACTCCAATTACTACATAGACGTTGCCGCTCAGAAATCCCGTTATTCCGAGGCTAAGGCGGTTGCTCAGGAGCTCGTTTCTGCTTATAACTATAGCACCACAATCGTTGACACCATTATCTGCCTTGACGGTATGGAGGTTGTTGGCACCTGTCTTGCGGCGGAGCTTACTAAAAACTCCTTTGCAAATATTAACGCTCACCAGACAATTTACGTTGTAACCCCCGAAACCAACGGTACACAGATGTTTTTCAGGGACAATATAGCACCTATGATTAAGGGTAAGCACGTGCTTGTTCTTGCAGTTTCCGTAGCGTCGGGTGCTACTGCTCAGGCGGCGGTTGATACCGTTCGTTATTACGGTGGCGAGGTTGTAGGTATTGCTTCAATTTTCGCAACTGCAAAGGAATGTGCAGGTCACGAGGTGAATTCTGTATTTAACCCCAACGACCTTGACGGTTACTTCAGCGTACCCTCACACGAGTGCCCCCTTTGTAAGGAGAAAAAGAAGCTTGACGCCCTTATTAACAGTCACGGCTTTTCAAAGCTTTAATACGAAAATCCCATTAAAATCACTGTGCTTCGGTACAGTGATTTTTTATGTAATTTTTTTGAAAATAATATTGATGAATTGAATTTTTTATGATAACATCGTAATTGTGACAGAATGGATAAAAATATAAAAAATGACGGATGAAGTGTCATAAAAAAGGAGAATGTTTATGGATATGTTTAAGATGGTAATCGGGCTTTGTGCAGGTCTTGTGTTCTTCCTTTTTGGTATGAGCACGATGTCAGCCTGTCTTGAAAAACTAGCAGGCAGTAAGCTTGAGGTGGTTTTAAAGAAAATGACCTCTAAGCCAATTCTCGGCTTGTCAATGGGGCTTATTGTTACCGCTATTATACAGTCATCATCGGCTACTACCGTTATACTTGTGGGTCTTGTAAACTCAGGTATTATGAGCTTCCAGAGCACAATCGCGGTATTGTTCGGTGCTAATATAGGTACCACCGTTACTGCGTGGCTTTTGTCCTTGTCAAGCATCGGTGAAACCTCGTCGTTTGTTTTACAGATTTTCAAGCCTCAGATTTTCTCACCCTTACTTGCAATTATCGGTACCGCCTTTACAATGATGGCAAAAAGCGATAAAAAGAAAACCCTCGGTACTATTTTTATCGGCTTTACCGTGCTTATTTACGGTATGGATATTATGTCCGATTCGGTGAGCTCCTTGGATGTCAGTGGGTTATTTACAATGTTCAGTAACCCTGTTCTTGGTGTGCTTGTGGGTGTTCTTGTTACCGCAGTTATTCAGTCCTCATCTGCATCCGTTGGTATTTTACAGGCTTTATCACTTACGGGTGGTATTACCATTGATGTAGCGGTACCCATTATTCTTGGTCAGAATATCGGTACTTGTGTAACAGGTCTTATTTCAAGCATCGGTACAGGTGCCAATGCAAAAAGGGTATCCTTTTCTCAGATTTTTATAAAAGTATTGGGTATGCTGATTGTTTTGCCGATTTACCTGATTGTGAAGAATGTATTTGATATTCCCACAGAAACAATGGATGTTAATCCTGTAAGCATTGCAATTATTCATACTGCTTATAACGTGGTGTTACTTGCGCTTATGCCCTTAACAAAGCTTATTGTTAAGATTTCCGAAAAAGCTATTCGTGAAAAGAAGGGCGAACAGAGCGCAGAGGCATCGGGTAACGTTGTGTACCTGGATGAAAGACTTTGGATTAATTCACCCTCGATTGCCGTTATGGAATGTGACAATTATACGGTTAAAATGGCACTTCTCGCAAAAGAAACGGTGCTTGAGTCTTTAAAGATTATTAAGGGATACGATAAAGCGTCTGCAAAGATTGTTTTTGATAACGAAAAAATACTTGACCGATACGAGGATAATTTGGGTACGTACCTTGTTAAAATGTCTGAGCAATCCCTTTCCAATAATGATGCGAGAACTGTTGCCAGAATGCTTCACACAATTGGTGACTTTGAGCGACTTGGTGACCATGCAAAGGGTCTTGAAAAGGTTGCAAAGGAAATTGCAGATAAGGATATTAAGTTCTCGGACAACGCCGTTAGAGAAATAAGTGTGCTTCTTGATGCTATTACAGAGATTGTTATTACAACAACACTTGTTTACGAGAAAAACGACTATGCATTAGCCACAAGGGTTGAGCCGCTTGAACAGGTTATTGACCGTATTGCATCTGAAATAAAGGCGCATCATATTATGCGCTTGCAGAGTGGTGACTGTACAATTGAGCTTGGCTTTGTGCTTTCCGACCTTCTTAACAACTGCAAGAGAATATCCGACCATTGCTCAAATATAGCCGTTGCGGTTATTGAAGCGCACAACGACTCCTTTGATGCTCATAACTATCTTAACAGTGTTAAGTACAGCAGTGCGGAATTTAAGGATGTTTTTGAGGAATATAAGAGAAAGTACGACTTACATGCTTGAAAATAATTTGAATATTCTTTTTGAAGATGAAAATATAACCGTCTGCGTTAAGCCCCGCGGGATATTAAGCGAGGATGCAGTAAATGGCGAAAAGGGGATTATCGGGCTTCTGAGTGACAGAGCAGGTAAGCCCCTGCACCTTTTACACCGACTTGACAGAAACGTTGGCGGCGTAATGGTATTTGCCAATAATAAAAAAAGTGCAGGTATTCTGTCAAAGGATATTGCCGAAGGCAGATTTTTTAAAGAATACCTTGCGGTTGCGGACGGTATACCCGAAGCTGAAAGCGGAGTATACAAGGACTTATTGTTTAAGGACTCAAAAAAGAACCGCTCTTACGTAGTGAATCGTGTTCGCAAGGGGGTCAAAGAGGCTTCACTTGAGTATAAGGTTCTTAAAAATAACGGTGAAAAAGCCCTTGTGAGGGTCCTTCTTCATACGGGCAGAACCCACCAGATAAGGGTACAGTTTGCCTCCCGCAAAATGCCCTTGACGGGTGATATAAAATACGGTAGCCGTGACAGAACAACAGGGGATATAGCACTTCATTCCTGTTGCATAAGCTTTTGTCACCCCGTTACTAAAGAAAAATTAAGCTTTGAGTCAACTCCCGACTCAAACGAATATCCTTGGAGCTTATTTGGAGATGTTTTAAATGCCTGAAAACTTAGCTGAAGTTTTAATGAAATTCAGCGGTGCAATAGTAAATACCATAACCGTTTTAATTGGTAGCGGTATAGGTCTTCTTTTTAAAAAGAAGCTTCCTGAAAAGCTTACAACTGCCGTTATGTACGCTATCGGACTTTGTACCATTGCCATAGGAATAACCGGTATCATAAAGGGTGAAAATCAGCTTGTTATGGTTATTTCGATGGTTTTGGGTACTGTTATTGGAACTCTTATTGATGTTGACGGCAAAATCACAAAAATTGGGGATAGCTTGCAGAAAAAGGGCAAGAAAAACCAAAACAGTGAGGGTGAAAAATCCACCTTCAGTCAGGGCTTCGTTACTGCAAGTCTCTTGTTTTGTATGGGTGCTATGACAATTGTGGGCTCTATGAGTGCAGGTATATCGGGTGATAATCAGACCATTTATACAAAGGCTCTCATGGATTTGATTTCCGCATCAATGCTTGCGGCTTCTTTGGGAATAGGTGTTATGTTCTCGGCGGGCTTCGTGTTGGTTTTTCAGGGCTCCTTGGTGGCACTCGCTATGCTTTTAGGTTCATTTTTAAGTGATTTTGCAGTTAACGAGCTGATTTGTGCCGGCTCTGTGATGATTGTGGCGCTGGGTCTTAATCTTCTTAAGGTAACAAAAATAAAGGTTGCAAACCTTCTTCCCGGTCTTGTTTTTGTTCCGTTTGTGTGTATGATATTTGAAAAAATTGCCTGATTAAGAGGTGTGTTTTATGCTTATTAGAAAGCTTACAAAGGACGATTTTGAACAGTTTTCCGAGGTTTCTGCAAGTGCTTACGTTTACAATGCCGAGGAAACCACCTTTGTGGAGGACGTTGACAATTTCGGTGCCTTTATAAATGATGGAAAAACCCTTATTTCACAATTAGAATGCGGTTTCAAGCATAATTTTTATTGTGGCAAAAAAATCGGTTGTGCGGCAATCGGCGGAGTAGCCTCCAAGCCCGAGTATCGTCGTATGGGTGGGGTACGCGCTACCTTTAATACGGTTTTTCAATATGCAATTGATGAGGGTGCAATCGTAAGTATTTTATATCCGTTCTCAATTGAATATTACAAAAAATTCGGCTACGAAACAATTTTAAAATGTGTTAACGTTGAGTGCTCATTTAAGACCTTTGAGGGCGTTGAAAGGTTTAACGAGGTTACCCTTGCAAGGGAAGAGCACAAGGATATTATCAAAAGCATTTATACTGAGGTTGCCCAAAAACAGAATATGTTATTTGCTCGTGATAATTACGAGAGCTTCTGCTTTACACCCTATAAAAGCTGTAGATATACATATTTCGTGAATCGTGATGATGCAAGGGGATACGTAACCTTTACCCTTAACAGGGCAACCCGTATGGTTACCGTTTCGGAGCTTTTATTCAACAACAAAACCGCCTTGCTTAATCTTTTGGGCTTCATTAAGATTTACGACGGCAATTACGATACGGTGCATTTTGACAAATTACCTGTTTCTTCACCTGTTCTGGAGGTCATAAAGGACGAAAACAGACTTGTGAAGCGTATGTACACCTACGAGGGGGCGGCAAGAATTCTTGACGTTGAAAAGGTGCTTGAGGCTACACAATATCCCAAGGAAAAGGGCTGCTTTTCGGTTAAAATAACTGATAATCAGATAGATAAAAATAACGGCGTGTTTACCGTAAGCTACGAAGACGGTAAATGCACAATTCAAAAGGAATCTTCAACAGAATTTGACATAGCCTTGGATATTCTCGGCGCTTCAAGAATTATCCTCGGTAGAGAGGGACTTACCCTTGATGAAATCTCGTATATTTCCAACGTGGAAATCAGAAATGACTGCGAGGATTTCTTAAGAGCATTCCCTAAAAAGACAACAGTATTTTACGACGGCTTCTAAGACAACAACTTCTTGTGTTTTTGCACAAGAAGTTGTTTTTTTATTTGTAAAAACTATATAATAAACAGAACTTTTTTTACAGGTGTAAAAAAATCTTGCTAAGTCAAATTCGTAATGTTAGTATATACTGGTATTAGAATGATGTTAGTATCCCAAAATTATTTTCAGGAGAATGAATTATGGTTAAAGTTCTTAAATTCGGTGGCAGCTCACTTGCAGATGCAGAACAGTTTAAAAAGGTTGCCGCAATTATCAAGGCACAGCCCGAACGCAGATACGTAGTTGCTTCTGCACCCGGTAAAAGATTTTCAGAGGATATCAAGGTTACTGATATGCTCTACGATTGCTACAAGCTTGTAAAACAGAACAAGCCCATTGACGATGCCTTCAAGCTTATTGAGGATCGTTATAACGGTATCATCAAAGATTTGGGTATCCACCTTTGGCTTCAGCCCGAATTCGACAGAATCAAAAACGCTATTGTACACCATGCAGGTCGCGATTATATTGCAAGCCGTGGCGAGTATCTTAACTCAATCGTTCTTGCAAACTACATCGGCTACGATTTCATCGATGCAGAGGACGGCATCTTCTTTAAAGAAAACGGCACTCTTGATACAGAAAAAACAAACGATGAGCTTTCAGCAATCCTTGAAAAGCACGAGCGTGCAGTTATCCCCGGCTTCTACGGTGTAATGCCCAACGGTACAATAAAGACTTTCTCCCGTGGCGGTAGTGACATTACAGGCTCAATCGTTGCAAGAGCAATTAAGGCAGATATCTACGAAAACTGGACTGACGTTTCAGGTATGCTTATGGCAGACCCCAGATGTGTTGAAAATCCCGCAGTTATTCCCGTAATCACATACAGTGAGCTTCGTGAGCTTTCATATATGGGTGCAACCGTTATGCACGAGGATGCAATTTTCCCCGTTCGTGAAATGGGTATCCCGATTAACATCCGTAACACAAATGCTCCCGAGGATAGCGGTACAATGATTGTTTCTGCTGTTGAGAGCAATAAGGTTGATACAGTTATTACAGGTATTGCAGGTAAAAAGGGCTTTTCAGTTATTGCAATTGAAAAGGATATGATGAACTCCGAGGTTGGCTTTGGCAGAAATGTTCTTGAAATCCTTGAAAACTACAACCTTTGCTTCGAGCACCTTCCCTCAGGTATCGACACAATGTCAGTTGTTGTAAACGACAACGACTTCCTTCCTCATAAGGATGCTATCATAAACGATATCAAGAGAAGAACAAAGGCAGACAACGTTACCGTTAACGGCGGTATTGCCCTTGTTGCAGTTGTTGGTAGAGGTATGGCAGGTTCAAAGGGTACTGCAAGCCGTATCTTCAAGGCAATTGCTGAAAATGATATCAACATCAAGATGATTGACCAGGGCTCAAGTGAGCTTAACATCATTGTTGGTATTTCTGAGGATGATTACATCAAAACTCTTGATGCAATTTATCGTGAATTTGTAAAATAATTTTGTTAGTAATTGAATGTTTATAAATTAAGCAAAAAGCAACACACGGAACATCAGTGGTTCCGTGTGTTGCTTTTTATGTTAATTCTCTTCCGTAAGACGTATTAAAAGCTCTGCAAATAAACTGTTTGCCCAGGCAAACCAAGGTCTTGTGAAGATTGTATCGTCATCCTTGTCAAAGGATTCGTGCATAAGGAAGGTGCCTGCGTGAGTGCTTGCAAGCATGTTCAGGCATTCAAGTATTTCCTCCTTGGAGGATGAGGTGAGTGCCTGCATTGTTAAGGCAATGTGCCAGATTTTGTTGGTGCCGGTGTGGGGACTGCCAACACCCTTGGCAACCTGACCCTCAAAAAACCAGGGGTTGCTCATTGAAAGAATGAATTTACGGGTGTTCTGATAAATTTCGTTATCCTTTGAGCAATAGCCTAAGTAGGGTGCGGAAAGAAGGCTGGGGGAATTTGCGTCATCCATAAGGATAATATCACCCTTGCCATCAACCTCGTATGCATAAATATTGCCGAATTTGGGATGCTCGTATATTGCGTGCTCTTTAATGCCCTCGTCAATGTCAAAGGCAAGTGAACGGCATTCGCTTTCTAATTTATTGTCCTCGTATCCTACGTTTGCAAGCTCCGCCGCCTTTTTGAGGGCACAAACCGCCATCATATTGGCGGGTACAAGATAACCGTAAACACAGCGGTCATCAGAGGGGCGGAAGCCCGACCAGGTCATACCCGTGTAAGCTACCTCGTTACCCTTCCCCTCGTTTGGCAGGGTATCGGTCTGAGGACAGTTATGACGGTTAAAGAAATAGCTTGAGCTTTGGAAATGGTCCTGCTCCCTTTTGAAAACCTCGATTATTTTGTACATCATTTCACGGAGCTTTTCGGTGAAAATAGAATCGTCGGCAGTTTCAGTGTAGTATTTGTGAGCAAGATAAATGGGTGCACAAAGGGAGTCAACCTCATATTTACGCTCCCATATCATACCATGGTAAAAATCGGTTTCATCCTGGTCTGAATGTGAATTGGGCGCTGCGTTAAATGCATTTGCGTAGGGGTCAAGGCACACGAATTCTGCCTGACGGGCAATAACGCTACGTATAATCTCTTTGAGATATTCGTCCTCGTTGGCGTAGCGTATGTAGTGGGTTAGCTGAGCGGTGCTGTCACGAAGCCACATAGCGGGAATATCGCCCGTAATAACAAAATACCCGCCATCGTCCAGTTTAGTAACGGTAGTTTCAATGGTATTTAAAAAACAACCTTTAAAAAACGGCGCAAGGTCAGGGTATTTATCCTTTAATTTTTCAGTGATTTCATCGGCTTTTTGTAAAAGAATATTCGGTATTTCCATAATCTTCTCCCAAAACAGAAATAAACCTTAGTTATTTCCTTCATTTTTTACAGTATAGCACTATAAAAAAACTAAAACAATGGTAATGTTGCAAGGGTTTTAAAGGGTAATTTTGGCAAACCTACCGAATTTTTTGAAAAAATGTACAAATTTTAATATTGTTAATGATTTATCAAGGAATTTGATATATAATAAATTCAAACAGGGCACAAGCCCTAAAACAAGGAGGTTGTTTGCTATGGCAAACCGTATTGTATTAAACACAATTTCATATCACGGCAAGGGAGCTATTGATAATATCGTTCCCGAGCTTCAGAGCAGAGGCTTCAAAAAGGCTTTCGTATGCTCCGACCCCGACCTTATTAAATTCGGCGTAAGCACAAAGGTTACCGACCTTTTAGATGCGGCGGGCTTCCCTTATACCGTATTCAGCGAAATTAAGGCTAACCCCACAATCGAGAACGTTCTTGCAGGTGTTGAGGCATTCAAAGTAAGCGGTGCTGACAGCATCGTTGCTATCGGCGGCGGTTCCGCAATGGATACCGCAAAGGCAATCGGTATCATTATCGAAAACCCCGAGTATGCTGACGTAAGAAGCCTTGAGGGTGTTGCACCCACAAAGAATCACGCAGTGTTCACAATTGCAGTTCCCACAACTGCCGGTACTGCGGCAGAGGTTACAATTAACTACGTTATTACAGACGTTGAGAAAAAACGTAAATTCGTTTGCGTAGACGTTCACGATATTCCCGAGGTTGCAGTTGTTGACCCCGATATGACCGCTACAATGCCCAAGGGTCTCACCGCTTCAACAGGTATGGATGCTCTTACCCACGCTATCGAGGGCTACATCACTAAGGGTGCATGGGAAATGACGGATATGTTCCACCTTAAGGCGATTGAGCTTATTGCAAAGCATCTTCCCGGTGCTTGTGAAAACACAGCAGAGGGCAGAGAGGGTATGGCTCTTGCTCAGTACATTGCAGGTCAGGGCTTCTCAAACGTAGGTCTTGGTATCGTTCATAGTATGGCTCACGGTCTCGGCGCTCTTTACGATACACCCCACGGCGTTGCCAATGCAATCCTTCTTCCCTCAATTATGGAATACAATGCACCCTGCACAGGTGATAAATACCGTGATATTGCAAAGGCTATGGGTGTTGAAGGCGTAGATGCTATGTCACTTGAGGATGCAAGAAAGGCTGCAGTTGATGCAGTTGCCGCACTTTCTGCTAAGGTTGGTATCCCCAAGGACCTTAAAGAAATTCTTAAGGAAGAGGACGTTCAGTTCCTTTCCGAAAGCGCATTTGCAGATGCTTGCCGTCCCGGTAACCCCCGTGACACAAGCGTTGAAGAAATCGCAGAGCTCTACAGAGCATTACTTTGATAAAAAAGCCCTCGAAAGAGGGCTTTTTTAATTAGGAATGAGGAGTTAGGAATGAGGAGTTTCGGGGCTAACGCCGATTATAGATTGACAACAACGAACTAAAATGCTAAATTAAACTTATGAAAGAAAAGATAAAAAGAATATTCAAAAAGTATTGGTTACCTGTTGCGGTAATAATTTTAATATCCCCATTCTACTTCACCTTAGGTTGTCCCTTCAGATTTTTTGGCGGGTTCAGTTGCTTCGGTTGCGGTATGTCACGAGCCGCCGAGGCTCTTTTGCATTTTGATTTTCTGACGGCTTTCCAAATGCACCCGCTCATTTACATAATGCCAATAGCGGTAGTTCTGTTTTTAGTAAGGAATAAGCTTCCCGAGAGGCTTAAAAATATTTTGGTTGCCGCTTTTTGCATTTCTTTTGTGGGTGTTTACTTTTTCAGACTTTTTTCAGGTAGCGAAATTGTTTTTATCGACCTTAAAAGCGGTTTTGTTTATCGGTGCATTGAACACGTAATAAATCTAATAAAATAACCAAAAAGGAGAACTCAATCGAGTTCTCCTTTTCGTTACCTTAAAGGTAATTATTTGTTGCCTTCTTCGTAAGCCTGAATCATCTTCTTGACCATCTGACCGCCGATAGAACCTGCCTGACGAGAAGTGAGGTCACCGTTGTAACCCTGCTTAAGGTCAACGCCTACTTCCTGAGCAGCCTCCATCTTAATCTGGTTAAGAATCTGCTTTGCACTTGCCTTAGTATCTGCGGGCATAGAACTGTTTTTTGCCATTTTCATTACACTCCTTCACAAAAGTCTTTTTGCGTTTGCAAAGTTAGTATTTGAAAAGTGTAAAAAAATATTAAAAACTTTCGGTAGCAAATAATGGTGATTAATTTTTAAATTTTGAAATCAGATTAAGTGCCATTAAAATTGGCTTTCTTAACGGGTAAGTGTTCATCCAGAAAAATGAATACAGCCTTATTAAGGGGGATTTGGTTTTTCGGCTTTTACCCTTGCGTGTTATTTTAACCGCCTTGCCTATGATGCAAGCTTTAGGGAAGGTGCCGTCGCGGAAGGTGTTGCGGTCGCCGGTGGATTCAAAGCTTGATTTTGAAACGCCGGTGGCTCTGTGTAAAAGATATTTTGAGGGAAGTGCCTCAAATAATATAATGTCGCCCTTTTTTACATTTTCTCCATTGCATAGCGTAAGGGTGATTGTATCGCGTTCGTGCTTTAAAAGGGGCCACATACTGTTGCCGGTTATGGTGAATTCAACGTCCATACCCTCACTCAGCATTTCTTGAATTGCAGGGCAAAAAATATCATTTGGTAGGTATTTAACCTCTTTCGGAGAAATCATAAAGCTCCCTCCAACCCATTGTAAAGGGCATCTACCGCATCCCGGTGGGGCTGACATTCGAGCCTGAGTACGGGAATATCCTTTATAATATTATTGCAAAGCTCAATGGCTCTTTCGGTTTTTGCCATATCCCAGACAGGATAGTGAATCAGGGGCTGTAATTTGCAAAAGGCCTCATATTCACTTAAGGGTGTTGCTTTGTTATATTGTGCTCTTTCAAGCACGACTATGGCGGCAATTTCCACCTTGCGGTTTATCTGTTCACCGCTTGTGCCGCTCCAAGGGATACCAAAGCCTGTCCACACACCGTTTTCATTGTAGCAGCAGGCGTTGTCACCATTTATAATAAGTGCATTTTTTTCGTCACGCCAAAGACGTGCGTGGGTTGTTTTGCCTGTTTCGGACGGGGCAGTAATAATAATCCCCTTGCCGTTATATTCCATCAAAACTCCGTGAAATGTAAGTACGGAGCTATCAAGCATTGAATGAACAATCATTTTGCTTAAATACTCAAAAGCCGCCTGACCGTTGGTGTGGGTGTTATCCTCCATAAGAGTGATTTTTTGTTATCATCCTCGTAAAAAGCCAACACCGTTTCGGCATTGCTGCTTCTGACAAGCCTGTGTATGGTGCCTGCGTCTGTTTTTAAAACCTCACGGGTGTAGAAGCCACTTTTCTGAGTGCTGACAAGCGTGGCGTTTTTGATATCTACAGAAATTTCATTAAAATCTATTTCTTTAAATTGGTCTGAAGCTGAATCTGATTTGAATGGCTCTAATTTCCATTGCCAGGTGGAAAAGGGCTTTTTATCATAAAAATCCCGCAGTAAAAATACCACGGGACCACAATTCATATGAAAATTCATTATATCAACTCCAATCGGGGTCAGGTCTGCTCTCAAATGGTGAGCCCTTGAAGGGCTGAGCCTTACTACCGCCACCACGAGCGATTTCGTCCCAAACAAATTGCTCGCTGGCAGATGTAGCGCCGTCGTGGTAACCGACAATCGTCACAATAGCCCCTGTGCAACCGCCCGTTGTTTCATAAATGGCAATTTCAGCATATCCTGCGCCGGGAACGTCGCAATACATAGATTTACCTAAATGACCGGTTGCATACGCCCAGCATATATCTGATACTGCATCCTCGGCCTGAGTAGCAACAAATTTCATTTTTGGCTTTTCGTAGCTCATGCGACATCCTCCTTTCAACGAAGATATGAGCTCATAGCTTCAGAATCTGCGCAAGCGTATTCGGGACAATCCGAAAGACTGCCGGTTTCTGCATATCTCAATGCGTAACAGCTTTGGCAGATTTCATTATTTTTACATTTTATACATTTTTCGTTGACCTCGGGGAGCTTGACAGCGAAGGGGAATTGCTTCCACGCCTTTTTTAGCCCAAGGGTTTTAACATCGGTATAAAAAGCACCGAGCACCTGACACGCCTGAAGCTTGCCGTCCCAGGTTATTGCAAAATCCGACATACCGCCGTTGCAACCGAAAAGGGAATACCTTTTATCGGCAGATGAAACGCAATCCGTACATTTTTTTATGCTTTCACGACGGATCCGTATGTTTTTTTCGTCAAAGGAATCACCGATTCTTTCCTTTAATATATCCACGCTTCGCTGTATGGAAAGCTTAACGTTATCCTCGGGGGAAAGACGACAAGATTCAACATCAGTACAAGCACCACGTACGCTTTTCATAACCATTCGGGTACGTATAACCGAATACTTTTCACCGAAATTATCCCTGACAAGCTTATCGATTGCTCTTGAATCATCAAAATTATCCTTGATAATTGTTGTTCTGAATTCAATAACTGAGGGAAGAGTGCAAAGCCTTTTGCTGCCCTCGAGCATTCTTTCAAAGGCGGCGGCATTACCGCAAACTCTATGATAGGTCTCGGGTGATGCGCCGTAAATTGAAATGCCGATTTTGTGGGGCGGGTATTTTTTGAGAAGCTCCATAATTTCGGAGGTAACAAGTGTTGCATTCGTGTAAAGTGTAACAAGGAAGCCCGAGAGATAAATGCTTTCGTAAATTTCGCAAAAATCCTTGCGAAGCAGGGGCTCGCCACCTGTAATGAGAATACCGCCAACGCCCATTTCAGCGGCCTGCGAAGCAATGCGTGACCATTGGTGGGCGGTAAGCTCGTTTTTTTCCAGCTTAACATTTTCGTCGTCGCTATGCCTGAAAAGACACATTTTGCATTTAAGGTTACAACGCACGGTAAGCTCAAAGGTTGCGTTTACGGGACAACGCTCGTGGTTAGATGGAAATGTATTCATATTACACCTCTACGAGCATTCTGTGCTCTGACAACAGGGATATGAATTCCTTGGTATCCATTTTGGCAGTGGCCTCATCAATATCAAATTTTTCGGCAAGTGCTATGGATATTTCGTGAATATCGGCGGGGGATTTTAATGAGTCCCATATAAATGCGGCAGCAGGATTCAACTCAATAAAACCGTTGAAATCGGCTACGTTTTCAGCAACAGGGATTAAAATATCGTTGCCGCCCACCTTACGGCGGATGTAGTTGGGCTTTGTTTGATATTTGATGTTATCATCAATTTTCATACCTGAACAACCCCTTATAATTACGCATACTGCCACCTATACATATTAATTTTAATGCTCTGTTAAAGATTTGTCAATAAATTTCTTTAAAGTAGTTATATTAATAAAATTTATACTTAGTAAAAAGCGAATAAAACGCCCAGAAATATTACTGTAGATATTGAAAAAGAGTCTGTAGTTGTAGTAAAATATTAAATTAGATAAGTGTAAATTAAGAAATGGGGGAGTGGCTTTGGACGTACAATTCAGAAATTTACTTGTTTTGTTGGGTAACGCTATTAACAAAGCCGATGCTCCTCTTACAGAGCCTGTTGATTGGGGCTATATTCTGTCGAGTGCTCGTTTTCACAAGGTGCTGCCACTTATTCTTGAGCAGGCACAAAAACACCCCGAATGTATAAGCTACCGAACTTATAACGAATACCTTTCCCAGGGGACCGTTTCAACTGTTGAGCAGGCTCGTAAAACCGCATTATTTTTAGAATTATATAAAGCATTTATCCAAGCGGGCGTACACCCGATTGTGTTAAAGGGTATTATTTGCCGTCAGCTTTACGGTGAGCTTTGTGACCATCGCTCATCGGGTGATGAGGATATACTCATCACCTTTGATGATTACGAAAAGGTGCATAAAATTTTAACGGATGCGGGCTATGTGGGAGAATATGAGGGTATAACGTGTGAGCAAGCCAAGGTTTTACGAGAGGTGCTTTACACAAAGCCCGACAGTCCCTTGCGTATTGAACTTCATTTCAATGCTATTGGTCACGAGAATGACTGGCTTACCGGTATGAACGATTTGTTCAGGGCTGAAACCGTTGACTCTATTGAGGTTTTAATTGACGGCATTGAAATTACAACACTTAATCACACTGAGCATTTTTTGTTCTTGATATGCCACGCGCTGAAGCATTTTGCCTTTTGCGGTCTTGGTATAAGGCAGATTGTGGACATTTTATTTTACGCAAAGGTCTATGGTCACAAGCTTGATAAGGGCTACATAATATCAAAGCTTAAGGAGCTTGATGTCTATTACATTTGCTCTGATTTTTTTCATTTAGGCAATCGGTACTTAGGGTTTGATTTTAATCTTGAAGCTGAGCCGATATGCCTTGATGAGCTTGTTGATGATATAGCCGAAAGCGGAATTTACGGTAATAAATCAAGTGTGCGAAGAACCTCGTCGCAGATTGTAAGTTCGGCTATGAGTAGTCGTGGTAAAAAGCAGAGCCGAGCTAAGCTTTTGGCTGATACGATTTTTGTTGACCGCAGGAGGCTTGTTAACAATTATCCCGAGCTTCAAGAGAAGCCACACCTTGTTTTAAAGGCTCAATATAAACGAGCGGTTAAATATTTAAAGTTAAAAAAAGAGCGTGGTGCTAACCTTACCCAAGAGGGTATAGCGTTGAGCAAAAAAAGAATAGAGCTTTTTAAAAAGTACGAATTATTATAATTTTTGAGGTGCATATATGAGATACGTCAGAATAGCGGTTTGTGTTTTGTTTGCCCTGTCCGTTGCTTTTTTCGGATACGTTAAATATAACGAAAGCAAGCAGGTTGATAACACCATGCCCCGAATCAGTGGTCCTGAGGATAGTCTGGAGATATCCTGTAGCTATACCGAGGCAGATTTGCTGCAAGGGCTTTCTGCTTATGATGAAAAGGACGGTGACCTTACCGCAGAAATAATGATTGATAGCATTGTACCCTCACTTGAAAAGGGCAAATGTACCGTGAATTACGTGGTTTTTGATTCCTCTAATCATCCCGCTACGTTTGCAAGGAACGTTGTTTTTACCGACTATCGCTCGCCGAAGATTTACGTTTCAAAGCCCTTGGTTTTTACAGCAAATACCAATGAAAATATTTTTGGTTATATTGGCGCTGTCGATATGATAGATGGTGATATAACTGCAAATTTGCGTATGAATACAAACACCAATATGCTTGAAATGGGCGATTACGTAATAAACGTTGAAGTAACAAATTCTCTTGGTGACTTTTCAACTATTGAGCTTCCTGTGCATATCGTTGATAACAATAACTCAAGAATAGATATTAAGTTATCTGAAAGTATGATTTATATTAAATCTGGTGACAGTTTCAATCCTGAAGATTATATTGAATCGGTAACCAATACCGATGGTACACAATACGAAAAAAATATTGTCAACGTGGAATCAAACGTCAATACATCCAAGTCGGGAGTTTATGAGGTTATATATACCGCTGAAGAGAGTGAAACAGTTAAAGGATTTACGTCGTTATTGGTAGTTGTGGAATAAAGAGGTGAGAAGATGGAGTTTTCTATTCAAGATATTGACTTAAGAAGTTTGATAAAGGATATAATGAAAAATGCAATATTCATTATTCTTGCTGCTGTAACCGGCTTCTTGGCGGTAACGGCATTCTATACATATCGCTTTGAACCTGAGTATACCTCAACAGCCACTCTTTACGTAACAACAAAAAATGTCGGTGGTTCAACCCTTTCATCCCTTTACCTTACTAAGGAGATGGCGGGCACCTTTACTGAGGTATTTGAAAGTTCGGCTTTAAAAAAAGAGGTGGCGAAAGACCTTGGAGTTGAATCAATCAACGGTAATATTTCTGTTGACTTTATACCCGAAACAAACTTAATCACCCTTAAGGTTGTATCGGATTCTCCTAAAAATGCATATTTGATAATTAACTCAGCATTAAATCAGTACGTTAACGTATCGGATTATTTATATAGCAATGCTAACTTGTCCGTGTTGAAAAATTCAACAATTCCTCAAGAGCCGTCCAACTCCTTGAACTATAATCTTCCTCGAATTCTGGTTGCTTTTATGTTGGTGTGTGCTGTTGCAGGATTAGTTTCAATACTATCCTTCCTAAGACCTACAGTAAAAAGGACTTCTTCTGCGCAAAGAAACCTGGACGGAAGAATTGTAGGTACAATCCCCTATACAAGGAAATTCAAATTATCACCGGCAAACATTTTAAAGAAAAATCGTAGAAAATACACCGTTTTACTTACGTCATTTGAGCTGGGAATGCCCTTTATTGAAGCAACTAAGCGAGTTACAACAATCATTCGTCATGCAATGCAGCGTGAAAATGATAAGGTTCTTATAATTACAAGCGTAACAGAAAACGAGGGTAAATCCACATTCGCAACAAATATGGCTCTTTCGATAATTCAAAAGGGTTACAAGGTTCTTCTTATTGATGCGGATTTGAAAAAACCTGCGCTACATAAAATTTTCGCCCAAGATAACACAAATCTCAGGTCCTTTACTGACATTGCTGCATACGAAAATGATTTCAGTAAAATTCCGGTTAAAGTTTACGAGAACCTATCTTGCGTGTATCAATTTAAACCTGTTTCCGATTCGGCACCCAAAATTTCTCATCCGTCTGTAGAAAAATTTATGGCATATGCCAGAGAGAATTTCGATTTTATTATTATTGATACTTCACCCGTATGCTATACCTCGGACTTTGAGGGCTTATTAAAGTACAGCGATACAGCGAGTGTGGTTGTTCGTCAGGATTGGGCACATATAGGGGCAATAAATGATGTTGCTGATAAAGTCCGTTCTCACAAAAAACATTTTGCCGGCTTTGTTTTGAATTTATTTAAACCGGATTTCCGTGCAAGTATAAATAATTTTGACTATTACTATAAGTACAGTCGCTATGGATACCACTTAAATAAAAAGAAGGAGGATAAAAAAGATGATGGAAAAGTTGATTGAAAAACAGCCCGAACAGGAATTGTACGTTAACTTCTTCATCGGTTTGCATAATTTTTTCAGATACTTATCCAAATTCTGGTGGATGGCTGTCGTTTCGTCGCTTGTTTGCAGTGTTTTAGCTTTTGGCTATACCATGCGTACCTTTACCCCCATTTATCGTTCTGAATCAACTTTTATGGTAACTACGACGAACGTCGATGCTTTGGATGGAAGTGGCTACACTTTTTCTTATGATACCGGCTCGGCAGAACAGTTAAGCCTTACTTTTCCGCATATTTTGAGTAGTGAAATTTTTCGCGATGCATTAAAAAAAGAGCTCGGTGAAGATTCTATCAATGGCTCTATTTCTGCTAATGTTATACCTAAATCAAACGTTATAACAATGTACGTTACAAGCTCGGACCCATTTGATGCACAAAAAGTACTTGAGGCGGCTATAAAGGTTTGTCCGGATGTGGCTAGATTCGTAATCGGAGAAACAAAATTTACTTTTATAGATAAACCAACACTTCCGACAGAACCCCATAACGAGCCCGAATATGAAAAAAATGTGTTTATGGGATGCGCCGCAGGTGCTTTGGTTGTCATTTTGCCGCTTATTATTCTTTCTGTTTTCCGTAATGCCGTTCACCATGAGGATGAAATACAAAACACCATAAGTATTTCGCGTCTGGCGACGTTGACTAAGCATAAAAGAAAAAAACGAAGCAAAAAGAACAGCGGTACTCCTATGATTATCACTTCACATGAAGATTACTTTATGTCAGAAAAATTCGAAACGTTGAGAATACATGTGGAAAAGGAATTGGGCAAAGACAAAAAAGTGCTGTTGATAACAAGTACGCTGCCACGTGAGGGAAAGTCATTGGTTTCATTGAATCTTGCTTATTACTTCGCAAAGCACGGGAAGAAGGTTTTGCTTATTGACGGTGATATAAGAAAACAGAATTTGTGGAAATCTATAAGCGACGAAGCTTATAGTTATGCTAACCTTACAAAATCGGATTTCCCTGATGAGTTTGGGTCAATTGATACGTCAAAGGATATGCCGATTAACGTAACATTTAATAACAGCTCCGCTTCGTTTGATTTCTTTGGAAGCCGTACACCTGAAAACCACGTTTCTGGACTGATTTCTCGAAATCTTTATAATCTTGTTAAGCGTTTTAAAGAAGATTACGATTACGTGCTTGTTGATACACCGCCTGCATTAGGTTGTGAGGACGTTATTCTTATAAATGATTTTTGCGATGCCTTGCTTTATGTTGTGAGATATGATTATGCATATAAGTCAAAGGTTGTTGATTCCTTATCCGTACTCAAGGAGTCAGAAGCCGATATAATCGGTTACGTTTTCAATGGTGTTTCCGTAGAATCGGACAATTATGGTAAGTACGGATATGGTAAATATGGCTATGGATATGGCAGATATGGTGCCGGCTATGGCTACGAGGAGGATAAAAAGAGTGTTAAGCAACAGAACGATTAAAACATTTTTCAATTTAATAGGTATTGTTGCATCAATCTTGCTTACAGCATTTCTTTTTTACGTTTATGTTCTTCCTCACGATATTGCTCCGGAGGTTGCACCGAAACCTTCAGAGAAACAAGGTGCTATCACCTTTGAAACAGAAGAGCTTGTTTTCGACGGAAGTCATACTCTTGACCTTATGGAGGGTGTGTATGTTGACGATGGATACGGAAATGATATTACAAGTGAAGCCGGTGCAATCATAACCGCTGAAGGCACCTTAAACAGGAAAATTGTAAATTATATTTGCGTTGATGCCAACGGACACACATTAACTGAAAAAAGAGTTCTGATTTTTGAAAATTATACAGGTCCTTCCTTGGATGTTCCTCGTCTTTTGACACTTGAGGCAGAAAACTTAGATAATCTTATTGAATATCTACAATCTGAAGATGCGTTGGTAGCGTACGACGGCTTCGGTAAAAATATAACTTCACAAGTCACTCATCAAAGAGAAATGATTTCACCGGAAAATTACAAAATCACTTTTCGTGTTGTGAATGAGTATGGTGATGAAAAGACCGCGTCGGTAAATGCAAAAATAAGCGGGGACGTAAATGATCCCGATTTTGAACTTTATTCCGACAGGGTTTCTGTGAGTAAAGATTCAGTTTTTGAACCTATGAAATACGTTATTTCTCAAACATCAAACGTCGGCAATATCACAACAAATTCTTACGTTGATACAACGATACCCGGAGAGTATCGTGTTGTATATACTGCGTACTCAATAGATAAAACCGCAAAAATCTCAAAAATTATGAATGTAACAGTCAAAGATTGAATAAAAGAGAGTAAAAGCTGTCACAAGTTGTATGATACATAGAACTTGTGACAGCTTTACTGGAATAAATCATTTCTTAACTGCTTGTTGTATTAATAATTGTTTTGTGGTAAAATAATTATTATAAATCCATTTAATTTAAAAGGTGATTCTATGACTAAAACGATGCAAAAAAAGTATGCCCGTCTTATTGCAAGAGTGGGCGTAAATATAAAAAAGGGTCAGCCCGTAAGAATCTATTGTGAGGCGGACCAGCATGAATTTATTACAATTCTTGTTGCCGAGTGCTATAAAGCAGGTGCTTCAAGGGTTGAGGTTGACTGGGCTTTTCAGGCGGTTACAAAGCTCAACTACAAGCACAGAAGCCTTAAGTCCTTAAGTGAGGTTCCCGCTTGGCAGGAGGAACGCCTTAAATTAATGGTTGAGGAGGTTCCTTGCCGTATTTATATTGAGAGTGAGGACCCTTACGGTCTTGCAGGTGTCAACCGTGAAAAAATGCAGAAATCACAGATGGCACGTTATAAAATCACTAAAAAATACAGCGATGCCCTTGAAAATAAGGACCAGTGGTGTATTGCGGCGGTGCCCTCTTACGCATGGGCAAAAAGGGTGTTCCCCAACGAAACAAAAAACAAGGCTTATAATATGCTTTGGGATGCAATTCTTGAAACTGTTTACGTTACCAAGGATAACGACCCCGAGGAAGCCTGGAGAAACCACAACGCAAACCTTAAAAAGAGGACTGCATATCTCAACGATAAAAAGTTTGATTACCTTCATTACAAGAGTGCTAACGGCACCGATTTTAAGGCTTGGCTAATTCCCGAGAGCCATTGGTGCGGCGGCGGTGAAACCACGCTCAGCGGTAATTTCTTTAACCCCAATATGCCCACACAGGAGGTGTTCATTTCACCTAAAAAGGGTCTTGCCGAGGGTAAGGTGGTTTCCACAAAGCCCCTTTCATGGCAGAGTCAGATTATTGACGATTTCTATATAGTTTTCAAGGATGGTAAAGCGGTTGAATGGGACGCTAAGGTAGGTAAGGATTTACTTGACAAAATGCTTTCTATGGACGAGGGTGCAAAGTATCTTGGTGAACTTGCGCTTATTCCTCACGATAGCCCCATTGCTAACACCGGAATACTTTTCTATAACACCCTTTTTGATGAGAATGCAAGCTGTCACGTGGCTCTTGGCAGAGGCTTCTGCGATACTATTGACGGCTTTGAGGAAAAGAGCCTTGAGGAATGTCAGGCACTTGGTGTTAACGACAGTATGATTCACGTGGACTTTATGATAGGTGCCCCCGACCTTGAAATTACAGGCTATAAAGACGGTGTGGCATACCCCATATTTAAAAACGGCAACTGGGCATTTTAATTCGTAATTCGTAATTCATAATTCGTAATTAAAGGGGCAAAGCCGATTGTATAGCTGTAATTGAAAGTGTTAAGTGGCAATTTTCTGCCAATCCGACTATAATGCCGACCGCAGGTCCCGAAATTATTCATTATTCATTATTCTTCTTTCAATATTCATTAAATTTACGGAGGTAAATTATTATGGCAATGGGATTACCCAGAAAATGGAAAACAGACAGATTTAAACGTGAAACCCCCGCACCCCTTAAATTCGGTGCGGACGGTAAGTTTAAAATTTTACATATTACCGATATCCATTGTGTTCAACCCGTAATGGATGACGACGAAAACCGTGAAATTCCCGAAAGCAGATACAAGGAGACCATAAACGTTATTGAACAGCTTGTTGAAAAAACAAATCCCGATATGGTTGTTTTCGGCGGTGATAACGTAAGCGGTTATTGGGAAGAGTTCACCTACGATTATATTAAGCAGACTATCGAGGATATTACCGCACCCATCAGAAAGCGTAATATCCCCTTGGGTGTTGTTTTTGGCAACCACGACGGTGAGGTTGGCTTCCACACAGAATTTCAGATGATGATGTATATGGAATATGCGAACTGCCGTTCAAATCTTAATGATGCGGACGTTTACGGCTGCGGCAACTGTTGTATTACCATTAAGGATTCTAAGGGTAAAAAGGATGCTTTTGCACTCTGGCTTATGGACTCCAACGATTACGAAACCAATTCCAATGGCGAAAACTCCTATGACCACGTTCACGATTGTCAGATTAATTGGTACGAGACTAAAGCCGAGGAATTAAAGAAGGCAAACGGTGGTGTGAGTGTTCCTGCAATTCTTTTTCAGCATATTCCTGTTCAGCAGGAGCTTGACGGATACAAGGAAGTAACCGCAAACGACGAATATACCTTTGAACGTGACGGCAATTATTACGTTCTGGGCAACAAAATTCAGGAGGGCAGAGTCCGTGAGGTTCCCTGTCCGCCCAATATGGAAAAGACTTACAGAAATCAGCTTGAGAGTTGGCAGAAAACAGGGGATATTTTCGCCGCTTTCTTTGGCCACGACCATATTAACGACTTCCGTATGAACGTTGAGGGCATTGACCTTTATCAGACCATCGGCGCAGGCTACTTTACCTACGGCAAGGAGCGTGGCGGCAGACTTATCGTCCTTGACGAAAACAATCCCCGCACACTTTACACCGAGTCAATCGAAATCCCCCGTATTACCGATACTGAGATATAATTTTAAAAGGAGCCGAAGGGCTCCTTTTTTGTTACGTGTTTGTTAATTAGTTGTACTGCTATTGCAATTTTT
Source organism: Clostridia bacterium (assembly GCA_017550105.1). Lineage (GTDB taxonomy): Bacteria > Bacillota > Clostridia > Oscillospirales > Acutalibacteraceae > DTU089. The sequence goes on along the minus strand of JAFYLQ010000064.1, from coordinate 34,689 downwards.
GTTTTATTATAGTATAATTAACTATCAAAATAGGGGAGTGCAGACTTCAGAAAGGTGGTTGTATGAGCAAGAAGATTAAGGTTATAGTAGCGGTTGCTCTTGTGGGTATCCTTATAGCGTTCAACGTAATGCCCATGGGTGCTATAGAGATTGTACGTTGCTATGGCGATATTGATAACGACGCTTACATTACCACCGTGGATGCAAGAATTGCCCTTATGGTAAGTGCCGGTATTTACGAGCACGAGCTTTTCGGTCTTGATTATGAGGCGGCGGATATGGACGGTGACGGTGACATTACTACCGTTGACGCACGTCTTATTCTTCGTACGGCGGCAGGTCAGCTTCCTAAGGAGTATATGGAAGCCTATGAATTCGACGAAAAGCCCGATGAATTTACCGAGCTTGTGAACGATTACCGTTTTGAAGAGGACCAAAAATCCATACGTCTTACAATGTCGCCCGAGCTTTGCGAGGCGGCAAGGGTTGCGGCTCAGGAGTATGCTACCAAAACGGGTACGGCACTCCTTCGTGAGGATGGCTCCTACTACTTCAAAATACTCGAGGAAATGGGTATTGAATGCACCGTGGCAGATAAAATGATTACAAGTGCATCCTTCGGTAATGCTCAGGCGGCACAGAATTTCTTTAACGACCCCCAAAGTGAAAAGGCACTTCTTAACAAGGATTTCAGAAAAATCGGTGTTGGTGCTTTTTCAGCCGACGGACGCAACTTCTATTGGTGCGTTATTGTTACAGATTAACACTCAGAGAAAGGAAGATACAAAAATGAGTGATTACAGAATAGAAACTAAATGTGTACAGGGCGGTTATACACCCGGTAACGGTGAGCCCCGTCAGATTCCCATTGTGCAGAGCACAACCTTTAAATACGCTACAAGCGAGGATATGGGAAAGCTTTTTGACCTTGAAGCAAGCGGTTATTTCTATACCCGTCTTCAGAACCCCACAAACGACTACGTAGCCGCAAAAATTGCAGAGCTTGAGGGCGGTACAGCCGCAATGCTTACATCCTCAGGTCAGGCGGCTTCCTTCTATGCAATATTCAACATTGCTTCCTGTGGTGACCACGTTGTTTCATCCGCTACAATTTACGGCGGTACATATAACCTTTTTGCAGTTACAATGAAAAGAATGGGTATTGATTTTACATTTGTTTCACCCGACTGCACCGAGGAAGAGCTTAACGCTGCATTCAGACCCAATACAAAGGCGGTTTTTGGCGAAACCATTGCAAACCCTGCCCTTACTGTTCTTGATATTGAGAAATTTGCAAATGCTGCTCACGCTCACGGTGTTCCCCTTATTATCGACAACACCTTTGCAACACCCTACGGTTGCCGACCCTTCGAGTGGGGTGCAGATATTGTTACCCACTCAACCACAAAATATATGGATGGTCACGGTGCCGCAGTTGGCGGTTGCATCGTAGATAGCGGTAAATTCGACTGGATGGCTCACGCGGATAAATTCCCCGGACTTTGCACACCTGACGACAGCTACCACGGCATTACCTACGCTGAAAAATTCGGCAAAGAGGGTGCATTTATTACAAAGGCTACTGCTCAGCTTATGCGTGACTTCGGTTCAATTCAGTCACCTCAGAACGCTTTCTACCTTAACCTTGGTCTTGAAAGCCTTCACGTTCGTATGAAAAGACATTGCGAAAACGGTCTTGCAGTTGCTAAATTCCTTCAGTCAAGCGATAAGATTGATTGGGTTACCTATGCAGACCTTCCCGGTGACAAATACCACGAATTAGCAAAAAAATACCTTCCCAACGGCACCTGCGGTGTTGTTAGTTTCGGCGTTAAGGGTGGCAGAAAAGCCGCTGAGGAGTTTATGAAAAAGCTTAAGCTCATTGCTATTGAAACTCACGTTGCCGATGCAAGAAGCTGCTGCTTACATCCTGCAAACGCAACTCACAGACAGATGAACGACGACGAGCTTATTGCCTGCGGTATTACAAACAACCTTGTTAGACTTTCCTGCGGTCTTGAAAATGCAGAGGACTTAATAGCCGACCTTAAACAGGCACTCGGCGAATAATTTCCGGTATTTTGCGAATAACTTGATTTAGCCTGCTCGCAGTATCTTCATACAGCGTCGCATTCTAAATCTGCGTTCTTCATCAAAATCCCGAAAATTCTTAGGTTGGACGAAGGTATGCCTCCCTGCTTTAGGAGGGAGGGGGACCGTCGCCAGACGGTGGAGGGTCCTATAATGCTGACGCAGTCCCGAAATTATTCATTATTCTTTATTCAATATTCATTATTCATTTTTGTACAGAAGGAGGTATAAGGTATGCCCATTAAAGTTCCTAACGAATTACCCGCAGTTAAAACCCTTGCGGATGAAAATATATTTGTTATGACCGATAACCGTGCCATAACTCAGGATATACGACCCTTGAAGATTCTGGTGTTGAACCTTATGCCTAAAAAGACGGAAACGGAAACCCAGCTTTCAAGGCTCCTCGGTAACTCACCCTTACAGGTGGAGCTGGAGCTTATCCACACCAAATCCCACGTGCCCAAGCACACTCCCAAGGAGTATTTACTTGCCTTTTACAAAACCTTTGACGACGTTAAGCACAAAAAGTTTGACGGTCTTATAATTACGGGTGCACCCGTTGAAAAAATGGCTTTTGAGGATGTAACCTATTGGGAAGAGCTTTGCGAAATTATGGAATGGAGCAAAACCAACGTTACAAGCACCTTCCATATCTGTTGGGGTGCTCAGGCGGGTCTTTACTACCATTACGGTATCAATAAATATCCCTTGCCTGAAAAGCTTTCGGGTGTGTACACTCACACGGCGGATTATAAAAAATCCATTCTTTTACGTGGCTTTGACGATACCTTTATGGTGCCCCATTCACGCTACACAACCGTAAACCGTGAGGATATTGAGGCAGTACCCGAGCTTAAAATTCTTGCTTCCTCGGATGAAGCAGGGGTTTATATAGTAAGCTCCGAAAACGGTAAGCAGATTTTTGTTACGGGTCACTCAGAGTATGATACGGATACTCTTAAAAACGAATATCTAAGGGATAAGGACGGCGGACTTCAGATTAAAATGCCCAAAAACTATTTCCCCGATAATGATATTACAAAGGCTCCCCGTAACACCTGGCGTTCCCACGCAAATCTTTTGTACACAAACTGGCTTAACTATTTCGTTTACCAGACTACACCGTACGATATTGAAACAATTAAATAATAAAACAAAGCGACCTGAAAATTCAGGTCGCTTTGTTTAACCAAATCCCGTGACAAGCATAGTATGGTAGGGGACAATAAGCACGTTGCCGTACTATGGTGTCAGGAGGGTGCGAAAGCCACAGAAAAGCCCTTTTGATTTGTGCATAATATAAAGCCCACATTCTTCATTTGAGAATGTGGGCTTTTGACTTATAAATTATTAAGCACGTTAAGTACAATATCCGAAAATGCGGTTATGTCGGTTTTAACCGAGTTTGTGTAATCCTCAACGCCAACGTCGTCTGCACTGTCGGAAATTTTGCGGATGCTGACAAAGGGTACGTCCAAGAGGTAGCACACGGCACCTAAAGCGCCGCTTTCCATATCAAAGGCATTTATTGAAAAAATCTCTTTGTATTTGTTGCCTAATTCCTTATTGGTAAGGAAGAAATCACCCGTGCCTAAATTGCCGTGCTTGAAGCCCTCAACGCTTGTAGCGGCTCTGTAAAGGTCGTTGTCGCATTTGTAAACGTATTCCTCCTGACCGGGCTTCTGACCGGGAAGTCTGCCGATGGGTGTAAGGTCAAAGTCACATTCCACGCAGGAGTCGGAAACTACAATGTCACCTTTAAACACCCCTGAAACGGCACCGCTCCAGCCGGTGTTGATAACGCCGTCAAAATCATCGTGATTAAGTGCAAGTGCGGCACCGAGTGCGGCATTCACCTTGCCGATACCAAAGCAAACGGCTGTACACTCGTGGTTGTTGTATGAAAAATCAAAGGCGGGCATATGCTTGATTTTATATTCTTTTTTTACAATATCCCCAAGACTTTCCCTGCAAGGATTAAACTCATCGATATCGGCTATTAATATAAGGTATCTCATTTTTTATTCTCCTTTATCAAGAGCTTCCTTGAGGGCTCTTGCCAACTGGTCGGGACAAGAGGTGCTCTTGAATCCGCAACGGATACCCGAAAGTGTTGCAATAACGTCCTCGGCATTTTTGCCTTCAGCAAGGGCGGAAATACCCTTAAGGTTACCGTTACAGCCACCAACAAAGTTAATATCCTTTACAATACCGTTCTCTAACTCAAAGCTGATTTCTCTGGCACAGGTTCCCTGTGTTCTGTAGTTAAACTTCATTTTTATTTTCCTCGCTTTCATTTCCCTGATTTAATAAATCAAGGGCTTCCTTTAATGCTTCAAGGGGGGATTGCCCCATTGCTTTTTTGACTGTGATATAGGGCTTGGGTCCTGTTGAAACAAGTATTCTGCCACGCATTCCCTTAACAAGGGGTGCGATTTTTGACATATCAATTTTTTCAACGTATAAAAGCAGACTATTGTTATTCTGCCCGATTTCATATATGCCAAGGTTTGCGGCGGTGTTTCTGAGAAGTGCTACCGTTACAAGACCCTCAACCCCTGCGGGGGGTTCACCGAAACGGTCGATAAGCTCATCGAGTACGTCCGATGCATCCTCATTATTACGTATATCTGCAATACGCTTGTATATAGCAAGACGTTGGGGCAGGCTTTCAATATAATCCTCAGGGATATGGGCGTCAATACGAATGTCGATAAGACATTCCTTGGTGTTGGTTTTGGGTGCTTCGCCCTTTTCCTCGCTAACGGCTTCGGACAAAAGCTTCATATACATATCGTAGCCAACCGCTTCCATATGTCCGTGCTGTTCGGCACCTAAAAGGTTACCTGCACCACGTATTTCAAGGTCGCGCATAGCTATTTTAAAGCCCGAGCCGAACTCCGTATATTCCCTTATTGCCGTAAGTCGCTTAGTCGCAATTTCGGTCAATTCACGGTTTCGGTTAAACGTAAGGTAAGCAAAGCCTCGTCTTGCAGAACGTCCTACACGACCACGTATCTGATGAAGCTGAGCAAGACCAAGATTGTTTGCATTTTCAATAATAAGCGTGTTGGCATTGGGTACGTCAACACCCGTTTCTATAATCGTTGTGCAGACGAGTATATCAATGTTGCCCTCTAACAAATCACGCCATACGTTTGAAAGCTCATCCTCGCTCATTTTACCGTGGGCAATACCCACGTTGGCGTCGGGTAAAAGCTCACGTATTTTTGAGGCGGTACGTTCAATGGTTTCAACCTTATTGTAGAGATAATAAACCTGACCACCACGGCGAAGCTCCTTCTCCATAGCCTCTGCAAGAACACCCCAATCGTGCTCGAGGACGTAGGTCTGAACGGGGAAGCGGTCCTGTGGAGCCTCCTCAATAACGGACATATCACGAATGCCCGACATTGCCATATTCATTGTACGTGGAATGGGGGTAGCGGAAAGGGTAAGGCAGTCAACCTGTGGGTAAAGCTCCTTTAATTTTTCCTTCTGACCAACACCGAAGCGTTGCTCCTCGTCGACTATTATAAGACCTAAATCCTTGAACTGAATATCCTTGGATATAAGTCGGTGAGTGCCGACGATAATATCAATTGAACCCCGCTTAAGGGCTTTTATTATTCGTGTCTGCTCCTTAGGTGTGCGGAAGCGTGAGAGCATTTCTGCCTCAATGGGAAAACCGTCAAAGCGGCGGGTAATGGTATTGTAGTGCTGAAGCGCAAGAATGGTTGTGGGCACTAAAATAGCACATTGCTTACCGTCGGCAATACATTTGAATGCCGCACGTAAGGCAACCTCAGTTTTGCCGAAGCCTACGTCACCGCACAAGAGTCTGTCCATAGGATGTGGTTTTTCCATATCCTTTTTTATTTCATTAATTGAACGTAGCTGGTCGTCGGTTTCCTCATACTCGAATCTGCGTTCAAAGTCATTCTGCATATCAATATCGGGTGAGAATGAGTACCCGGGGGATTTTAAACGGCGTGAGTAAAGGGTAATAAGCTCCTTTGCCATACTTTTGGCAGAGGTTTTTACCCTTGCCTTTAATTTTTCCCAATCCTTGCCGCCTAATTTTGAAAGCTTAAGGGTTTTTGTGTCGTCCTTGGGACCGATATACTTTGATACCAAGTCAAGCTGAGTGACGGGCACGTAAAGTGCATCACCCTTCTGATAGCGTATCATTATAAAGTCCTTGGTAACGCCCGAAACCTCAAGCTTTTTGATGCCTTCAAAAACACCGATACCGTGAACGGCGTGTACAACGTAATCGCCCTTGGATAATTCCTCAAGGCTTTGTACCGCATCGGCTGCCTTATAGTTTTTGCGACGCTTCTTTGAAAGGGTCTTGCCTGTTTTACCGTAGGTAATAAGCATAACCTTTTCGTTGGGGTATCTGAAGCCGCCCGATACACCACCGGGTAATATTGAAACAATATTTTTAGGGAATTCGGCAGGGGGTACGGGGAAATACATTGCACGTATACCTTCCGTATCAAGCGCCTCTGCCAAGGCGGTGGCGGCTTTTTCGGTACCTGCAGTAACAATGCATATTTCACCACGTGAAAGTGCGGGACGTAAATCATCCATAAGCACCTCAAGTGAGCCGTTCCATACAGGGGTCTGCTGAACGTTAAAAGCAGTAAGTGTTTTAACGGAGGTGTCAAAGGTACCCCTCGGGAAGGTGTCTATATAAAAAGCCCTTTGCCTTTCGTAAATAACAAGTAATTCGGAAAAACTCAATGAGAATTTGTCAAGACCCTTGGGAAGTACACCGTTTTCAAACTGCGCCTTTATTTCCTGATTTAAAAGCTTAAGGGTGTTTTCCGCCTTGTCCTTTACGGAACCGCTTTCTAAAACAAAAAGCAAATCATTTTTGCAATAGTCAAAAATTGATGCGGGCTTTTCGTAGGCAAGGTTAAGGTATTTGTCGACGGAGGATAAATTCACTCCCGAAGCTATGAGTTCAATATCTTTATTAAGAATTTCCTTTGCCTTTCGTGAGCCCTTGCCCGAAAGGTTTTCGGAGAATTCGGTTATTTTTTTCTTTAGCTCCTCGTCACTGTAAAATAAAATTTCAGTTGCGGGGGTTATTTCGCAGAAATCCAGTGAGTCGCTTCTTCGCTGTGTTGATGGGTCAAAAAGTGAAATTGTATCCACGTTGTCGCCCCATAATTCAATACGTACGGGCTCCGCCGAGTCGGGCGGGAAGAAGTCCACAATACCGCCACGGTGAGCAAACTGACCCGGTCCCTCTACCATATCGGAGCGTTTAAAGCCTGCCGAGGTGAGAATATCAATAAGCTTTTCTGAAGAAACCTCGGTGGAATAATCAATTTTAAAGGTGCGTTTTTTAAGCTCCTCGGGCGGTATGGTAAGCTGTAGTGCACTTTCGGCAGAGCACACAACCATACAGTAATTATCATTTAAAATATTGCAAAGGGTATTAAGACGAATCTGCTCGTATTCACGGGACTGACCCTGTGCGGAGTTGAAGGAATAATCTCTTGCAGGGTAAAAATACGCCTTTTTGCCGATACCTGAGAATTCGTTAACGTCTGCGGTGAATTTTCGGGCAGAGGCTTCGTCGGGCATAACCACAATTGCTCTGCGAGAAAGGTCCTCGCAGAGTGAATGAATCAGATGTGCCTTGGGTGATGCGGGAAGACCCGTAACACCCGATGGTGCAAGACCTGTTTGCACGTATCGTAGCACGTCGTTATATTGAGCAGAGTTTTTTAATAGCTTTGAAAAACAGGACATAAAAACCTCAACTGTTGTAGCGTGACATTGCTCCGTCAATATCGCCCTTTATCATATATTCCAAGGCATCACAAGCCTCATCAATAGCGTTATGCATAAGGGGGATATCATTTTTAGGGAAATTACTTAAAACCCAGTCTGCTAAATCGTAATCGGGGTGGGGCTTTTTACCCACGCCCAATTTGATTCGGGGGAAGTTTTCGGTGCCAAGATGGGCAATGATACTTTTAATACCGTTGTGACCACCTGCACTGCCTTTACGTTTTATACGCAGTTTACCGGGTTCGAGAGAAATATCATCAAATATAACAATAATATTCTCGGGTGGGATTTTATAAAACTTAGCACATTCGCTTACGGCGGCACCGCTGTTGTTCATCATGGTCTGGGGCTTCATAACCAAAACCTTTTTACCTGCAATTTTAGTGTCACCAATAAGGGAGTGGAATTTTAATTTTTTTGTTTTAAAGCCAAGGTCATCCTCTAATTTTGTTATACACAGAAACCCTGCATTATGACGGGTTGTTTCGTACTTTGAACCGGGGTTTCCGAGACCTACAACAAGATAATCGTAGGTGGATGAGCCTGAATCCTTGAATTTGTTGAAAATAGCCATATTATTTAACGTGTTGCCTCTTGTAGGGTTTCTTTATTGTAACCCAGTCTTTCTTTACTGTTTGTCTTGTTCTTGCAAGTGCGAGGGCATTGTCGGGCACGTCCTCGGTGATTGTTGAGCCTGCGGCGGTGAATGCATTTTCGCCAACGGTAACGGGTGCCACAAGGTTTGTGTTACAACCGATGAATGCACCGTCCTTAACTGTTGTACGTGATTTATTTCTGCCATCGTAGTTAACCGTTACGCAACCGCAACCGAAGTTAACGTCCTTGCCAACGTCCGAGTCACCAACATAAAGGAGGTGGGGGAGCTTACTTCCCTCGTCAACGTTGGAGTTTTTAACCTCAACAAAATTGCCGATGTGAACGTTATCCTTAATATTACAATTAGGTCTTATATGAACGAAGGGTCCTGCAGTAACTCCCGAGCCAACCACGGAGGAATAAGCTTGAGTGTTATTAAGCTTTGTGTTGCTGCCGATGGTTGAATCAACGATATAAGAGTTAGGCCCTATAACACAATCTGCACCGATTTTAACCTCACCAAGCAAAACTGTGTTGGGCATAATAACCGTGTCTTTGCCGATTTCAACGTTGCTTTCAATAATAACACCGTCGGGACAGGGTATCTGAACACCGTTTTCAATAAGCTTTTCAATTATTGCGATTCTTTCTGAGTTGTTAATCATAATGCTTCTCCTTTTTCTTTTTGAGAGATATTTTGTTGATTAATCTGAATAACAGTACGATTAATGCTGTACCCAATAGTATACCGCAAAAATCCACGGCTAAATCAGAAGGCTGACAAGCTCTTTCAGGAACGAAATATTGATGAATTTCATCACTGATGGCGTAAAGCAGTGACAGAGCAGTGCTAATAAGGGGTGCAAGCTTTATTTTAAAGGAATAAATCACGTTGTACATCAGAAAACCGAGTACGCCGTATTCTGAAAAATGGGCAAAGGTTCTTATAATATCCTGAGCTAAGTCGCCCTTAAAAAACAAGGATAAAAAATCAATTACCCAACTGCTTGTTTCGGCGGATTCTTCACCATTCTGAGCAGAGAGGAAAAAGATTACGCCCATTACTGAGATTACTGCAAGAATTGAAAAAATCCTGTATATTTTACTTCCTGTGAATTTCATTCTTCAACCAACACTCCGGAGTAGAAATACAAGGCATTGCCGCCGTCGGCAACGTACATACCCTCAATGTTTTTGCCAAGGTAAAGGCTTGAGCCTGAATAGAATAAGGGTACGAATACACCGTTTTGTGCTACTGATTTTTCAATTGCCGAGAAATCCTCTGCAGCCTTTTCGGAGGTTGCCTGAGGCTTTTTGAGTTTAGCTGAAATGTTTTTATCCGTGTAGTAACAGGGGAAGTCCTTTAACTCGTTTATAACGCTTGTTGCCGTGTGCATCTCAGGAGTTATGGGAAGAATAGCAAGGTCATAGTTGCTATGGTCCTTAAGCTCATCCAAATCCTTTAATTCGAAGGTGTCAAGGTCAACTGTTAATTTATCACCAAAAGTCTTCTGCCAGCTTTTTACAATTGCTTCGGCAGTTTTTTCCATTTCGGAGGGAACGCTGAATCTTACCGTAAGGGTATCAGCGCCCATTTCCTTAAGAATTTCATCAAGCTTATCGACAGGCTTTTTTGAAGCGGCAGAAGCGGTAACATTTTTGGTCTCAAAGGATGCATAAACGTCATCGTTGATGCCGTAGATACCGGGGATTATGGTTTTCGCTTCGCTTAATGCAAATTCGGGTAAGGTGATTTTTTTGTAATCAATAGTGCTTGTAAGAAGCTTTCTGATTTTAACGTCTGCACCCTTTTCGGATTCGCAGTTGAATGCGATACCCCATATTGATGAGGGTGATGATGAAACTGCCTTTTTGTCATCAACAATTTCTGTGTCGGGAGTTAAAACAAGGTCGTAGTTGCCCTCGTTAAAGCGTGAAATAAGGGTGTTGGCATTACCTGTTGAGTAAAGTGTGATTGTTTTGTTGCCAATCTGAATGTTACTGCTGTAATCGGGGTTTCTTTCAAGAATTGTTTCCGCAGGTGTGTTTTCCTTTACGTAATAGGGTCCGTTGTAAAGGGTTGTGGTGGGTGTTGAGCAGAAAATTGAATCAAGAGCATCTGCAAAAGCCTTGTCACAGGGATAAACGGGGAGTGACGCTAATTTGTAAAGGAAATCTACGTCGATTTTTGAAAGGGTTATTTCAAGGGTGAAATCATCAACTGCTTTTAATCCTTCGATTTTTTCTGTTTTACCGTTCTGATAATCAAAAGCGCCCTTGATTGCAAGAAGCTCGTCGTCACTGTTAAGAACAAAACGCTCTATGCCGTGTATGTAGTCATCTGCGGTAATTCTTGCATCAAAATCCGTAAGACCTGAGCTTTCCATAAGTGTTGCGGCACCGTCTGAAACAAACCATACTGCATCGGGATTAAGCTTAAAGGTGTATTTTAAAGCGGTTTTGTCGGTGGTGTAGGCGGTAGCACCCGCTAAGTCAATTTTACCCTCACCGTCAAAGCGTAAAAGACCCTCGAAGCAGTTTGAAGCAACAATTTTTTCGCTACTGTTATCTGCAAATAAGGGGTCAAGAACAACAACCGAGTCAAGCACACCGATTGTAAATTTTGTGTTGTTACCGCTTAAGGAGCATGCCCCCAAAGATAAAAGTAAAGCACAAATAACAATTATGCTGATAAGTTTTTTCATATCTTTCCCTCCGCAATCACTTTTTGTATGATTTACAAGCTTCTTTTAAATTACACACGTCACATTTGGGTCGTCTTGCAATGCAGACCGCTCTGCCGTGAAGGACGACTCTGTGGCAGAAATCGTTGCTTTCCTCGGGCGGCAGAATTTTTTTGAGTTCAAGCTCAACCTTTTTTGGGTCCTTGGAATTAACAAGCCCCAATAGATTGGTTATTCGTATTAAATGAGTATCCGCAACCACTGCGGGCTTCTTATAAACGTCACCCATAATAAGGTTGGCGGTTTTGCGACCAACACCGGGTAGCTTTGTCAGCTCCTCAATACTGTCGGGCAAAACGCCGTTGTAGGTATCCCTTACGGCTTTAGCCATACCCACTAAATCCCTTGCCTTGCCGTGGTAAAAGCCACAGGAGTGAATGAGGCGTTCAACGTCCTCAATTTGAGCCTCGGCAAGCTCGTTTTCCGTAGGATATTTTTTAAATAAATCGGGTGTTACAAGGTTAACCCGAGCGTCGGTGCATTGTGCCGAAAGTCGTGTTGCCACAAGCAACTGAAATGGTGTTTCGGCATTCAACTGACATACCGCATCGGGATAGTCGATTTTTAATAATTCACAGACCTTTAAAGCCCGTTCTTTCTTTGTCATAGGCTTACCTCAATAAATATTACTAAATTAAAGCATATATACTATAAATATATCACTTAATTATAGTTTTTTCAATATAAATAATAAAAGAACCTTGCCGTTAAGACAAGGTTCTTTTGAATTGTAATTAACCAATAAACTTGAACGTAAGAATCTTTTTGCCTGTGATTTCGAAGTCAACAAATCCGTCCTCGTTAATTGTGAGGGGAGCACTGTCGAGCTCTTCAAGTGTAACAAGCTTAACCTCTTTCCAGGGCTTGCCTGTGTACTCGGGAAGCTCAAATTCTGCTCTCTGTCTTTCAACAGGGGACTGAGCCTTTTCGATGGGAGCGATACCGCCGTTAAGACGGATAGCGTTCTTAATTGCTTTGTCAGAGGGGTTGAAAAGTCTTACGATGTAGCCTTCACCGTCTTCGCTGAGCTTAACAGCACTAACGTTGAGGTTTTCATCCTTGAGCTCAAGGAATGAATGTGTAAGAGGATTCTTACCGTGACCTGTGGGAGCAATCTGACCTGCAGTGAGGTAAAGGTTGAAGCGTTCGCTTTCCTGCCATACGTTGCCTTCTTCCCAGTCACCCTTATGGGGCATAAATGCATAACGGAAGGTATTTTTGCCGATGCACTGTGAACCCTTATCCCAGTCGCTGTAGTTCTGCATATCCTTAGTAACACAAATACGAAGGGGATATGCACGGATAAGTGAAAGGTAAACTGTACCGTCTTCGTCATCCGCTGCCTCGTAAGCCTTAAGACCTGTGTTAAGAAGTGCTGCACCGTTAACACCGTCGTTGATGCTTACGAAGGAGTTCATAGGATGCTCGGTCATGGGCGGTTCATCATAAAGTGAATAGTCGGGCTTAGCAAGGGGACGCTTAACAACGTCAAACTGACCCTGTGCATCTGCAAACTCTGCCTTGATGCCTGTGGGGAATGCAACCTGTAAGTAATGGTCCTCACAACGGTTGTTGATTGTTGTTTCAATCTCAACGTATTTTGAGCCCTTACGAAGTGTAACAAGGCTTTCAATATCATTGGGAAGCTTGTGCTCGCTTCTTGTCTTTTCGTCATAAGCACGTTTTTCGGGAAGCTCCCAACGCATTGTGATTTTGAAGGTTGTTTCAAATTCACCGTGACGAAGAAGTGTAACGTTAGCCTGCTCACCGAGGGTTGTGAAGGTTTCGTCAATTTCGGGTGCAACGTGCTGCCAGGGGTTACCGATTTCACCGCTATCCTTGAAGTAGCCAAGGTTTTTGAATTCCTTGCCTGTTTCCTTGTCGATAACGTTGAAGGTACCGTTGTGGTTGAAGCTAACCTTAAGATATTCATTTTCCATAACGTTTGTTGTTTTAACAAGTGTTACGGGAGTTGTTGCACGAACGTTGTAAAGGGGACGAATCTTAAATGTCTTGTAGCCCATTGCGGGAATATCGTAAACCTCAGCCGCAACGTAGTACTGCTGAGTGTGAAGAACGTTTGCAGTATCGTTGGGGTTCTGGATAATCTGAGCATTTTCCTTATTTGTGGAAATAACCTGATATTTAATAACGTTGTCGTCCTCGTCAAGGATTTCAAAGCTGTCTGCCTTCCATTCTGCGGGGATTTCAAGTCTTAAGTTAACTGTTTCGCTTCTCTTGAAGGGTGCGGGGTTGAATACTACAACTGCCGCATCATCACGGCTGAAGGATTTGAGGTTAATGTCACCTGCAATATCCATAAATGCACGTTCAAATACGCACATTGAAAGCTCTCTTGCCTGTCTGTAACGTGACATAACGTCCTCGTAAACAACGTCACGTCCGCAAGCACCGATACTGTCGTGGCCGTGGTTCTGAAGAAGATAGTTGTAAGAGAGGTCGATAAAGTTACGTGAGTAGGGAGCACCTGAAAGAGCCGCAAAGATTGCCATGGGCTCTGCGTAGTTAATAAGGCGACGCTCTGTGTCGAAGTTTTCCTGCTTGATGTAGGTTCTTGCAGAAAGAATCCAACCGCAAAGCTCACTTACGCTACCCTTTGTGTAGGGGTCACGCATTTCGCCCTTAAGCACGGGTGAGTCTGCTTTGAAGTTGTCGATGATGCCCTGCTCCATCTCTTTAAGAGTGCTGTGGAAAACCTCTGCCTCGGGAAGTGAATCGTTAAGGTCCTTAACAAGCTCAACCTCACGCTCGTCGGGGCAGGATGAGTCGTGACCGATTGACCAGAAACGGTGGTTTGTTGTCCAGTCGTTGTCCTGCTCCTTCATAGCCTGCTCTGCACGGGCTTTAACGTTTTCTTTGTGATATTCAAAGAAGGGATGTGTGTACTGATAGTCGAGCTTCCAATCTCTGTCGATAAGCTTGAACACACCGTTGTTGTCGTTCCAAAGCATATCACGGTTGTTTTCATCGGTCTGATTAAAGTAAACGGGACGCTGAACAACGTACCAGATATTGTAACGGGGACGCTTAGCAAGACGGGATGCATAAATGCGGGTTCCGTCGGGGCTTTCCCAGAAGAATTCTGACTTAGGAGCCTTGTACTCGTTAATACCACGGTAGAATGAAGCAAAGTGAATGCCGAAGCCGTCGTAAATCTGAGGAAACTGAGAAATCTGACCCCAACCGAAGGGTGAGTAGCCTGTTTTGCTGATGCCGCCCATTTCCTTACCGATTTTGTGACCTAAAAGAAGGTTACGGATAAGTGCCTCGCTACCAACGGTGAACTCGTCGGGAAGACAGAACCAGGGACCAACGGCAATTCTGCCCTCTTTTATGTATTTCTGAAGCTTTTCCTTCTTTTCGGGATAAACCTCAAGATAATCCTGAATGGGCATTGTCTGTGAGTCAAGGTGGAAATGCTTGTAATCGGGATTTTTATCAAGAATGTCGAGGAGCATATCAAGCATATAGCCTAACATATACTGTGTTCTGCGAGCAGAAAAACGCCATTCTCTGTCCCAATGGGTGTTTGATATAAAATGACACTGGATTTTATCTTTGTTTTCCATAGTACATTTTACCTCCTTAGCCTTTTATAATTTTCATTATTTCTTCAAAGTTCTGGCAGAAGTGTGAGCAAACGGCTTTTGTACCGCTTGATTCAATATTGCCGCCTGCAATACCGATGGTGGTGTAACCTGCAAGTCTTACTGAGCAAGCACCTGCACCGCTATCCTCAATACCTACAACGTGGTTTCTGTCTGCAAAAGCCTCGCCTAAACCAACGATTGAGGTTTCGCTGTAAAGCCAGGGATGGGGCTTTGGTGAAAGCTCACCGAGAGTACCAACGCTACCCTTTCTTAAGGGGAAGCCTGCAGAAATAATTGCATCGTAGAAATCCTTGGGGTCGCCCATACCAAGGGTCTTGAATGCAGAAAGAATTTCGGGCCAAGCCTTTTCGTAAAGACCTGAGGTAACAAGACCGATTTTAATGCCCATATCCTTTAATTCGTAAAGGAAATCCTTAACGCCCTCTGTGGGGGTGAAGGCACCGTCCTTACCTCTGCCTGCCATAATTTCTTCCATTTCTCTGTGGGTGTGCTCAAAGTAGAAGTTACGAGCCTTTTCAAGAGATTCACCGGGGCAGTATTTGTCGATACAATACTGAAGGTGCTCTGAAACAGAGTGACCTGAAACGAAGGGAATATCTGCTTCCTCAAGCTGGAATTTGGGGTTACCGAGCATACTTGCAGTTGTCATTTCGATAATCCAGATCCAGAATTCCTCACTGCGTACTGTTGTGCCGTCAAGGTCCATAAGCACAGCCTTTAAGGGGTACTCGGTTTTAACGGGTGCAACGGGGTAGTAAACGGGGTACGCAATAGCGGACTTAACACAAGCGAGTGTGTGAGTGCCGAAGGACACAAACTCAACCTTCTGGTCGCCTGTGGCAACCACGAATTCAACGCCGTTTTTACCTGCTACGAATTTTCCGTCCTCGGTTGCGGGAAGAAGGTGGAAGCCACTGTCCACACCAACCTCACCCAAGTCGGGAATATAAAGTGTTTTGTCAAGTAACATAATTGAAAATCCTTTCCGATTTACATAATTATACATATATTAACACAAAGATTTTTACAAGTAAATCAGTTTTTAGAAAAAATAATGCGTAATCCGAATAATTACGAATTACGCATTACGAATTACGCATTACGAATTATGCATTGTTTTCCGCTCTTCTTTCGGCAAGGTCTTTTTCAACCTGTGCTCTTTTTTCGGGGGAGTATCTTATGAAAAGCAAGGGGATTATATAAAGGATACTTGCAATTACGGGGGTGAGCATAAACAATGGCCATATCCAGGTTTCAAATGCCGCACTTTGTGTGCCGATGAATACCTTTGCACTGTCGTCAATTGCCTTGTAGCCGATAAGTGAAAGCGAGAGGGTTGTAAGCCCGCCTGTAATACCGCTTGAAACCTTTGTAAAGAAGGTCTGCATTGAGAAGGTAACACCCTCCATACGCTTGCCTGTTTTCCATTCCATATAGTCAATACTGTCGCAGAAAACGGAGGTCTGTGCAATGCTTATTGCACCCATGGGAATACTGCCTATTGCAAGAATAGCCATACCTATAAGAAGGTTTGCACCCTCGAAGCCTATAAGGAAGGCGGCAACCTTTGTGACGATGTTGCACACCTGCGCAAAAATAAGCACGTTTACGTGACCTCTGCAGATTTTCTTTAATTTATCTGCAAAAACCATACCTATGAACTGAGGACCAACGGTAATAGCCCAGTAAATAGTTGTAATTCCCAAAGCACCTATAATGCTGTTTTCACCGAGGAAATCCGTAGGAAGCTTGTACTTGAAGAAATATGTTGCAAGGTTTCCGCCGAAGCCCAATGCACCGAAAAGGTTTGAAAGGGTAACGAGCATAAGCATCTTGTTTTTGAACAAAAGCGAAAAGCTTTCAAGCATTGATTTCTGCTTCTGCTTAGGGGGAACAATTACACGCTCCTGCGCCTTGTAGGCTCTTATGCTGAGCATTGCGCCGCCCATACCGAAAATAACCGCAAAAACAAGGGTAACGGTAGCCATTTTACTCTTTGTGGCATTGGCTACCATTTCTATTATCATAGGAATGATGGAACTGAAAATACCGAACACACAGGAGCCGATGGTACGTGCCCACTTAACGAAGCTGTCACGCTCGTCACCGTTGGGTGAAACGGAAGCGGTGATACCCCACAGGGCAACGTCCTGCAAGGTGTAGGTAATATCCCAACCGATATACATAATTATAAAGTACGCCACACGTAACCACAGTAAATCCTCGTTCGTAGAAAAAACAAGGAAAACAAGTACTGAAAAAACACCCACGGGAAGGGGAGTATAGCGTAAAAACGGACGAAGTTTTTCACCGTTTTTGAAGGTGTGCTTGTCGATGAATGAACCGATAATGGGGTCGTTTACACCATCCCATACCTTCATAACAATAAGAAGCACCGTTACAACTGCCGCAGGGAACATGGCAATATCCGTCATAAAGTAGGTGAAAAAGCTTGCACCCACAAGGGAATAGACCATATTCTGACCCGAAAGCCCCGCATAGAAATTAATTTTTTCTTTTTTGCTGATATGATTCATAAAATCACCCGAGTTTTTTAGTGTTAAGTTAATTATACAGTACTTTGCGTTGATAAAGCAAGAGGGAAATTAAATGCGGAATTTCGGGGCAAGCCTCGCCTCCCTGCTTTAGGAGGGAGGGGGACCGTCGCCAGACGGTGGAGGGTCCCGAGAATTCGTAATTCATAATTCGTAATGCGTAATTATCGGGGAAGCTTCGCTTCCGATTGTAATACAGAGTAAAAACAAAGCGAAGCCTATCATCCTTTTTTCGGCTATGCCGAAAAAGGGAGGGGGACCATTGGCTCTGCCAATGGTGGTGGGTAGTTCGCTAACCTCTTTTCTTCAGTCGAATAGAACAACCAACCACCGTAGGGGCTAGGCTTGCCTAGCCCGAAAAGAAAAAGTTTACGACAAAATAAACGGGTCAGGCGAGCCTGACCCCTACAGTAATATCCCTTTTTCAACAACTAAATCTACAATCGGCTTTGCCCCTTAATTCCTAATTCCTCACTCCTCACTCCTAATTAAAAATCGGCTTTGCCCCGAAACTTGCCACTTGCCATTTTCAACTTGCAATTTACAAATTATGGTGATATACTTATCTATGAATAAAATCGAGAGTTATGTCTTCGGTTTAAGAAAGGACGATGGCTTTGGCAGAAATTAAAAATATGGACGCAGTAGCAGCTCTTGACGCTATGGATGCCCATGTTGATGATTGGCGTGATGCCGTTAAGGGCAAACAGAGAGGTATCTTCTCTTTTGACGACGTTGCGGCACTTAAAATCAAAAACCTTAAAAAACGAATTTACACCGATATCGAGTCCATTCCCGCATGGAAAATGAGAGAATGTATTTATAAAGGTGTTAACGATTACGAGTTCCTTTACGACGAATGGAAGGAGCTTGACGTTGGTGACCGTTGGGGTAACAACGGCTGGAGTGCATTCTTCAAAAACTCATTCGATATGCCCGAACGCTTCAAGGGCAAAAGAGTAACCCTTAACGTATATTTCGGCGGTGACTCACTTCTTACACTTAACGGTGAGCCCTATCAGGGTCTTGACCCCTTCAGAAACTCAGTTCTTCTTACAGATTGCGCTAAGGGTGACGAGCACTACGACGTTGATATCGAGTCCTACTACGTATGGCACTCAAACGAGTCAACAGTTAAAACTCTTTCTTGCTCATTCATCGGCGTTGTTGACCCCGAAATTGAAGAGATTTACTGGGACTTCAAGGCTATTTTCAACGCTCTCTTTATGCCTGTTCTTGATACAGGTCTTGCAGAGCTTATCCGCGCTGCACTTAAAGAGGCATTTTCATACGTGAACTTTGACCTTGACGGCGAGGAATTTAAAGCAGGTCTTCGTCAGGCTCAGAAGATTCTTAAGGATAAGGTTTACAACAACGAATCCTACAAATCAGAGGGTAACATTGCTCTTATCGGTAACTCCCACCTTGATATCGTATTTATGTGGGCATACAAGGAGTACGTTCGTAAGCTCGGCAGAACTCACGCTACAATGCTTCGTCTTATGGAGCAGTACGACGATTTCATTTTCTCACAGAGCACTGCACCTACATATATCGAAATGGCAAAAATGTATCCCTCCCTTTACGAGCAGGTTAAAAAGCGTATTGCAGAGGGCAGATGGGAATACATCGGCGCAATGTGGGTTGAGCCCGACTGTAACCTTGTTTCAGGTGAATCCTTCGTTCGTCAGCTTCTTCATGGTGTTCGCTTTGCTGAAAAGAACTTCGGCATCACACCCAAGACCTGTTGGGTTCCTGACGTATTCGGTAATGGCTATGCAATGCCCCAGATTCTTAAAAAAGCAGGCATTGAGTATTTCGTAACTCATAAAATGGGTATCTGGAACGATACTAACCCCTGGCAGTATAACACCTTCTGGTGGGAAGGTCCCGACGGCTCAAAGGTATTCTCAATTGTTCCTCCCACACACTTTATCGGTACTGTTGAGGCAGACTCACTTAAGGTTAACTGGAAGAAATATACAGATAAAGAAACCATCGGCGAATCAATGTACTGCTACGGCTGGGGTGACGGTGGCGGCGGTGTTGACACCGAAATGCTTGAGTACGTAAAGCGTTACAAAAACTTCCCTGGTCTTCCCAAGACTCAGACAAGCAAGATTGAGGATTCACTTGCTCGTATGAAGGCTAACGCTACTGAGGATAATATCCCCACTTGGAAGGACGAGCTTTACCTTGAGGAGCACCGTGGTGTTCACACAACAAAGGCTCTTCTTAAAAAGCTTAACAGATATTCTGAAAACCTTTACCGTCAGGCTGAGATGTTCGCAAGTATTGCTATGCAGTACGGCTACGAATATCCTCTTGAAAAGCTTAACGAGGGTTGGCAGGCTATTCTTACTAACCAGTTCCACGACTCACTTCCCGGCTCACACATTACCGAGGTATTCGGTGACCTTTGTGCAATTTACGATAATATTATCGCAATCGGTGAGGGTGTACGTGACGAAGCACTCA
Organism: Clostridia bacterium; assembly: GCA_017550105.1. Lineage (GTDB taxonomy): Bacteria > Bacillota > Clostridia > Oscillospirales > Acutalibacteraceae > DTU089. Next base: position 14,778 of record JAFYLQ010000064.1, on the reverse strand, counting down.
ATGTTATCGCAGGTAACGTAAACGGTGCTGAAAAATACGGCAAGCCTTTTGCACTTTTCAACTCTCTTGGTGTTAACGCTACTCAGAAGGTTGAGCTTCCCTACAAGGACGTTGAAATTTACGATGCTGACGGCAACAAGCTTGCTACTCAGGCTTATACAAAGCTTGACGGCACAAAGGTGCTTGTTTTCGTAGCTGAGGACCTTCCCGCAGTTGGTTACAAGGTATTCTACGCTAAAGAGGGTGCAGTTGCTGAGGCTAAGGCTCTTGAAGGCAACGTTATCGAAAACGCTAATTTCAAGGTTGAACTTGACGAAAGCGCAGAGCTCGTTTCAATCTTCGATAAGAAGAATAACCGTGAGGTGCTTTCAGGCAAGGGTAACGTATTCCGTCTTTACGAGGACCTTCCCGGTAAATATGATGCTTGGGATATCGTTGCTTCCTACGTTGACCGTCAGTTTGATACTGAGGCAGGTAAGGTAACAGGTATTGCAACAGGTGACGTATTTACAGTTGTATCCTTCGAAAAGGTTATCAACAAGTCACTCGTTAAACAGAATATCATTATCTACAACGACCTTGACAGAATCGACTTCGATACATTCATCAACTGGAACGAGCAGGAGAAACTCCTTAAAGTTGGCTTCGATGTTGATGTTAAGGCTCAGAAGTTCACTCGTGATATTGCTTACGCTACTATCGAAAGCTCCAACTACCGCCATAATCCCTATGACAAGGCTAAGTTTGAGGTTTCTGCTCATAACTTCATCGATATGAGTGAGGACAACTACGGTGTATCAATCCTTAACGATTGCAAATATGGTTACGAGGTTGATAAGCAGAGAATGATTATCACTCTTCTCAAGGCTCCCATGAACCCCGACCCCAAATCAGACCGTGGCGACCACTACTTCACATATTCTATTTATCCTCACGCAGGTAACTGGAAGAATGCTGAAACTCTTGTAAGAGGTCTTGAAATCAACAACCCTGCAGTTGCGGTTGAAATCAACGGCGCTGCAAATGGTGACGATGCAAAGTCATTCATCAGCGTTGACGGTAAGAACGTTACTCTTGAAGCAGTTAAGAAGTGCGAGGACGAGGACGCTTACATCGTTCGTTTCGTTGAAAAGGCAGGCGGACGCACAGCAGTTACAGCAAAGCTCTTTGCTGAAATTGAAAGCGTTACGGAATGTGACCTTCTTGAAAGAAACGACGTTGCAGTTGATATTGCAAATGGTGATACTCTCAGCTTTGAAATCAATCCCTTTGAAATCAAGTGCTACAAGATTAAAATGAAATAATTTTAAGCTTATGCTATCCGCTTCGGTTTTTTCGTAGCGGGTAGTTTTTTATAAAAACAATAAAAATATTTAGTAATTATACATTGAAAAAAGGTTAGTCTGTGTTATAATTGAATTATCAAAAATCAAAGGAGTGGGAAAGTAATGAAAAAAATCATCAGCCTTTCGTTGGCTATTATAATTCTTTTTTCTGTTGCACTTTGCACTCCGGTTATAGCTTCCGTTACTTATATTGATGCCGTGGGTGAATATACCTGCGAAACGGAGTCGGTGTTTGTGTTCAAGGCACCTGAAACGGGTTGGTATGCAATTGGCTCCTACAATAATATTGACCCTGTGCTGGAGGTTGAATTCAAGGATGCAGCGACAGAGGTGTTTGACAATCTTAAGAACAGTGCGGAGTTTTCTGCGTACTTGTTCCTCGAAGAAGGCGAACAAATTAATTGTAAGTTTGACACCTACGCCGAGGATGAGGTTGTTAATTTCAGTATTAAAAAGGTAGAGGAAGCAATCACAACCGATTACACTGCAGAAAGCGGTTCGGTATTCTACTTTACCGCAGACCACGACGATTATTATCAGTTCAGTTCAAGTAATAGCGGTGAGTGTGACCCTTACCTTGTGCTTCAATTACCCGACGGCTCATACGAAGCCTTTGATGATGAAAACGGATACGACTTTTTGGGTGAGCTTTATATTAAAAAAGGCGAAACGGTATTTTTCTCGGTCAATGATTATGGCGCTGCGGATGTTAATTTCAAAATAGATTGCGACTGCTCGGAATATCCTCTTACGGGCTTTGCCACAGGTGTCGAATACCACGTTCCAAGCGGTACTCAATTCACCTTCAAAGCAGTTCTCGAGGGTCTGTATGTTTTTGAGTCCATAGGTGATAAGGACACTTATTTTGAATACACACGTAATAAAATGTTTACGTATTCCTTTGATGACACAGATTATGAAAATAACAAGCTGGGCTTTAGTGCCACCGTGTACCTTACACCGGGTGAAGAAATACGATGCTTTGTTAGTGAAAGCAACGGAGAAGACGTAGCTTTTACTTATCATCGGTTGAGTGTATGTAAGCATAAGGCTAAAAAATGGGTTGACTATAAGTCTGCTACCGCCTTTGATAGCGGCGTAAAAACACAGGTTTGTAAAGAGTGCTCGTACATATTCAATTATAAGGCTGTACCTCAGCTTACACCCGAAACTCCCGTGGCTCGGGCTGTTAATACCCTTGGCGGTGTAAGTGTTTCGTGGAATAAAATTGACGGAGCCGTAAAATATGCGGTGTATCGCAGGGCTTCGGGTGAGAAAAATTGGACAAGGATTAAAACTACAACGTCAAGCACCTTCCTTGATAAAACTGCCAAGAATAATACCACCTACTACTATAGTGCAAGAGCGTTTAACGTAACGGGGGATTACAGTGTTTATGACTCGGTTAAAACTGCTAAAATAAAGTGCGTATCAACTCCCGAGCTTACTAAAATAAGCAATGCAACAACGGGCATACGTGTTGAGTGGGCTAAGGTTACGGGTGCTACGGGCTACCGTGTTTACAGACGTGAAGACGGTGTTGAATATTGGACGTGCATTGGCACAACCAAAAGCCTTAAATATACTGACACCTCCGTAAAAAGCAAAAACGGAACGGTCTACACCTACACAATACGCGCCGTAAACGGTGGTGATAGCGGCTTTGATGCCGAGGGCTTGTATACCAAGCGTCTTTCGGACCCTGTTATGAAAAGTGCTGTAAGCGGTAAAACAGGTGTTACGGTTAAATGGGGTGCGGTCAACGGCGCTCAGAGTTATTACGTTTACCGCAAAACCGCTAATTCATCATGGGTGCGACTTGCTACGGTGAAGGGCGTTAATAACGTAACTTTTGTGGACAAAACTGCCAAAAAAGGTGTTACGTACACTTACACGGCAAAGGCGGTTGACGGCAAAAACATAAGTGCCTACTCCTCAACCATTTCTTGTAAGGATAAATATTAAGCTTTTTTTAGAACTCCTGCACAAAAATAAGTGCGGGAGTTTCTTTTTTTTAAAAATACTATTGAAATATTGAAACTTTGTGTGTATAATGAGAGGGAATAAAAATGGGTATTAGTCTAACCTTGTGCCCAAAATCCATATAATTACGGAGGTAGTTATGAAGATGACAGCAAAAAGAGCTCTTGCAGTATTGCTCGCAGTTATGATGCTTTTCGGTTGCATCGGCGTTGGCGCATCTGCAGAGGGAACAACAGGTTTTGAAGCAATTCGTATCACTTGTACAATGAACGGTGATGCCGAGGCTCAGCGTGGCTTTACTTGGTTTACCGAGAAAAAGTGCGATTCCGCTATTCAGGTGGTTTCTGTAGCTGATTACAATTCAACAGGTTTTGAAAAAGCAATTACTTTCGAAGGCACAGTTTCTTCATGGGAAGGCTACTATTGCCATAAGGCTCTTGCTACAGGTCTTAAAGCAGGCACAGAATACGTTTATCGTGTAGGCAGCTATGACAGAGACCTCTGGAGTGACGTTGGCACATTCGTTACTGACGATGGTGATGATAGCTTCTCATTCCTTGCTATTGCAGACGTTCAGGCAAGCAGCAAAGAGAACTTCGAACAGGCAGCTCGTGTTATGGATGCTGCTATGGAGCTTAACGGCGACGCAGAGTTCGTTGTAAACCTTGGCGACTTCGTTAACGATTGCACAAACGAAGAATGGAACTGGTACGGCGAAGCTTTCAATGAAGCTAACACAAGCCTTACACTCGTTCCAGTTGCAGGTAACCACGAGGGTAACATTACCGACAAGCTTAACGTTGGCTGGTTCGACACAATGTTCAACCTTGATGCAGGCGACGGTGTTGCTAACGGCGTTAACGGTACATACTACTCATTCGACTACGGCGATACTCACTTCACAGTTCTTAACTCAAACGATATGTATCCCATGACAGAAGCACAGAGAAACTGGGTATACAACGATATTACATCTTCTGACGCTCACTGGAAGGTTCTTTTACTCCACAGAGCTGCTTATTCAGCAGGTAAGAACATCCTTAAGCCTGATACTCTTGCTATGAGAGAAACAATCATCGAAATCGTTGATGAAACAGGCGTTGATATGGTTCTTTCAGGTCACGACCACATGTACTTCAGAACTCAGCAGGTTGCAGGTGATGCAGTTTGTGAGGATACAGTTTACATCACCGAAAGACACAATGGTCAGGACGTTACATTTGCAGTTAACCCCGAAGGCGCTGTTTATGCTCTTCCCTCAACTGCAGGTACTAAGAGATACGGCGTAAACGACGGTGTTACAAGCTCTATTATGGACGCTGCTGACGTTTACTTCACCACAAGAAGCGAAAAAGACGAAAACGATGTTGAAACAAACCCCTATGCAGGCGGTTGCTTCGCTAACATCGAGGTTGACGGCAACTACCTTGTTTACAGAGCATACGTTGTTAACGACGATACTCAGGAAGTAACAATGGTTGACGAATATGCAATCAAGAAAACCGTTAAGGACGATGCTACCGAAGGTACAAAGCTTCCTACAGACCTTTTCGGATCAATCGACGGTTCAGTTGCAAACTTCTTCACAGAAATCTTCGGCCTCATCATTAAGTATATCACAGTTGTTCTTCCCGAAGCATTGGGCGGTTTGTTCAGCTAATTAAAAATTAAATCTATTAGGTGCACTTCAAAAGGAGTGCACCTTTTCTTTTGTGTGTTTTTCCTAAATAAATGGGTGTATTTTTGGTATTTTTGAAGCCCCTGTTTATTGGGCAATTCTCTTGAAAATAACCTCAAATATAATATAATAATATTGTATGATTTTATATGGAGCGGTAGCCTTCGCTCTATTTATGGCAAGGAGGTTCATTTTTATGAATGATAAGGTTTTAAAGATTGGTTTTATCGGTTGCGGCGGTATTGCTAACAGTAAGCATATGCCCGCACTTTCGAAGGTTGAGGGTGTTGAGATTGTTGCTTTTTGTGATATCATACTTGAACGTGCCGAGAAATCTGCCGCAAAATTCGGCACTCCCGATGCTAAGGTTTATGAGGATTATAAAGAGCTTCTTAAGGACGAAACTATCGACGTTGTTCACGTTTGTACACCCAACCGTTCCCATAGCTTTATTACAATTGATGCACTTGAAGCAGGTAAGCACGTAATGTGCGAAAAGCCCATGGCAAAAACCTATGAGGAAGCCAAGGCAATGTGCGAAGCAGCCAAAAGAACGGGCAAAAAGCTCACTATCGGTTATCAGAACCGTCAGACAGATGCCAACCTCTACGTTAAGCAGTGTGCTGAAAATGGTGAATTCGGTGAAATTTACTACGGTAAGGCTCTTGCCATTCGTCGTCGCGCAGTTCCTACCTGGGGCGTTTTCCTTAACGAATACGAGCAGGGCGGCGGTCCTCTTATTGATATCGGTACCCACGCTCTTGATATGACCCTTTGGGTAATGAATAACTATGAGCCCGAAATGGTTGTTGGTCAGACCTTCAGAAAACTTGCTGACCAGACCGAGCAGGGTAATGCATGGGGGGCTTGGGATCCCGAAAAGTTTACGGTTGAGGATTCTGCCTTCGGCTTCATTAAAATGAAAAATGGTGCGGTTATTAACCTCGAATCAAGCTGGGCACTCAATATTGCAGAGCCCAACGAAGCCTGCTATATGATTTGCGGTGACAAGGGCGGTGCAGATACACTCAATGATGAAGCCCGTCTTAACTACATAAAAAATCAGCGTCAGTGTATTGAAAAGCCCAATCTTGATGCAGGCGGTGCCGCATTCTTTGAAGGACATAAGAGCGGTTCACCCGCAGAGGTAGAGGCGGCAAGATGGATTCACGCTATCCGTACCGACACAGACCCCGTTGTTCTTCCTGAACAAGCCCTTGTTGTTACAAGAATTCTTGAAGCAATTTACGAATCCGCTAAAACAGGTGCTCCTGTATATTTTAATGATTGATGAGGTATTAATATGAAATTTGCAGTACAGTTATATTCCGTTCGTGACCATATCAAGGACGGCAACGATATGCTTGAGGTTCTCGGCAAGGTTAAGGAAATCGGCTTTGACGGTGTTGAGTTTGCAGGTTATTTTGGTCTTGAGGCTGATACTCTTCGTGCAAGATGCGAGGAATTAGGGCTTGAGGTTGTTGGCTCCCATATGGGTCTTAACGACTTCCTTCCCGAAAATCTTGAAAATACCATTGCTTATGGTAAGGCATTAGGCGCAAAATACCTCGGTGTAGGCGGTGCGCCCCACAGCACATATGAGGAGGCTAAAAACACAGGCGACGTTCTTAGCGCAGCAGGTGTTGTAGCCAGAGAAAACGGAATGGATACCTACTACCACAACCATACAGAGGAATTTTTAGACCTTAAGGACGGCAAAAATGCTATGGATATTATTTCTGCCGATGGTTGTAAGCTTGAGGTTGATACATACTGGAGCTTTTGCGCAGGTATCGACAACGTAGAGTATCTTAAGGCTAATCAGGATAAAATCGTTCTTATTCACATCAAGGACGGCGTTGACAGAAAGCCCATGGCTTTAGGCGAGGGCGAAAATGACCTTGCAAAGGTTGTTGAGGGTGTTAAGGCAATCGGTCTTGATTGGGTAATTCTTGAAAATGATGACCCGGTACCCACAGGTCTTGAGGACATTACAAGAAGCTACAAATGGCTTAAAGAAAATTTTTAATCAGAGGTTGAATATGAAACTTGGTGTATTAACTAATTTGCTCGGCTCAGTTTCCCTTGAGGAAGCGTTAAAATATTTTTCATCCCTTGGTCTTGAAATGGTTGAAATCGGTTGCGGCGGCTACCCCGGTAAGGACCACGCAGACCCCGATATTTTACTCAACGATGATAAGGCCCTTGAGGATTTTAAGGCACTTCTTAAAAAATATAACGTTGAAATCAGTGCTCTCAGCTGCCACGGTAACCCCGTTCATCCCAACAAGGAAATTGCAAAAAACTTTGATGAGGATATGAGAAAAGCGGTTCTTCTTGCAGAAAAGCTCGGTGTTCATCAGATTAACACCTTCTCAGGCTGCCCCGGTGACTGCGAAGAATCAAAGTACCCCAACTGGGTAACCTGCCCTTGGCCCAACGATTTCGGCGAAGTTCTTGATTATCAGTGGAACGAGGTTCTTATTCCTTATTGGAAGGAGTTTGTAAAATTCAGTACCGCTCACGGCGTTGATAAAATTGCCCTTGAGCTTCACCCCGGCTTCTGTGTTTATAATACCGAGAGTCTTCTTAAGCTCCGTGCTGCAGTCGGCAAGGAAATCGGTGTAAACCTCGACCTTTCCCACCTTATATGGCAGGGTATGGACCCCGTTGCGGTTATCCGTGCTTTAGGCAAAGAGGGTGCGATTTTCCACTTCCACGCTAAAGACACTAAGATTGACGCTCTTAATACAGGTGTTAACGGTGTTCTTGATACAAAGTCCTATGCGGACGAGATTAACCGCTCTTGGATTTTCCGTTCTGTTGGCTTCGGTAACGGTGAAAGCTATTGGCGTGACGTTATCAGTAACCTTCGTATGGTGGGCTACGATTACGCTATTTCCATCGAGCACGAGGATTCAATTATGAGTCAGAACGAAGGCCTTGAAAAAGCCGTTGACCTTCTTAAAAAATGCATAATAAAAGAGGGTCTTGCCGCCGCTTGGTGGATTTAAGGCATTATTGCACGCGCCTTTGTCGAATTACTCACCCGAACTCGCGGGTGCGATAAATATAAAAACTTTTCAAAACACTTGCATTTTTTGTGTATAGATGTTAAAATAGAAAAAAATGTAGTATTGAAAGGATGCTTTAGATATGACTAAGAAAGTTTTATCCGTACTTTTAAGCGTTTGTCTTATGTTCGGTGTAGTTGCTTGCTTCGCATCTGCTGCAGCAATTCCCACAATTGAAAGCGAAATTCCTGCAAAGGTAAGAATCTGCCCCGGTGCAACAATTGAATCTAAGCTTGAGGCTCCTGCTGTTGACGGTAACGTTTTTGCAGAAGGCTGGGAGATTAAGGTTGTTGGCGGCGAATGGATTCCCTATGACGGTGAAGCTCTTGATAAGAACGATGACGGTGCTTATATCAGATACTTCGCAGCAAACGCAGTAGGTGGTTACGCTTACTCAAACGAAGCTCTCGTTGTTGTTGACCACAACCCCATCGGCGATTACAAATACAGTGGCACAGACCATTGGCGTGATTGCGCAGACTGTGACGGTCAGGCAAGCAAGGGTAGTCATACAACTCTTGGCGCAGACGCTACTCAGGCAAACAACGTATGTCAGGTTTGCGGTCAAAGAAGAACTGCTCAGTACAACGGTCTTCTTGCTTTCTGGGAGTGGCTTATGGCACTTATCACATCACTTATCGGTTAATCAATACTGAATTAAAAGGAGTCTTCGGACTCCTTTTTTTATTGCTTTTTAGCGTGATATTTCTTGACAAAGGTGTTAAGTTAGGGTATATTAAAATGTGGGTTTGAATGAGAACCCGAATATTTCTAATAATAAGGAGTGTGACAGTACGATGGATTCAGGCAGTAGCGGACATGGGCGAAGTAGCATATTTTATCAAAACGGCGACACTGATGTTCCGTTGCGACAGTACTGTTGCGCGGATTTTCAATAAATTGGTATGAGTATTCATTTTTTGGAAAATGAGTATACTTTGAGTGTCGCTGAATCAAAGGCAAATTGCCTGTGATTCGGTTTTTTTATTTGCATTCCCTCGTTACCTGATTCTGAGTAAAAGCGGTGCGTTACCCGGTTGCATCGCAAAACAAAGGAGGAACGAATAATGACAAGAGAGGTTTTTGAAAGGCTTTTAGACGAAAAGCAATATAAAGCTATCAAAAGCATTTTTGACACAATGAACCCTGTTGATATTGCAAACTTGCTTCCCGAGTTTGAAGAAAAACAGTTGGTTTTACTTTTTAGACTTATTCCTAAAGAGAGTGCGGCAATGGTTTTCACATACCTTGAGCCCGAACAGGAGCAAGTCCTTGTAGAAGCGTTTACGGATCGCGAATTGGAAAATATTATGGACGATATGTTCATTGACGATACCGTAGATATTATTGAAGAAATGCCTGCTAACGTGGTTGAGCGTATGCTTTCTGCCGCAGGAGATAAAAGACAGGCTATTAATATTATTCTTAATTACCCCGAGGATAGTGCGGGTAGCATTATGACCCTTGAGTACATCAGCCTTTTCCCCAGTATGACTATAGGTGATGCACTTAAAAAGATTAAGTCCAAGGGTGAATATTCCGAAACGGTTAACACCTGTTACGTTATAGAAAAGCACAAGCTTCTTGGTACCATCAGTGCAATGGACCTTCTTACCTGTGATGACGACGAGCTTGTTACCGACGTTATGGACGATAATCCTATAACAGTTACAACCTCAACCGACAAAGAGGAGGTTGCTCAGTTATTTAATAAATACGACGTTCTTACCATTCCTGTTCTTGATAAGGAGCAATGCATTGTTGGTATCGTTACCGTTGACGATGCTATTGACGTTATTCAGGAAGAGGCAGAAGAAGACTTCCAGAAAATGGCGGCTATTGCCCCTACGGATAAGCCCTACCTTAAAACATCCGTATGGCATCTGTGGAAGGTACGTATACCCTGGCTTTTACTTCTTATGCTTTCGGCAACCTTTACGGGTATTATAATTTCATCCTTCGAGAGTGCTCTCGAAAAGGTGGTTATTCTTACGGCTTACATTCCTATGCTTATGGGTACGGGTGGTAACTCGGGTAGTCAGGCATCAGTTACGGTAATCCGTGGTCTTTCCCTTGGCGAGGTTGAGGTCAGAGACGTGCTCCGTGTTCTGTGGAAGGAAATTCGTGTTTCACTTCTGTGCGGTGCTTCTTTGGCGGTAGCCTGCTTTGCGAAAATGATATTAATTGACCAGATGCTTCTTAAAACAGACGGCGTTGATATGATGGTTGCTCTTGTGGTTGCCCTTACTCTTTGTGCTACGGTTATATGTGCTAAGATAATCGGTTGCGTATTGCCCATATTGGCAAAGATATTAAAACTTGACCCTGCGGTTATGGCGAGTCCGTTTATTACAACAATCGTTGATGCGGTATCACTTTTGGTTTACTTTGGCGTAGCGGTGGCTATGCTTCCCGGCTTAAAATAGGAGATAAATTATGCAGTTGAAATTTAAAAACGGCAAATTCAGAATATTACAGGTTAGTGATGCTCAAGATTTGCAGCACGTACGCCATACTATGATGCGTATGCTCAACAAGGCGTATGACGATATAAAGCCCGATTTAATTGTACTTACGGGTGATAATATTTTAGGTAACCATCTTTGGGACTGTGAGCTTTGGACTCCTCTTTTTGTAAAGGATAAGCCCAGCGAAATGAAGGCGATGAAAATTGCAATTGATAAGCTCATTACCCCTATTGAGGAGCGCAAAATTCCCTTTGCTATGATTTACGGTAATCACGATGACCGTAACCGTATGACAAAGGAGGAGCAGGCGGATTTCTACAGACAGTACAGCTGTAACATAGGTCTTGACGGAACTGATAGCGGTGACTGCGATACTTATAATATTCCTATTTATTCCGAGAATGGCGAAAAGGTTAAGTTTAACCTTTGGATGCTTGACTCTGCTTGGAATGATAAGGAGCAGGACAGATGCTTCGAATACGTTAAGCCCGAGGCAGTTGAATGGTACAAAAAAACAAGTGCCAAGCTTAAAGCCAAAAACGGTGGCGAGGTTGTACCTTCGCTTATGTTCCAGCATATACCCATGCTCGAAACCCTTGAGCTTATTGAGGAATGTGACTCCACCGAAAAGGGCGCAATAAAAGGTCCCGACGACAAATATTTCAAGCTTAAGCCCGAGTGTGAGGGTCACCTTGGTGAATATGTTTCTGCCGTAAGTCAGAAAACGGGTCAGATGGAGGCTATGAAGGAGTGCGGTGACATTAAAGCCGTTGTATTCGGTCACGACCATCAGAACTGCTTCACAGGTGTGGTAGACGGAATTAACTTCGTTCAGACACCCTGCGCTTCATTCCGTTGCTACGGTAATTTCTGCCGTGGTGTCAGAGTTTTTGATATTGACGAGGCGACGGGTGATTATGAAACCTTCACCCTTACATATAACGATATTGTGGGCAAATCCTTGTGGAATGACCTTTGTTATATATGGGATGCAGACGATATGCTTAAAAAGAAAATCGCACTTGTTGCAGGTACACTCGGTGGTGTAGCCGTAATCGGTGCGGGTGTAGCTTTAGGTTTATTATTAGGTAAATGAGGGGCTTTGTATGATTAAATGTAACGTAATTTCTCACAGAGGCGCTAATATGGTAGCACCTCAGAACACAATTGAAGCTTTCAAAAAATCAATTGAAATCGGTTGTGACGGCTTCGAAACAGACGTGCACCTTACCAAGGACGGCATTCCCGTTATCTGCCACAACTTTACTATTGACGAAACCTCTACGGGCAAAGGCGCAATTAAGGATATGACCCTTGAGGAGCTTCGTGCTTTTGACTTCGGCAAATATAAGGGTGCAGAATTTGAGGGTGTCAAAATACCTACACTTGATGAATTCCTTGAGCTTAGCAAATCAATGGGCGATGATATGAAGCTTCTTGATATCGAGCTTAAGAGTGAGCATTTTGGCGAAGCAGGTACCGAGATTGCAGAAAAGACAATTGATGCAGTAAAAAATCATGGTCTTTTTGACCAGCTTCTTATTTCAAGCTTTGACCCTGCATTGCTTGTGGTTTGTAAGAAGGTTGACAAGAACTGCAAAACGGGTATTCTTTACAGCCCCAACAGTACAATGGGATTTAAGATTTCAACTCACCCCGTCAGCTTTGCTAAGGAAATCGGTGCAGATGCCCTACATCCCTTCCATTTGTACGTAACAAAGGGCTACGTTAAAAGAGCTCACAAGGCGGGACTGCAGGTTAACCCCTGGACCATAAACGATGAAAAAAGAATCAAAAAGCTTCTTGATGTAGGCGTTGACGGTATTATTACCGATAACCCCGGACTTGTTAATCAGATAATAAGTAAATAAAAAATAAAAATCCCATCGGAAATTTAATTTCCGATGGGATTCATTTTGTTTATTGATTATTTCATAATCTCGCTGAAGCCTAAGCCGCCGAAGTATTTAAAGAGAATGTCACTGAGGATTTCAAAAATATCCTTAAGAAGATAGCTAAAATCAAAGTAAGCGTCATTTTCTTTTTCGGGCATCGGTGCATCGTAGTCACCGTTGTTTTCTGCTACCCAGTCAACTCTGTCCTTAATAGCGTAGAATCTAACCTTTGCAGCTTCAACCTCTCTTGTGTTAACAACAGTGTTGTCAAGCATCATTTCAACCTGAATAATAGCTTCCTCAAGCTCAAGCTTATCTTCATCGTTGAGGATGCTTGTGTCGAAGCTTCTGTATTCTTCAGCATCTTTTGCAACGCCCTTTGTATTTCTGCCTGCGTTAAACTGGGGGAATACGTCGGGATATGAATGAACGCTTGTGAAGTTGGAGTCCATAAGGATTGCGGAAGCAAGCTTCATAAATACGTCGTTGGAAGCAGAGCTTTCATGTGACTGATTTACGAAGTAGAAGGTTGTTTCGGGAAGAAGACCTGTACAGGGGTCAATAAGGTTATTGGGGTCCTTATGGTCGTGATTTTCGGGGTCTGTACAGTTGGAGTGTGTGGGAACGTAATCTGCAGGAAGCTTAACGTCATTACCTGCTGCATAAGCACCCATTGAGGTTGAGTCAACCTGAATAATACCGTCTGCAGGAATGTTCCAGGAGTCAACGATGTGAACGAGGGGCTTGTTGTAGTCAACGATGTCGTAAACCTGAACACCGTCTTCAACAGCCTTAAGGATGTTAGCATCGGAGTTGAGCTGTGCCTGATAGAACCAGTCTGTCTGCTCTCTTATCTGCTCCATACCCTCAGCCATAAGATAGTTCTCACGAGCACCGGGATAGTTGGCTGTGGGGCAAAGACCCCAAAGAGCAGTTGAGTAACCTGCATATTCGCTGATGAATTTGGTGAACACAACGTCAAGAATTGTGTGTAAGTCAGCGTTGGGCATAATACGTAAAACGATGTTAATAGCATAGCTTAACATATTATCCTCGCCTAAAAGAGCGGGAAGCATCTCGCAGTATATTTCGTTGTCTTCGTCAATAAGACCGAATTCAAGGATTTCACCAACAAGTGTTGAACCGTCAAGTGCGGGAACTGCGAATACCATCTTGTTAATATCCTCAGCAAGAGAACGGCCCTTCTCGTTGTAAATTTCCATAAGAGCATTTGCAACGGAACCACCCTGGCTGATGGGAACAATATTAACCTTGTCGTAGCCTGAATCTTCTTTTACGAACTGAATGTAGTTGTAAAGTCTGTTGGCAATGTCAATCATATTGTCGAGTGAAGCGTAGGAGAAGATATAAAGCTTATCTGCACCTGCGTGCTCGATGTAATATTCCATGGGGAAGTGACCGAGAACAGTTTTCTGGTCGGACTCGCTGAGCTTATCGAAAGAGGTGTTGTACTGTGTAGCACGGATATCGTTTACAAAGTGACCTGTTTCGTCAAGCTTCATTTTGCCTAATAAGGTTTCGCAAAGAACGTCTGCAACAGCGTTAGCAGCCATCTGGTCCTTATCTTCCTGATTAATAAGAAGTTCAGCAATAGGAACAAGAGCTTCTGTAACAGCAGCACCTACGATTTCAGCAGTAGTGTCCATAAAGAAGGGCATTTCGTATTCGTTGCCGTTAGCATCTAAAGCAACCTGACCGTCTTCATAATACTTGGTTTCGCTCTGGAACAAGCCGGGAACGATGATGGTGGGAAGAACGTCCTCATCTACGGGCACGTAGGGAGTGTGGCCGCCCCAATCAATAGCGTTAACGCTTGCACAAAGAGTGCTTGAAAGCATTACAACAGCAAGAAGCAATGCTAACAATTTCTTGGTTTTTTTCATAAAAACAATCCTTTCAAAAAAGATTTAGTTTACACATATTGAATTATAGCACAATTGTTATGTTTTTGTAAACATTATATTAATAAAATTCATACAATAATATAAACAAAAAGTTAATAGTTTTTTTGGACAAAAAAGCAAGTTTTCCCTTGACGAAATAACATTTAAATGCTATACTTCTACAGTAGTATGCCGAAAGAAACTTCATTGCGAAGCACTTCATTTGCCGAAGGCAACTTCATTACGCAGTACTTCATTGCATAGCACAAATATGGGGGCGTAGCTCAGCTGGGAGAGCGCTTGAATGGCATTCAAGAGGTCATCGGTTCGATCCCGACCGTCTCCACCAAAAAATAAAGCAAGTCGAAAGACTTGCTTTATTTTTTGTGTTTGTGTCCGCAAGGCACAACTCCGTTACGAGCGTAGCGAG